>CAYOWJ010000374.1:0-3303 GCA_964407625.1 uncultured Lentimicrobiaceae bacterium
TTAAGCAAAATATCTTTGTGCGCCGAGAGCATTTCGCGAAGTTTTACAAAAATCTCTATTATTCTCACACTCATTTGAATGGCACGATCACTCTTGAGTACATTTGCAAGCATTAACACCCCATGTTCGGTAAAAGCATAAGGCAGAAATCCACCCAAATGCTTTTTTGATGGTATCGCAAATTGCGATACCATCAAAAGCACTTCATCATCGGTAAGTTGGAACATAAATGTCTCAGGAAAACGGTTTAGATTTCTTTTAACCTGTTCACGCAAACGAATAGGTTTCAAACCATAAAGTAAAGCAATATCCTTATCTAACATTACTTTTTGTCCGCGCAAAAAGTAAATCTTATCCTTAATTATTTCTTCTGTTGGGATAGTTAAAACTAACTTACTCATAGCTATCTTTTTATTCTAATAATCAACGCTTTATCATAAATTTCTCAAAAAAATGCCCTTTTTGTTTGCTTAAAAACCAATTTCAAAATCCTTGTTGGCTTTTAAAAGATAAGATTTGCCTGGAAGCAACATTTGCAGGGTTTCGATCTGCATTTCGGGCCAATAGATGTTTAAACCGATTGCATCTTTTATGATTTCAATGTTGCCGAGCTGACCGGCAAATAATTGCGTTACCGGAACCTCCGTTTGTGAAAGTACCGGAAGCAGGTTCCATCCCGAATAAATGGTGATGCTTTTGTCGGTTGGCAGCGTCCCCTGGATGTTCAGATTGACAGGCTGGCTTGTTTTGATAAAATAACCGGATTTATAGTTCCAGGTAATCAAAGTATTTGAACTATTGCCTGGCTGGTAAAAAACTTTAAGGTTATTCACTATCAGCAGGTTGTTCTGAATATCTTTAAAAACCGATTCAATGCTGCTGTCAGCAGGGACTAAAGCTGATGAAACTCCGGCCCAGTTGCCACCAAGGTTGATTTGATGGATTAACGGGCCACCAGGAGCTACAAAAACTGTGTATTTGTGCAGGAGGCAGTTATACCCCGAAACATAAATCGTAGCTTGCCCGGTATCGGCAAGTGGTGTGGTAAAAATGATTTCAGCCAGGCCGGCAGCGTTGGTTTTTGCCGTTCCATAAATGATTCCTTCTTTAATAAAAACGCAGCTCAGGTCTTCAACCGGCGAGTTGTCCTGTAAAACTGTAACCGAAACAGTAGTTGCAGCCAATGAAATGGTATCCGGCAAGTTTGTTATGATTTCGATAGGTTCATCGGTCCAGATATTCAGTGCAGCATCGCCCAAAACATTGCAATCATAAAAACACCAGCGTAACGCACCCTGCTCCCACTGCCCGGGCGCATTAACCCAGGGTGCAGTCTCAATTTTCGAAATGGTGTGCGCCATCCCGATATGGCTTTCCTTTTGATGGTAAAGTGCATCGGCAAATTCACGGTGCAGATGAGCCGAAGGTCCTTCGGTCTGACCCTCGTTGAACCAGCCATAACGGGAATTCATCACCACCGCTACAGCAAAATTATTGATGTTAAGCATTCGTTCAGCGATACAATCGTTGTTGTCGAAAGCACCGCATTTGCACCCCTGCGAATAAACCAAAGTAAAATTGTGGGTGATACCATTAACCGATTGAAAATTTGCATCGGTAATATCGGGGTTCGAAAGCCGCATTGCATAAGTGGTGTTGGCATGCCCGATATGATGAATAAATGAATGACCTTCATTGATTTTTTGAATTATCGCTGCCTGTGTCCATTTGCCATTTTCGTCATAAAGGAATTCGATGGTGTGGTCTGTTGGGATTCCGGTAGTTTCGTAACCATTATCATCCTGGAAACCAATTAACAGGTTAAGATAATCAGAGCCGTAAGTTTCAGGATCGCTCCAAAGGAATTCACCGGCCAGAAGCGGGTTTCGAAGCTCGCCAATTACAGGCTCTGCCTGGTAATTTATCATTTTGTTAAGCATTACATTGAGTTCGGTAAGACTGGTGAAAGACATCCGGCCCACACCAATTTCGGGCAACAAATCTTCCTCACCTATTTCGCCCCAAAGATTGTCACTATCCGGGTTCCAGTTGCCGTCCAAAGCTGAATAATAAAGGTCGGAAGGAATATTATTGTCGGTATAAACTGATGTAGATTGAACCGTGCAATAGAAGCCACGATATGGAATATGCTCCACATCGCCGCCCAGCGTAACGTATTCGACACCATGATTTTGATACTCCTGAATAATATAGTTTCTGATTTTTTCGGGATTATCCAAACCTGGCATAGTCGAATAAATGATTTCTGTTGTGGCAACTTCAGCAATGATCCCGCGGGTTTTGTAAAGTTCGGTCAAGGGATGAAAAGCATTTTCAAATTGTGACGGTGTTATGATGAGCAACTGATAACCGTTGCTCTGATTATCGCGCACAGGATAAACGCTCAGAGCCTCCATGTTTTGCACCATTCTGCCAAATCGTTCGATCACATTTTCTGATGAATTCAGGTTTTGAAGGGCTATCTCAGCTTTATTATCCTGAATTGTAATTATTCTGATATTAACACTTTTAAAATACGATAATTTTCCTTTGGCAGGATTGTATTTTACCGGAGTAAAGGCCGACATTGCTATCGAATAGCCATTTAAAAAGGAGGTGGATAACTGTCCGGTCATTTTTTCAGGATAAATCCCATCCTTCAGATAAACAGCTTCATTTTTAATAAAAATGCCGGATCCGCCTTCAGATATGGGCTGTACGTTTTGCATGGGATAAATCAGGTATACGCCATCCAAAAAGACCTCTTCACCCGGAATAATTTCGATGCTTCTGGCAATATGACCCGGCGGGAGAATCAAAGAAACCGAAAAATAGGGAAGCATCGGTTCTCCGGATAGCCCGGTTTGCATCGCATCATTAAACCGGATTACGTGAAATCCGTTGGCTTCAGAGATTTGCAGATTTGAGAAATGGTAGGCTTTCTCGATAACATCTGCCGGCAAGGCAAATGAAATAGCCAACAACAACTGGAAAATAAATATTTTTTTCATAGCCGAACATTTTTAGGTATTGATCGGATAAAGATACTATCAAATTCCTAAAAATCAAAGTTCTCCACGAAAATGAATCATGTATTTTACTTCACCAATAAAAAATGGGATCCAAATCAATTCATCTTTTTCGATCTTTACCTGATGAAAGCAAAAATCTGAACCCCAAATACAGACACCGGCATTAATGAAAAAATTAAGGGCTAATAGGTGAAAGCATGAATTTGAAGGTCAAATTTCATTCATCCAAAATCATGCTACCAATATCAAAAAATAAGAAAATACTACAACC
>CAYOWJ010000375.1:0-3302 GCA_964407625.1 uncultured Lentimicrobiaceae bacterium
CTTAAACTTATCATCACCAAAGATGGCGGGCTAAACCTCAACTGGGACGACGATATTGTAAAAGGTACCGCCGTAACGCATCAATCTGAAATTGTACACGAACGAATTAAATCAGTTATCAATCAATAAATAATAATATTCATGGAAGAAGTTTTTAAGTTTTTCCTGGAATACAAGGAGATGATTTTTATCATCACTTTGTCGGTGTTTCTTGGAATAGAAGTCATTTCGCATGTTCCGGCGGTGCTTCACACCCCGCTTATGTCGGGGAGTAATGCCATCCATGGCGTAGTAATTATCGGCGCTATCATCGTGATGGGTCATGCCGAAAACACGCTTTCGCTCATTTTCGGTTTTGTGGCCGTAATTCTGGGTACGCTCAATGTTGTTGGGGGTTTTGTGGTTACCGACAGGATGCTCGAAATGTTTAAGAAAAAGAAAAATTAGGAGGACAAAATATGGAAACATTCACAAATTTGACCTCCCAGCTCTCGATACTTGAGTTTTCTTATCTGGTAGCATCGGTACTTTTTATCCTCGGATTAAAAAAACTCAGCCATCCTGCAACTGCACGTTCGGGCAACCTCTGGGCTGCTGCCGGAATGGGTGCCGCCATTCTTTTCACGATTCTTTTTCATAAAACCAATGTCGAACTTGCCGATGGAACCATCGAATCGGCTGGGATTAAAAATATTGGATGGATCGTAGTTGCCCTGGCCATTGGTTCGTTCGTGGGCTGGTATGCCTCCGTTAAAGTAAAAATGACGGCCATGCCTCAGATGGTTTCGATATTTAATGGAATGGGAGGTGCCTGCGCCGCTTTAATTTCGTTGATGGAATTTCCCAAAATGCAGAATCATTTTGCTTCGCTGGATGCCTCGCACATGTTGAATGGCGAAGGTATCGCTATTTTGCTGGGATTAATGATCGGAGGTGTATCGTTTGCCGGAAGCATGATTGCTTTTGGAAAACTTGATGGACGTATCGGCGACATCAAACATCCGGTGCTCAGGATTGTAAACCTTACTTTCCTGGTGGTGATGCTGGTTGCACTTGTTTTGATCCTTTTCATGAAACCTCAAACCGACAATAACCTGCCGATTTATCTTTTTGCTGCTGCCGCTCTGATTTATGGAGTAACTTTTGTAATGCCCATTGGCGGTGCCGATATGCCGGTTGTTATTTCGTTGCTCAACTCATTTACGGGTGTTGCTGCGGCAATGGGTGGATTTCTTTATGGCAACCAGGCGATGTTAACCGGTGGTATTTTGGTTGGATCGTCGGGAACAATTCTCACCATCCTGATGTGTAATGCGATGAACCGGTCGCTGCTCAATGTAATTATCGGCGCTTTTGGCGTTGCCGGAGCCGGTGGCACCGAAGCTGCTGATAAAACAGTTAAAGAGATTTCGTTGAGCGATGCTTCAATTTTATTAAGCTACTCCCAAAAAATATTTATCGTTCCGGGTTACGGATTGGCAGTGGCCCAGGCTCAGCATTTGTGCCATGAGCTGGATAACCTGCTGACTTCAAAAGGTGTCGAAGTGAAATACGCCATTCACCCGGTTGCCGGACGAATGCCGGGACACATGAATGTTTTGCTTGCCGAAGCCGATGTTCCATACGAAAAACTTGTCGAAATGGAAGATGCCAACAACGAGATGAACAATACCGATGTGGTTATCGTGATTGGAGCCAACGATGTGGTAAACCCGGCTGCTGAAGACGATCCTTCAAGCCCGATTTATGGAATGCCGATTATTAAAGCTTTGGATGCGAAAAATATCATCGTGATGAAACGAAGTATGGCAGCAGGTTATGCCGCAATCCCAAACAATCTTTTTTATCATCCTAAAAACCGGATGCTTTTTGGTGATGCCAAAGCAACACTACAAAAGCTGGTCGCCGAAATCAAGAGTTTGTAATCAAACTGAAACATCTTAACCCCGACAGGATCAAAATATTGTCGGGGTTCTTTTTTGGATTTTGATAGCGGTTTTCGTCAGGAAAAATTTGTCAGGGAGTTTCCTTCCCTTTTTATGAAGCCCAATGATCATCCACCCCTCACCAAATAAAAAACCCTGCCTCATCGTGAAGCAGGGTTTTTTAATCAAAGCGGCAAAAGCCGGTTTTTTTATACCTTTCGGTTATTGCAAAATCAATTTTTCGATAAATACCTCGCTGCCGGTGGAAATCCTGAGATAATAAACACCTTTTGCAAGCCCGGTAACATCGAGTGAGGTTGCGGTTTCGGCAGATTTTATATTTTTCACAACTTCGCCAAAAGCATTCATTATCTTCACATCAAAAGTAACAGTCGAAATTCCGTTAAACCCAATGTTAACAATGTCTTTGGCAGGATTTGGATAGATGTTTGGCGCAACCGAAGTGTTGATTTCGTTTACCGTTAGCAGATTCATTGCTTTTACCAGTGAGATCCCGTTGTTGGCAAAATGTCCGTCATTCATGCTTTGGTCAAACTGCAACTGGAAGTCAAATTCGGTAGATGTCTCCACTTTGAAAAGTTTAAACGAAATCATTTGGCCTTCAATCAATCCATCGCTGGCCGAAGTATAAGCGTCATCGCCATAAACCGTGAGCGCGCCTGCGCTTTGGCTACCGTCAATTAGTAACATACCTGTACACAAACCATCCGCCGAAAAAGCACCAATTACATCGCTCCGATTGAGCGAACTTGTAATTGTTGCCGGGAAAATAATCTGGTGAGACGAAGGAGTTGGAATAATTTCACCCCAGGTATCCGGAACATCAATAAATGATTGCGGATTGTTTATCTGCGATTTGTTGAAAGATTCAGGAAAAGTAATGCTGCAATCTTCGGTAACTTTTGCAAGATAAGCTTTACCACGCATCAGCTTGTTTAAGGTATAAATGCTGTATTCGGGATAATAAATCTGATATCCGGCAACTTCTTTAATAATCGTCAGAATACTTCCGAGTGGAGCAAAAACGTCTGTGACAGGAACATCCTGGCTGGATAAAACAGGGATAATGTTCCAGCCTGCGGTGAGGTTGAGTGTAAGATTTTCTGCTTTGCTTCCGCAGATATTCAGCGTTACTTCATCATTTAGCTTGATAAAATAACCCTTCTGAGAATCCCAATTGTTGATGGTGTTGATGTTATAGGCCGGATAATAGATTTGATTATCGTAATTGTACATGATGACTAATTCGGATAAAACATCAGCCATCACCGATTCGATATTTGCATCAGCAGGCTGGATGTAACTTGAGATTCCGCTCCATCCGGCGGGGATAATAATCTGCTGATTTGGAAGAAT
>CAYOWJ010000376.1:0-3294 GCA_964407625.1 uncultured Lentimicrobiaceae bacterium
TTGTTTGGTTTGTTAATAAACTCATGTATATTTTTGTAAAAACGGGCTGGTTAGAAAAACTTTTTTTGTCAGTTCATCGGCAGGCTCGTAGCTGATTTTAATCTTTCCATTTTCCTGCTTTTTCACTGTAATTGTCACTTCAAAAGAATCGCTGTCTCCTGATTTGGCAAAATTGATTTCGCCGGTTTGATAAAAGGCCTGCGGATTATATTTTCCAAAAATATACCGCAAGCCTTGTTTCATCCTTTTTAAAAAGCTATCCGGCACCAACCTGGCATTAAATTTAAATTTCACTTCATCAAGGGTGAGATAACGCTGTTGCGCCCAGCCATCATCAATATCATCGTTGATGCCTCCACCACGGGGTTTGTTGTCGGCAAAATGCTTCCATGCATCAAGTTGCCTGTCCTGCATGGTTAAATCGGCTTTTACCACCTCCCCGAGGATGACTGACAAAAAGGAATCTAAATCGTACTTTTTTTCGGTGCCGGCCATTTACTTGCTTTTCCTGATTTTTATCCCTCGGTTTGGTTATTGATTCCTGCCACCATGGCGTCAATAATCTTTTGCAGGCCCGGAGGCGTTGCCGATTCGCTGACATGAATCTTGATTTCGAGGTTTCCGCTCCTGCTTGTCGATAATTCCTCGCTGGATCTCTTCTCGATGGAACCGCTAAAACTTGCTCCTACAAATTTGCTCAACAATCCGGTGGTTTTAATATCACCTTTCAGCGAGGCCGATTTTTCGGATGATCCTTTATAAACCTGCTGAATGCTGTAATTAAAACTTACATCCAACGAATCGAAATTAAGGCTGGGAACTTTTACTATCGAAAGCAAAGGCACCGAAATCTTGCGGTCCTGGAGCGTTTCTTTACCATCGGCTCCAACATTTTTAACTTGTACCGTAAACTCAGCATTTGGCGTATTTTTTAGCTGATTGATAAACTCCAGGGTTGCGTTTGCCGCCATTTTATGCGCATTAATGGTGGTGAGCAAGGGTGTTGCAATGATGAATTCGAGCGGTATTTTCTCAAATTCGGCTGGTGAAACAGTCATTTTATTTTCTGGTTCAGCACCAGCTTTGGGTTTTGGATCGTCTTGTGCCATAATTTTAATGTTTAATGAAATTTATACTATATTTTTTCGGGTCTGTTTTCGACAGGTAAAATACGGCTGCTTTCGTTCATCATGGTAAGCAACCGGTTAAGGCCATTTGGCATCTCGGTACTTTTTACGCTGATCTGTATAGAGATTGTTGCCTGGTTTTCGGTTGCACTTTTGGAAGCGATATTTCCCGTAAGGCGCTTGGGCTGGATAAGAAACCACGGCCTCTCGTAGTCAGCTTTTGCCGATCCTTTGATGGTGTTGTAGTTTTCGTATTTATCGTTAATGCTCATATTAAACTGAAAACTGGCATTATCGATCGAAAGCGGCTTCACCGGTATTAACGCAAGATTTGGTATCGAAACCCAGTTTTCCTTTCCATCCTCATCAATATAAATAAAATCCTGCGAGTGAAGATCGTCCCATTTGCTGAGCAGCAGTTTCAATTCGAGGAATTGTTCGTTGGTAATCGTGCCATCTCTCTGCAATGTACGCAACCTTTCAACTTCTATCCTGGCTTGCTGCTCTTCTCTGATTGTCGCAAGCACTTCTTTATTGGTTTCCTTATCTTCTTCAAGATTTTTAATATCGGCAGGGGTATATTTATGCCTGAAACCCATCTGAAGGATAAAACTCAGGAACGAACGGGCGGCATGAACCTGTGCCTCGAATATGGCATTTAACGGTGCAAGTAAAGCTTCTGAAAGGTTTAGCTTGCTAAAGGATGCTGGCTTTGTTTCTTCTGTTTCTGGCATAACTCGTAAATTTTTATGTGTTAATTACAGAAGTCAAATATATGCACTATTTCGTGAAAAGCAAAAAAATTTCTGTTTTTAACGATAGATTAACATTTTGATAAAGAACGCAAAACCATTTGTTAAAAGTAAGTTTGTGAAATTCTAATTACAGATGTAAAACTGAGATGGGGAAATTCTTGACACAATCTATGATAAAACCTCAACCTGCCGGTAATTCAGGTTTTTGTAGATGCCATTTTCCAAAGCCATCAATTCGTCGTGGGTAACGGTTTCTTTAACTTCGCCCCCGTCAATAACCAGAATTTAATCGGCATCGCGTATGGTGGTGAGGCGGTGGGCAATAATGATGGAAGTGCGGTTTTTCATCAGGGTTTCGAGGGCTTCCTGAAATATAGAAAATAACTTCTTTTGGATGACTATAATTTCTTCATTTTGATTGGATTCTGCCGGCAATCGAATACTGAGGCAATAGTAATCTTGCCTGAGGCAAACCAATAAATAATCTTATAATTGCTTTGAACAAGGTATCTGTATTCTTCCGGGTAATGTGCAAGCAGCTCCTCTTTTTGGCCAGCTAATGGGTTTGTTTCTAATACCGAAACATGATCAACAATTTGGTTAACTATTTTTCGTGCAATTCCATAATTTGCGCTTGAAGTGTAATAATCAAATATTTCCTTCAACCGCTTTTCAGATAGATCAGACCATTCAATGCTTATTTCCACGACTTTATTTTTTCTTTTAAATCCTGGTGTGGGATAACTCGTCCGTTTTCGCTATCCTGCTTTGCCTGATCAATCATTTTATAGAATTCGTCAAGCGACATCGGTTGTTTTACTTTATCTATCAGCCTTTTCTTTTCGGTTTTAATCATCAATTCGAGACTGGAAATTAATTCCTCATCATCAATTTTGATGAACTCTTCGATTAATTCTAATTTTTTGGCCTGAATATTCATATCATAATTTTTTAAACAAATGTAACAGTTTAATTTCAAAATTATCGGATTTTCAAATTTTCGCAATGAATGATTTTATTTATGATAAAACCTCAACCTGCCGGGTATTAAGATTCCGGTAAATCCCATTTTCCAAAGCCATCAATTCGTCGTGGGTGCCGGTTTCTTTAACTTCGCCTCCATCAATAACCAGAATTTTATCGGCATCGCGTATGGTGGTGAGACGGTGGGCAATAATGATGGATGTCCGGTTTTTCATGAGCGTTTCGAGGGCTTCCTGAACCAACCTTTCCGATTCGGTGTCCAGAGAACTGGTTGCTTCATCCAGTATAAGAATATCCGGGTCTTTCAAAATGGCGCGTGCAATGGCGATGCGCTGCCTTTGGCCTCCCGAAAGCTGAACGCCTCGATCGCCAACCACAGTTTCAAATTTTTCGGGAAAACCTTCGATAAAATTAAACGCATTGGCCTG
>CAYOWJ010000377.1:0-3293 GCA_964407625.1 uncultured Lentimicrobiaceae bacterium
TCCCGGTGACCATTCCACTCTGGATGGTAGCCGTTTCGACAATTTTTGCCGTTGTCATTGGCAAAGAAGCCTTTGGCGGTACAGGGATGAACATTTTTAACCCTGCACTTTTAACCCGTGCATTTATGTTTTTTGCTTATCCTGCCGACATGAGCGGCGACAATGTCTGGGTTTGGGGCTTAAACAAAGGCTCAAATGTGGTTGATGGTTATTCAGGAGCTACGCCACTTGGAAATGCAGGAGTAGGTTTTTTTGACAAACTTCCCGAGTTGAGCGATATGATCATTGGAACCATCCCAGGCTCTATTGGTGAGACCTCCAAAATTGCCATCCTGATTGGTGCAGCTATTTTACTTTTTACAGGTATAGGAAGCTGGAGAATTATGCTGGCAACGCTCATAGGAGGTGTTGGAATGACGCTGATTTTTAATGCCGCAGATGCCAACGAATACATGCGTATAGATCCTTTGACACACATCATGATGGGCGGGTTCCTCTTTGGACTGGTTTTTATGGCCACCGACCCGGTAACCTCAGCACAAACCAACCGTGGAAAATGGATTTACGGCATTTTGGTTGGGGTGTTTGCCATTATGATCAGGGTATTTAACCCGGCCTATCCCGAAGGTATGATGCTTGCCATCCTGCTAATGAACACCTTTGCCCCGCTGATCGACCACTACGTTATTCAGTCGAACATCAGCAAGCGGCTTAAACGATCGAAACTTTTATTACAGAACAAATAAAACCGGTAAAGATGCACAGCAATAAGTATATCGTTATTTACTCCATAGTGATGGTGATACTGGTAGCCGTTTCGCTCACCTTTGTCGCCACGGGTCTAAAACCACGCCAGGAGGACAACATCAGAATCGAAAAAATGCAGAACATCCTGGAATCTGTTCATATCGAAACCACAGTAAAAGATGCAATGGAAGCTTACAAAAAGTATATCACCAAAACACTTACCATCAACAATAAAGGTGAGGAAATTGCTGGTGTTGATGCTTTTAGTGTTGACCTTGCAATTGAACTGAAGAAACCTGCAGAACAGCAACAACTACCTGTTTTTATCGCTACCCTCGATGATGGTAAAAATTACACCATTGTTCCGGTGCGCGGCAAAGGGTTATGGGGGCCAGTTTGGGGATATTTGGCTTTTAAAAATGATTTTAATACCGTTTATGGTGCCGTTTTCGACCACAAAGGCGAAACCCCCGGCCTCGGTGCTGAAATCAATACTCCAATGTTTGAGAAACCTTTTGATGGAAAGCAGATTTTTGATGCTGATGGAAAATTTGTTTCTATTGGCGTGTTAAAAGGCGGCGCCAAACCCGACGACATTCACAATGTTGATGCAATATCGGGAGGAACCATTACCAGCAAAGGGCTTGAATACATGCTCAACGACTGTTTGATAAATTATGAATCATACTTTAAAACAAACGCACAACATGAACAGTAATATTAAAAAGGAACATGAGCCTTTGTTTTCAGCGAAAATCCTGAAGCTGCTCAAAAATCCGTTTAACCTCGAAAATCCTATCACCGTGCAGGTTCTGGGAATTTGCTCAGCACTTGCAGTAACCGTACAGTTGAAACCAGCTATCGTGATGGCCTTATCTGTAATGATCGTTACAGCTTTTTCAAACCTGATCATTTCGGCCTTGCGCGATACAATTCCTTCACGGATAAGAATTATTGTTCAGCTTGTGGTAGTGGCAACACTCGTAATTATTGTTGACCAGGTTTTGAAAGCCTACGTTTATGATGTGAGTAAAAAACTGTCGGTTTTCGTAGGTCTGATTATCACCAACTGCATCCTGATGGGCCGTCTTGAAGCCTTTGCGATGGGCAATAAACCCTGGCCTTCGTTTGTTGACGGTCTTGGAAACGGAATTGGCTATGGAGCAATATTAGTTGCAGTTGCTTTTATACGCGAATTGTTTGGCTCTGGAAAATTATTCGGGATCAACATCATTCCTCAGGCCGCATTTGATGCAGGCTATGTAAATAACGGGATGATGATTCTTCCACCAATGGCGCTCATTATTATTGGGGTTATCATCTGGCTTCAGCGCAGCAAAAATCGCGAATTAATTGATAAATCTTAATTTGGACAGGAGGAATTTGTATGGAAAATTTATTTAATCTTTTTGTCAGGTCGATTTTTATTGACAATATGATTTTTGCCTATTTCTTAGGCATGTGTTCCTACCTGGCAGTATCAAAAACAGTAAAAACCTCGGTCGGATTAGGAATTGCGGTTATTTTTGTTTTGCTGATAACTGCCCCGCTCAATTGGCTTGTTGATTTTTATGTATTGAAACCAGGTGCACTGAAATGGCTTTCAGCCGATCTTGCTGACCTCGATCTGAGTTATCTCAGCTTCCTGATTTTCATTGCAGTAATTGCTGCCATGGTTCAATTGGTAGAAATGTTTGTTGAGAAGTTTTCGCCACCTTTGTATAACGCGCTGGGTATTTTCCTTCCATTAATCGCTGTTAACTGCGCCATATTGGGTGTTGCCCTGTTTGTTCAGGAACGCGATTATCAAACAATCAGCGAAGTAACAGTTTATGCGGTTGGTTCGGGTGTTGGCTGGTTTTTGGCGATTACGGCCATTGCAGCAATTAAGGAAAAAATCAGCTATTCAGCGATTCCCCCGGGACTACGCGGACTGGGCATTTCGTTTATCATTACTGGCCTGATGGCCATAGCTTTTATGAGTTTTATGGGTATTAAAATCTAAAAATCTGAAATTATTATGATCATAGTAATGGGAATTTTTAACCTCATATTATTGGCCACAGGCATTTTTCTGGGTGTTATGCTTTTGCTGGTTGCCATGTTGTTATATGCAAAAGCTAAACTTGCTCCTTCCGGACCGGTAAAAATTACAATCAACGAAGACCGTGTGATTGATGTGAACGGAGGATCAAGCCTGCTTTCGACACTTGCCAACGAGAAAATATTTCTCCCTTCAGCTTGCGGTGGTGGCGGAACTTGTGCCATGTGCAAATGCCAGGTTTTTGAAGGTGGCGGCTCCATTTTACCTACCGAAACAGGATATTTTACCCGCAAGGAACAAATGAATCACTGGCGCCTGGGCTGCCAGGTTAAGGTTCGTGAGGACATGAAAATTGAAGTCCCCCACGAAGTTTTTGGAATTAAAAAATGGGAATGCACGGTGGTTTCAAACCGCAACGTGGCTACTTTCATCAAAGAATTTGTGGTTCAGTTGCCCGAAGGCGAATCGCTGGATTTCAAATCAGGAGGCTACATCCAGATCG
>CAYOWJ010000378.1:0-3286 GCA_964407625.1 uncultured Lentimicrobiaceae bacterium
GGCAACTGGCAACTTTAGTTTTAGAATCGAAAATAAAAAACATGTCAATTCTTAAATTCATTCTCAGAAGTTTAAAATATTACCGGAAGCAGCACCTGGCGCTGTTTGCAGCAACTTTGCTCAGTACCGCCGTGTTGACCGGCGCGTTGGTGGTTGGCGATTCGGTAAAATTTAGTCTGGAAGAACTGGTCAGAAAAAGGCTTGGAAAAACGACATTTGCGCTTGCTGCCCGCGATCGGTTTTTCGAACCCCGTCTTGCCAACGACATTTCCGAAAAAGGGCAGTCCGATGCTGCACCGATCCTGATGCTTCGCGGCATGGCCATCAACAACGAAACAAATTCCCGCATCAACGAGGTGCAGGTTGTGGGAATTGACCCCGCTTTTGGTCGTTTTTTTGAAATCCCGTTGCCGGATTTGCTGCCCAATGAGGCCATCATCAGCGAAAATACGGCAAACACACTGAATCTTAAAGCCGGCGAAACGTTCCTGCTGCGCGTCGAAAAGGCAAATCTGATTCCGCTCAATGCGCCCTTTGTTTCTGACGAAAATCCGGCGATAGCCATGAGATTAAAAGTCAAAGCCATCGCCACCGACAGCCAGGCTGGAAGATTTAGCCTGAACAGCAACCAAACAGCGCCATTTAATGTGTTTTTGCAGATCGATTTTCTTTCTGGAAAACTCGGGATGGCGGGATTGGCAAATCTCATTGTTGTTGCTGGTGACGATGCCAGGCTCAATTCGCAAAAGCTGGATGAAATTCTTAACCAAAGCTGGCAATTGGCTGATGCCGGACTCAAAATCCGCGATCTTGATCAGGAAGGGAAATTTGAAATGTTGTCGGACAGGATTTTTATCGATAAACCCATTTCCGAAACCATCGAAAAGCTTGATCTGCCCAATGAATCCGTGCTGACTTATCTGGTAAATGCCATCCGTTTTAACGATAAATCAACACCTTATTCGTTTGTTTCAGCCCTTTCGGGAAATCTTTTTCAGGAAAGTTTATCCAAAAATGAAATCATCATTAACGAATGGCTGGCCGAAGATTTGGGTTTGAAAACCGGGGATTCGGTGACGCTGGATTATTTTGTGATGGGGCCAATGAGAAAGCTTGCTGAGAAAAGCAGGCGCTTTGTCGTGAAAAACATCATCCCCATCCAGGGTGAATTTATCAACGAATCGCTTATGCCCATGTTTCCTGGAATTTCGGAAGCCGCCAACTGCAGCGATTGGGAAACCGGCATCCCGATCGATCTTAAAAAAATCCGCGACAAAGACGAGGATTACTGGAACCGCTTCAAAGGAACGCCAAAAGCCATTGTTTCGATGGAGGCCGGGCGCGAAATGTGGGACAATACTTTTGGAAATCAAACGGCCATCCGCTTCAACACAAGTGATATTTCGAAAGAAAAACTCAGCGAAAAAATCATCAAAAACCTCGATCCGGCATTGTTGGGATTGGCTTTTACACCTGTGCTGCAGGATGGTTTGCATGCCGCGGAAAACGCTGTCGATTTCGGAGGCCTTTTCCTGAGCCTGAGTTTTTTTGTGATTGCCGCCGGGATTTTGCTCATTGTTTTAATTTATTCGCTCAATACCGAAACACGGAGCCGCGAAACAGGCGTGCTTGCGGCGCTTGGCTTCAACAGCAGGCAGATTGTAAGGATCAGGTTTAGCGAATCCGTCGTCACTGCGATCATTGGCGGCATTGCCGGCATTGGAGCTGGAATTTTATACAATCTCGCCCTGCTGAAAGGGCTTAATTCGGTGTGGCAGGGTGCCGTGCAAACCAATATGCTGCAGGTTTTTATCCAACCTGTTACCTTATTTATCAGTGCTTTAGCGGGAATTATCCTGGCACTTTTATCAGTTTTTCTTATCACCCGACGAAAATTGAAACAGCCATTGACAAATCTCATTAAAATTAACCTGGCTGATATTTCGAAATTCACCCCAAAAAAAATTTCCCGAAACATCATTGCAGGTATTTTTACGATTTCGGCGGCACTGCTGATGGTGGCCTTTTCGCTTTTTTTTGATAAAGAAGTAAATGCTGGAATGTTTCTCCCGGCTGGCGCGCTTATTATGATGGGCTGCTTTGCATTTACCGACCTGCTGATAAACCGGCATGGCGGTCATAAATTTGTTAAGAACCCGGATATTTTTAAGCTGGCGTTGAAATACATCAGCCGGAATAAAAACCGCAGCCTTGCGGCGATCATTTTACTCGCGATCGGCACTTTCAGCATCATCATTACGGCGGCAAACCGAAAGACTTTTTATGGCACCGAAAACCGGCCATCTTCCGGTACAGGAGGTTATCAGTTCTGGGCACAAACAACCATTCCCATTCTTTTCGACCTCAACACCGAAACCGGAAAAAGCAAAGTTAACCTTGAAGATGACCCTTTATTTAGTGATGTAAAATTTGTTCAGTTTCATAAGCTCGATGGCGATGATGCCAGTTGTCTGAATCTTAACTCGGTCAGGCAGCCTGTCATTCTTGGCGTTGATCCTTCCGGATTTCAAAAAAAGGAAGCCTTTTCGTTTGCTAACATCTTAGCCGGAATTGAAAAGAAGCAGGTTTGGAAATCGCTGGACAAACCCTTTGCTCCCGGAATTATTCCGGCCATTGCCGACCAAAGCGTTTTAACCTGGGGACTTAAAAAATCTATCGGAGATACCCTTTTTTATACCGACGAATCAGGAAAAGCGCTGAAACTTGTGTTGATAGCGGGTTTGGAAAACTCCATTTTCCAGGGAAACCTGCTTATTTCCGACAGCCTTTTCAGCGTTCATTTTCCGTCGGTGAGCGGTTCAAAAATCATGCTTGTGCAGGCTGATGATGCAATAAAAAATGAAGTCGGCGAATTGCTTAAAAGCACTTTCGTCGATTACGGCATCGAAATTACCCCAGCCTCCGAACGATTGGCGCAGTTTAATGTTGTCACAAATACTTATCTCACGGTTTTCATGATGCTTGGCGGTTTGGGTGTGCTTATCGGAACTATCGGACTCGGAATTGTGCTGCTTCGCAACATCCTCGAGCGCAAAAACGAACTGGCCTTATTGCTGGCGCTGGGCTACCGGAAATCGCAAATTTTCAAAATCATCTTCCTCGAAAACCTGTTTATTTTGATTGCCGGCCTTACCATCGGAATTTTGGGCGCCGTTACCGGGATTTTACCTTCACTGGTTTCACCCTCGTTCAGTTTTAGTCCGGTGACGCCAGTGGTCATGATTTTGATGGTTTTAATTACCGGTATTGCAGCAATATTCTTCCC
>CAYOWJ010000379.1:0-3278 GCA_964407625.1 uncultured Lentimicrobiaceae bacterium
TATAAATACATCAAATACGACGAGTTTTCGGCCTTCCCATCTTCACATCCGCTTTTCGAGAAAATATGGACTTACCGCATGCCCCGGATTCTTTTGGTTGGCATGAATACCAATGTTATCGGCACTTATGGCGAAACCCAAAAAGAGTGGTTGGACGCCAAATTGCTTGAGGCCGAGAATGATTCTTCCATTGATTTTGTATTTTGCTTCCTGCATCATCCGCCGGTTAGCGAGCTTTGGGGCGAAGGAAATACTTCGTATGTTGCCGATGATATTTTGGGGGTTTTGAAAAAATATTCAAAGGTTCAGCAACTTTCGTACGGACACACCCATGCTTATGAAATGGGGGTGGTTGAATCGGAGGCCGCGAACCAAAACGGCGATTTCAGGATTAGCTGTGTTGGTGGTGGCGGTGGCGACAGAGACCGATGGGGCGAATATACCAACTTTGATTATCCTCAGGTGCAAACTGCCATTGACCACTATTTTTATGTGCTTTTCGATTTTGATCTTGCCGACAAATCCTACACCGGGCAAATGTTCGATCTGGGAAATGTTGATTATTTGCTCGATAATGAAGTTTCAGATTCGTGGCATCGAAAAATTGACCAGCCAAAACCCGATAAGCCGGTTGTTTTCGCTCCAACATATTCGGCACAGGGAAATGTTGAACTCAATGCCAGCGATATTTCGGGCACTGATGAACTTATGACTTCCCATTTTTTAGTTACCGGCATTTCAGGAAATTACTCGGCACCAGCTTTCTCAAAATCCACCGATTGGCAAAACATTTATGGTGTTGATAATTTTTTCCAGCCCATTAATCTTAACTCCGGTGTTGATTTGACTGAGGTGAAAGTGCCTGTTGGAACCCTAAATATTGGTGATACTTACTTTTATAAAGTACGCTACCGCGATCAGAATCTTAAATGGAGCGATTGGTCGGATGAAGTGGAGTTCACGGTTATCAACACTGCCGGCATCGAAGACCTGATTCCGGCGAATGATTGTCTGCTTCAAAACTGCCCAAACCCATTTAATCATTCAACCGAGATCAAATTTGGTTTAAAAAATGCCGATTCAGTCATTCTGGAAGTTTTTGACGGGCAGGGAAAGTTGGTAAAAACCCTTGCCAATAGGGTCATGGAGGCTGGTTATCATTCGTTCACTTTTGATGCAAGCGAATTACCCGGAGGAGTTTATTCCTGTAAAATCAGAACAAGCAACTTTTCGGATGTAAAAAAGATGATGTTTGTTGAGTAGTGTTGATTTTTACTGATGAAGTTTTCGATGGAACATTACACTTCGCCCGATTAAACAAACAAACAGTTTAGAAAACATTTAAAAGTCCAGTCTAAAAAAGGTATTATAAATTTTATTAATGTGGCTAAAGCCCTGAAGATCACAGACATGAATTGCCCCGACCTTAAGGTCGGGGCAATTGAAAAACAGACAGTTACCGGGCTTTAGCCCAAAATCAAGAGTTTTTAGTCTGGACACAATTAAGCCTATTTTATGATGAAACATTTACTTAAAAGCATCATTTATTTTTCATTTTTACTAATGAATATTTTTGATAATCCGCAATTATCGGCTCAGAATGACGCAGTAACAAGCCTGTACTGCAAATCAATTGTAATTCCAAATATTAACTATCTTACCATTGATAGCATCGCTTTGCAACTTGATGCGTACATCCCTGCAAAAAATCTGGGCGGAAATCCATGGGTTGAGTTTACCGAAGACAGGAAACCGGTTCTTTTGTACATCCATGGCGGAGGCTGGACTGACCTGAATCGCACGATCCGCAATTTGAATATCATGCCTTACATTGACAAAGGTTTTGCTGTTGTAAATATTGATTACCGTCTGCTTTACCAGGCCCCATTTCCGGCCTGTATAGCCGATTGCAGATATGCCCTGAACTGGATTTACGAAAATGCCGCCCAATATAAATTTGATACGACCAGAATTGTTGTTTCTGGCGAATCCGCCGGTGGGCACCTTGCCCTGATGACAGGTTTTATGACAGATGACCGCGAAATTTTTATCCCTGAAAAGCCAATAACCCGCAAACTCAGGGTAGCGGCCGTTATCAACTGGTTCGGAATAAGCGATATGGAGAAAATAGCCGGATTCTGGAACTCAGCAGATTTCGTCAGAAATTTAACCGGCGACTCGTTAACCAAAGAATACATTTACGAAACCTGTTCGCCGCTGATGTATGTAAATCCCGCTGTTCCGCCTGTATTGACCATTCACGGCGATCGCGACAATTGTGTGCCGATTATTCACGCCCAATTCCTGCATGATGCACTCGACCAAAATCATGTTAAAAACAAACTTGTGATTATTGAAGGCAAAAGGCACGGTGATTTCGATGAAAACGAAATGAGCCATAGTTTCGATGCCATCTGGAAATTCCTGAAGGAGTCGGGGATAGTTGCCGATAACCCCAGGTAAAATTCACTGTTTCATAATAATGTTTCCACCCTAAAATTAAGTTTTAGGGTTTAATGCGAAATTTCTGCCTGATTTTGACGGAATTATCTCAGCGGGATAAATTATAGGGATTTAACCTTATTTTTGCAGGCATTAGCTTACGTAATTTTGAAAAGAGAAAACATGGCGAAACTTATTCTTGAGGATGGAAGCAGCTACCAGGGAACTTCGTTTGGATTTGAGGGTTCAGTTTCGGGGGAGGTTGTCTTTAATACAGCGATGACGGGCTATCCCGAAAGCCTCACCGATCCTTCGTACCGCGGGCAGATTCTGGTGCTGACGTATCCTTTGATCGGAAATTACGGGGTGCCGGATGCCGATATCGAAAATGGAATGTTACGGCTCTTCGAATCGGAGAAAATACAAATCTCCGGGTTGATCATCTCCGAATATAGTTTCGAAAGCAGCCACTGGAACGCCAGCAAAAGCCTCGACCAATGGCTTAAAGAAAACAGGATTCCCGCGATTTTTGGATTGGATACCCGTGCTTTGACTAAGAAACTGCGCGAAAAAGGTGTGATGTTAGGAAAAATCGTTTCCGGAAATCAGGATGTTGCCATTGAAGACCCAAACCAGCGCAACCTGGTTGCCGAAGTGAGCACCGGCAAAGTGATCACCTACGGCCATGGAAAATACAAAATCGTGCTGGTCGACTGCGGGGTGAAAAATAATATCATCCGTCGGTTGCTGATGCGCGATACCGAAGTGATCAGGGTTCCGTGGAATTACGATTATTCGGCCATCAGCTATGATGGTTTATTTGTTTCAAATGGCCC
>CAYOWJ010000380.1:0-3276 GCA_964407625.1 uncultured Lentimicrobiaceae bacterium
AGGCCTCTTTTGCAAAGTAATGCAAGGCTTTCCAGTTTCCGTAATAATCCACCGACGACCACGAAGTAACCGGCCAGCAATCATTGAGTTGCCAATAAAGCGTGCCCATGCAGCGCGGCATCGCGCGTCGGTGGGCTTCAATAGCTGAGGTGATTCCTTCGGCCTGTAACAACTGGCTCACATAAATGTAATCCTCAAAATCGGACGGAATTTTATAGTCACGCTCCATGTAAATATTGATAAGCTCGGTGCCGCGTGGATGTTTTTGATGAGCCTGCAATACTGGTGAGCCAATTTTGAGGTCTTCAGGAAGTGTAAATTTGTCAATCGAATTCATGGATGGCATTCCCTGAAAACCATATTCGCTCATAAAACGCCCTACCTTTTCGGTGTAAATTTCAAATGGCTGCTCTCCCCACCAAACGCCCCAATAATGTGCATCGCCACTCAGCAAACTTTCCTTCCTTCCCCAGCCTATCGAAGGTGAAGAAGGGTGATAAGGCCTTTCAGGGTCTAGTTTTTGGATGGCTTCAGGAATTATCTGATCAAAAACTTTGAGGTAATTATTCCAGATTTCGATGGAGTCTTTTTCGGAATAGCCAAGTTGCTTTTGCCAGCCCCAGTTGTGCCAGGCTTCATCAACTTCGTTGTTGCCGCACCAAAGGGCGACACTGGGATGGTTTCGCAACCTGATGATGTTGTCCTCAGCCTCTTTTTTTACGTTTTCGATAAACGCATCGCCGCCAGGATATAAATTGCAGGCAAACATAAAATCCTGCCACACCAGAATTCCGTTTTCGTCGCAGAGGTCATAAAAAACATCGTTTTCATAAATTCCACCGCCCCAAACACGCAACATGTTCATATTAGCCGCTTTAGCTGATAAAATCAATGCTTTGTATTTTTCGGGAGTTGTGCGGGTGGTGAAACTTTCGGAAGGAATATAATTTGCACCCTTCATAAAAACCGGCTGCCCATTGAGTTTGAAGTAAAACGACCGGCCAATAGAATCTGGTTCCTGTACAAGTTCGATTTTGCGGACGCCGAAGCTGGTGTTTTTTATCGCCGAAAATCCGTCGCTATTATTAATCCTTAATCCGGCCTGATAAAGATGAGGCTCACCCAGGCCATTGCTCCACCAAAGTTCAGGATTTTCGATCTCAAAAGGAAGACTTAGATTATTTGTCCCTTTCACCAGATTAATTTTGGTGCAAACAGTTTTTTTATCATTTACATAAAACCGGAAGGCTGCGTTGCCATTTTTACTACTCAGAATGTTTGCTTCGAGCCTCATTGCAGCCTTTCCGGCCAGGAGGCTGTCGGTAGAAATATAAATATTTTGTATCAATAATTCGTCATAGGCTTCAATACTGACCGATCTCCAGATTCCGCAGGTTACAAACTTTGGACCCCAGTCCCAGCCGGATTGATAAGCCGCCTTGCGCGTAAAAACCCGGTTGTCGGGTAATTTGTAGGTTAATTGAGCTGCTTTTAACGAATCCTGTAGTTGTGATGGCAAAAAAGTAATTTCCAGAATATTTCCTTTTTCTTTAAGAAAAGGTTTGGCATCAACCTGCCAGGTGCGGAACATGTTGTCGCAGTTTAAAATAGTTTGTCCGTTGAGGCTGGCTTCGGCATAGGTGTCGAGGCCCTCAAAATTGAGGAATATATTTTCTTTTTGAAGGATTTCATTATCCACGTCAAAAGTCGAACGATACATCCAGGTTTCCTTCCCAATCCATTGAAGATTCAATTCCTGATCGCGGTAAAAAGGTTCTTCGATGATTTTATTGTTGAGCAAATCGGTGTGAACGGTACCTGGAACTGTTGCCGGCATCCAGGTTGTGTCGGTCGGTTTTTTGAATTCCCAATCGCTGTTAAGGCTTTTGAAAATCATATCTGTTGACGCAATTTGCCGGCAACCGGCCATAAATATTGCGATGTAAACGATGAAAAACCATGAATTAAAACGTAAAATTGTTCTCATTTGCCCGGCGATTTGATGAATTTCGAATATTCCAACAGCATTCTGCTGCCAATAATTTTGAGGATAAAAGTACAAATATGTCCAAATCTGGGGAGTATTGGGCGATTTTTAATATTAATAGCCTTCGAAAATGTTCCTTTTCTTTCCAAATTGTCTTTTGAATAGAAAGTTTGTTATTTTCGAATTGAAGTTTCTCAAGATAAGGATTATTAACGGAAGGTAAATTGACATCAAATTTTGAAGGTTGGTTTTTGAATTGATCATGCTTCACCCTCTTTGATCCTCAATTTTCACTTCTTTTTCCAAAAATTTATTGTCGATGATTTTTCCGGAAAACTTTGAAGAAAAAGTAGGTTTTGACTAGAAAAGGCGGATGCTCAAAACGAATTGCGTAAGCCGGATGGGCGAAATTTATGTTGAGAAAATACGGTTTCACATTGCGAAGGCAAGAGTTTGGCAAGATAACTTTTTTGGGGAAAATTGAAACTATTCTTACTTTTGTAAATAAAATAAGTTCAATGGAATTATCAACATTCATCGAAGCTTTAGAAAACTTGCATAAAAGTATTCAACATCAATTGTTTATTTATGCCAGAAGTTAGCAGATTTTATGGAATTATTATCGCTTTGTATTACAACGAACACAATCCACCGCATTTTCATGCCAAATACGCTGAGTTTAAGGCAGAAATTGATATTAGAACGCTACAAATTCTACAAGGTGAATTACCCAAACGAGCCAAAGCAATGGTTTTGGAGTGGGCTGACGAACATCGTGACGACTTGATGCAGGATTGGGAACTTGCACGACAAAATTATGAATTGAAGCAGATTGAACCACTTAAATAAAATGTCATGGAAACAATTATTGATGTAAAATCATTGGAAAATTATCATGTTTGGTTGCTCTTTGCCGACAACTATAATGCAACAATCAACCTGCGACCATTTATTACTACAGGTATTTCGACCAAATTATTAGACATTGATTATTTTAATCAGGTTAAAATTGATGAATTTGGCGGAATTACCTGGGAAAATGGTTTTGATTTTTGCCCGAATTATTTACGGGAATTATCTAAAATTCAGTCTGATAAATCCCGCTAAAATCATTTAGAGCATTCTATCCGGTTTTAAAAAACCCAAGTTGATACACAAAAAACCCTTTTAGGGTTAGGTTTGATAGCTTTTTATAATCATCATCCTGATTAGTCTTTACTATTCCACAGCTCGATTTTCCCTACTTTTGCCAAAAAATTATAATCATTGATTTTTCCAGAAAACTTTGA
>CAYOWJ010000381.1:0-3258 GCA_964407625.1 uncultured Lentimicrobiaceae bacterium
AGACGCGATGCCAAAAGTGAGCGGATGGCTTGTTGTGTTTCGGAATCCTGCTTTTGTAAGATGTTCGGTAAATGCTTCTCCGGAAGGAAAATGGCCTACCGATTCGGGTAAATAGGTGTACGCATGGCTGTTTTTTGAGATTTTACTTCCCAAAAAAGGCAGAATATTCTTAAAATAAAACCGGTAAAGCTGTTTGACCGGAGTTTTAGTGGGCTTCGAAAACTCAAGAATGATGGTGATTCCGCCATTTTTAAGAACCCGATGCATTTCGCGGAGACCCAGATCCAGGTTTTCGAAATTCCTCACTCCAAAAGCCGTGGTGATGATGTCGAAGGAATTGGCTTCAAAAGGAATGTCTTCACCATCAGCCACCTTAAGTTTGATGAGCTTGTCGAGATTTTTGGCCTTAAGTTTCTTGTGTTGTTCGTTGAGCATTTCCTTCGAAATATCAATCCCAAAAATCGCTTCAGGTTTAAGCTTCGATGCCAGAATAGCCATATCGCCGGTACCACTGGCCACATCCAGGATTTGCTTGTGCGGGTGTCGTTTCATAATTTTGTAAACCCGGCGCCTCCAAATCCGGTCGATACCCAGCGACAAAAAATGATTAAGAAAATCATAGCGTGGTGCGATGTTATCGAACATCTGCCGCACTTCCTCCTTAACGGCAAGTGGCGTTGGATCGTTGGTTTGATTGGGTTTTTGAGGATTTGGTATGGATTTTTTCATAAAATTTTTTGTAATTTAAATTTGACTCTGGTCTATAAAAGCTAAAGCCTAACAGGGTTTAAAAACCTGGTAGGTTTTGTGCTATTTTGTTGAAACTGATTGTTTTTATAACCAGTATTAAAGATTTAAGCTGATCATTTCGTCGTATAATTTATCACGGTCAACCGGCACCACCCCAACGCTTTCGCAAACCTGCCCGCCTGCCAGGTTGCTAAAAGCGGCAATCTCCTGCAACGAAAGTCCAAGTGCCAGACAAAGTGAAGCAACGCTTACAACGGTATCGCCTGCACCCGAAACATCTGCAATCGAACGCAAATGCGCCGGAATGTGAAAATCCTGATAAGTTCGATCTTCGTTACGGCGGCTGATAAAAACACCTTCTTCTGAAAGGGTGGCTAAAACGATTTCGATATTTTGTTTTTCGTGGATCATTTGCACGGCTTTGCGCAGGTTGGCCCGGTCTTGTTTATCAAAACCAAGGCCGAGGCCTTCGCGTAACTCCTTTAAATTTGGTTTAAAAAATTTAAGATTTTTATACGATGTGAAATTCCTCTTTTTCGGGTCAACCGAAACAGGGATATTTTTAAAAGAAGCCATCTCGTTAACTGCATCAATCAAAGCTGGCGAAATCACCCCTTTGTCGTAATCCTGAAAAATGATACCATCAATTTTGTTTTCGGATAAAATTCGCTGTAAAAGGCGTGTAAAATCTTTAAAATCATGATCGCTCAGATTGGTCTCGATTTCTTCGTCAACCCTGAGCATTTGCACGTTGTTGCCGATAATCCTGAATTTGGTGGTGGTTGTCCGGTGGGTGCTTTTTAAAATCCCGCCGGTAAACATTTCGTTTGCTTCGAGCATTTGGGTAAAAGTTCCGGCTTTTACATCATCCCCAACCACCGAACACAGAATCGGGTTAGCGCCAAGTGCTTTGATGTTTAAGGCCACATTAGCTGCGCCGCCAAGCCGGTTGTTTTTTTTGTTTACCAAAACAACAGGGACAGGCGCTTCCGGCGAAATACGTTCGACTTTGCCCCAGATGTAGGCATCAATCATCACGTCGCCGATAATCAGAATATTAAGATGTTTGAATTTCTCAAAAAGCGCTTTAACTGCATCTTCAGATTGCATCATGATTTTATAAAATTTGATGCAAAGATAAACTTTACTGTAATTGCGCCAACCCTTGCTTGATGCGTTCAGCGGCCTTATCGAGGTCGGCTATCGAAGCAGCGTAGGAAATTCTGATGCAGTCGGGATCGCCAAAGGCTTCGCCGGGAACCAGGGCTACATGCACTTTATCAAGCAGATAAAGGCAAAGGTCGTTACCATCACGGATAACTGTTGTTCCGTCGGTTTTTCCATAATAATAAGTAACATCAGGGAAAATATAAAAAGCGCCTTCGGGAACATTGGTGATAATTCCTGGAATTTCCTGGAGTTTTTTAAGCAGGTAGTCTCTTCTTTCGTTGAAAGCCTGCTTCATTTCGATCATCTCAGGCATGACAGCAGTATTTGTTTGCATGGCTTTTAATGCTGCCATCTGCGAAATGGATGCTGCGCCAGAAGTAAACTGACCCTGAAGTTTGTCGCAGGCTTTGGCAAGCTGAACCGGTGCGCCAACATAACCAATCCGCCAGCCGGTCATCGCAAAACTTTTCGAAACCCCGTTAATGGTGGCTACCCGTTCTTTAATAAAATCAAACTGCGCAATACTTTCGTGTTTTCCAACAAAGTTGATATGTTCGTAAATTTCGTCGGAAATTACGTAAAGGTCATCTTTTGCAGATAAAACCTCTGCCAGAGCCTTCAACTCATTTTTCGAATACACCGAGCCGGTAGGATTACATGGCGAACTAAAAAGAAATACTTTTGATTTGGAAGTCATTTTTTCTTTGACCTGCGCTGCCGTTACTTTAAAGTCATTTTTGATGGAGGCGTTGATGTAAACCGGAATTCCACCGGCCATTTTAATCATTTCGGGGTATGAAACCCAGAAAGGACTTGGGACCAATACTTCATCGCCGGGGTTAACAAGGCAGAGTAACACATTTGCGATAGATTGCTTGGCTCCGGTGGAAACAACGATTTGTTCGGCTGCGTAATCCAGGTGATTTTCGTTTTTAAACTTATCGGCTATTGCCTGGCGCAATTCTTTGTAGCCCGAAACAGGCGGATAATGTGTTTTGTTCTGATGAATTGCTTCGATGGCAGCATCTTTAATACACTCTGGTGTATTGAAATCGGGTTCACCGATGCTGAGGTTGATCACATCTTTACCTTCCTCTTTGAGTTGCCTGCTGCGGCGTGTCATTTCGAGTGTTGCTGATTCGGATAAACTATTAATGCGCTCCGACAAATGGGCTTGATTCATTTCTTCTGTTTTACGATTAACAATAAATTAAGTTGGCAAATGTATTAATTCTATTGTAACCTCAGACCATAAGAATGTCATATTTTATCGAAATTTTTAAGACCTTTGGCCTCCAAAAAAACCGTCTCCTGAAATTTGGAATTACTGGTTTTAAA
>CAYOWJ010000382.1:0-3253 GCA_964407625.1 uncultured Lentimicrobiaceae bacterium
ATGATCCTTGGTTTTTTGATATAAATCAACTTTTCGAGAACTTCATCGGCATGCTCAAACTTGTTGGTGAACATCATGGCAGCGATAATGTAAGGTTTAAAGCCAGCCTCTTTGTAAGTTTTGATACGATATTTTTCGAAAACTTCTTTCTCTACTTCGCCTGCTTCGCACGAAACACCCGAAATGTCTGCCGGAAGGCAATGCATGTATAGCGCTGAAGCATTTTTGGTTAAGGCCATTTTATCTTCGGTACATTCCCAGTCTTTAAATTTTGCATTATTGGCGAGACAAGCTTTTTCGAGATCTTTCAAACCCTGCTGGTCGCGATTTCTGAGTAGTGGCGTGCGTTGCATCATGACATCAAAGGGTGCCCAACTTTTGGGATAAACAATATCGGCATCGGTAAATGCCGAATCCATCGAGTTGGAAACTTTAAATGAACCTCCGCTTTTTGAAGCATTTTCGGCAGCGAGGGCAACAATTTCTGGAAGCAATTCGTAACCTTCGGGATGAGCCAGCTCAACGTTCATCCCAAACCTTGTCATCAGGCCGATGATGCCTTGTGGCACCGAAAGTGGTTTCCCGTAACTCGGTGAATATGCCCAGGTCATCGCAATTTTTTTACCTTTCAGATTTTCAAGAGAGCCAAACTCATTTTGGAGATGCATAAGGTCGGCAAGGCTTTGGGTAGGATGATCGATGTCGCACTGCAGATTAATGATTCCAGGCCGCTGAGGCAAGACGCCATGTTTAACACCATCATCGAGGGCTTCTCCAACTTCCCGCATATAGCGGTTGCCTTCGCCAAGGTACATATCGTCGCGGATGCCAATCATTTCGGTTAAAAACGAAATCATGTTGGCTGTTTCGCGAACGGTTTCACCATGCGAAATCTGCGATTTTCCTTCGTCCAGATCCTGAACTTCAAGCCCCAGTAAATTACAGGCTGAGGCATACGAAAACCTTGTCCGGGTTGAGTTATCCCTGAAAAGAGAAACCGCCAGGCCAGAGTCGAAAACTTTGGATGAGATATTTTTCTCACGTAAAAGTTTAAGCCCTTCGGCAACCAATAAAATGGTTTCGATTTCTTCCTGGGTTTTATCCCAGGTCAACAGGAAATCTTTTTTGTAGAGGGCAGCATCCCGCTTTTCGATTTCAAACAATATTTTTTCCAATGACATTTTCATGCTTCAATTTTTTTAAAATTACTTAAACATTGCCGGCCGGTTTGTTTTACGGCTCATTACAAAAGGTTTTGTTATTATTATTTCGAGATTTTCATTTTTGATCATTTTATGTTCTTCGTTCATAAAATAATTGGCGGCATCACGGTCAACGAACCTGTTTAAAAGGATAAAATTAAACTCCTTTTCGCCAATGGTGCAGTCGGAGCATCCGTAAAACCAATCCCGGTTCGCAACATGATCATGCGCTTTAAGGTTATCCTTAACCGCAAAAATTTTAACTCCGGACTTCGAAAACATGGTGATATGTTTGGCATCCCAATAATTGGCCAGGCCAAATTTAAGCCCTTCCTCAACCGCAACTTTATCAACACTTTCGACCAAAGCCGGGTAATAATTTGTCATTTTGCTGATTTGTAGGCCCAGGTTTGTTTTGGTTGCTAAGAAAACTCCATATCCCAGTAAGCCAACAAACAGAATTATTCCGCTTAACTGAATAACCCGCTGATTGATTTTTTCCCGGAAAAACCACAGAATAACCGGAATATTGAAAATTGCAAGATAAAATGCAAAAACGATATACCTGATCGTATCAAAATTGGTGTAACTCCCGTTGAGCAAGGGCGCCATGATAACTGCCGGAATGAAAAAAACAGAGAAAAGCAGATAAATCAGGATTTTATCGGGTTGGGCAGAAAAAATAACGGACCTGTAATTCCTGATGACGATTATTGCAGCAAAAACAAAGCTTACAAACGTTAGTATCAAAATCAGTGCAACCAGATTTGCGTTCGAAAAATAGACTGAAAACTGTTGCACCATCATTTGCAGTGAATCGAAAAAATAGGAAATTTCAGAAATCCGGTGAGGTAAACTGAGGTGAATATTGAAAAATCCTTTCAGGTTATTGAATAAGATAAAACCAATCAGCGCAACACCAACCTGTGAGATGGCCAAAACCGACGACTGACGGTTTTTGTAGGTCAAGGCAAAGGTTAGAAAAGCCGGTCCTGTAAAAAGCACCAGGAATAACCGGTCCGACAAAAAGGCAATAACCTGGATGATGATCAGTAAAATCAAAACCGGATAACTTTTTGTTTCGATAAACCAAAAGGCAAGGTTTAATGATGCCAGCGCCATGATAAAAGTTCCGAAATGAAAGGTGTTGCTGACAAACAGGAAGGATAAATAATAATCGTTTGCCGTAAAAAATGGCAGAATAAAAATGACCGTAAGCAGGAAAACCAGGATATGGTAAGAATTCTCATGCTTCCCAAAAAACCGACGGAACAAGTTGTACAACAACATCAACAAAATAACCTGCTGCACAAGACTAAAGACGATTGTTGTTAGCTTAAAATTCCCTGTAAGGTAATTTAGCGGGAAATAAAGCAACATGTCGGGAACAAAGTTTGGCGATGAATTAAAAACCCAGGAACCAGCTTTGCCGTTGTCGATAAAGAAATCCTGGTATAACGACGGCAGATACAGCGAATCGGTATTAAAAAGGTTGTCGAGCCAAAAATCGTTCAATGAACCATAAAACAGCACGATAAAAAAAAGACTCAGGCCTCCCGAAAGAAACAACAAAATCCAGTTTATTTTCAACTTGCTGATGGTCATAAAAATCAGACAGTCTTGCTGAGTTCTAAAGCATAAGCGGCATAAAATGCCGAGGCAACAACGAGATCACCAACCGGGACTTTTTCGTTGGGAGCATGGGCCAAAACTTCATTTCCGGGGCCAAAACCTATCATGGGGATTCCATAAATTCCATTTATCGTAACACCATTTGTCGAAAAAGTCCATTTATCAACAAATGGTGCTTTATCAAAAACTTTGGTAAAAGCCTTCACCCCTGTTTGCACAACCTGGCTATCTTCGTCCATTTTCCAGGTGGGATAATATTTCTCCATCCCATAGTCGATGCCGGTCCAGGCAGTTTCTTTATATTCCAGGACGATAACTTTAGCGTTGAATGGTGCCACAATTTTTTCGATTTCGGCAACTGCCGACTCTTTGGTTTCGCCCCAGGTGAGCCGCCGGTCGAGATGAATTTTTGCATAATC
>CAYOWJ010000383.1:0-3244 GCA_964407625.1 uncultured Lentimicrobiaceae bacterium
ATACAACTTACCTTCGATTAATGGATTGGGATAAGCGAGGAAAAAATTTACGGTCGCATAATCGCCTTCAGTTGAACTCGACTGCATATCTTCAGTTTTTATCAGAAACCTTCCATTGATGCTTTCCTGGGTATTAACAGCTACGTGTTTTAGTTTAACAGCATCCGGATGAAGGTTTACCTGATAACCCATTTCAAGGGAATATTCAAGGCTTTTCACCCTGAATGAATTGTACCGCAGGCTTTTCATATCAAAATACCTGAAATCGCTGCCTCCATCAAAAACATTAATGCCATCATAATCGTACCGAAGCTCATTGCCCATGATGTTTTTAGGTTTAAGATCGGTGATTGCATTATCCCATCTGCCGTTTTGCTGGACTGTGACCTTCAACTCGCGGTTAGGATCGTTAATGGCATAACCCAAAGGCAAAATCGTGAAAACAATTTCCTGTCTTGAATCCCTTTCATCAACGTTGGCCGGAACTCTTACATTGGCTACCATACTTACCATCGGCTCGAAAACAAAAAAACGACGGGTTAATACGATGTCATCAGGATTGCCTTCGGTGTAAACTTTAAGCACGTAATTTCCTGAAAGCGTGAAATTAACCACTTCATTGGGAATTACCAGCTCGTAGTTGATGTAGCTTTGCATGGTATTCATCGAAAACTGATAACTCTTGATGTAATCATCGGCGTAAGATTCGAGGTACTCATTCTGCATCAAATCGGAATTATTCCAGTTGGCATCGCAATGAATAATCGTGTATTCGTATTTTTGGTACTCCGCATCGAGGTCATCAAACGAAAGGAGCAACTGTTCCCCGCTGTTCAGCTGCATTACCGGCGAGGACAACTCAAATCCCAGCCGATGAAAAAGCACTGTCTTAATATTAGCCTTGTAAATAAAATCGCTGTTTCGCAGGTAATCTTCCTGGTAATAGTCGTCGCCCTTTTTGGAGCGGTTTAATTGTGAAAAAGCACAATTGCTGATCATCAGTATGATAAAAAGGATAAGAATATTTCTTTTCATAAAAAGCTGTTTTAAAACTAATGCGCCAAAGTACAATAATTGTACTGAATACAAAAACCGCCAGAAAAAAAGTTCGTAAAACTGTTAAAAAATTAACAACACATCGAAATATTTAAATATTTTTGCGCCTTTAAAAATAAGGGTTTCAATACTGTTGCATCAACTGGTTTAAGTTCAACATTGCGAAATTCAAAACTAAAGATTCAGCCCTTTAAAAGCTGATATCATGCAGGTTGCGGAATTTCGGCTATCGATAAAACAGAATGGAAAGTTATTCATATTATTGCAACCGGTTTTTAAAATATTTCATCGAATAAAATACTGATCCTAATTTTTTTAGATATTATTTTTTTGATTTAAAAGTATGTCAGAAACAATTGTAATAAAACAGGGCCTTGACATCAAATTGCTTGGAGAAGCTGAAAAGAACATTACCGAAATCGAAGCTGGCTGTTATGCAGTAAAGCCTACCGATTTTCCGGGTGTTTTTCCAAAACTTCTTGTAGCTGAAGGTGATCAGGTGAAAGCGGGTACTTCGTTGTTCTTCGACAAGTATCGCGAAAATATTTATTTTAGCTCGCCGGTTAGCGGAACCATCAAAGAGATCAGGCGTGGTGCCAAAAGGGTGGTTCTCGAAATCACGGTTACCGCTGATTCTCAAAATACTTACGAGGATTTTGGGAAAGCTGACCCATCAACACTGGACCGCGAAAAGATCATCGAAAAGCTTTTGAAAAGTGGCGTTTGGCCGATGATTAAACAGCGTCCTTACTCGGTAATTGCGAATCCCGCCGACAAACCGAAAGCGATTTTTATTTCAGCTTTCGACAGCAGTCCGCTGGCCCCGGATTATAATTTTATAGTCGAAAATTACAGTAAGGAATTTCAAACCGGAATAAATGCCCTTGCCAAACTCACTGCCGGCAAAATCCATCTCAATCTCAAAGCAGGAAATCAGGCCTCCAAAGTTTTTACTACTTGCACAAATGTGCAGGTCAATTATTTTAAAGGGCCTCATCCGGCTGGAAATGTCGGGATTCAGATTAACAAAATTGATCCGATAAACAAGGGAGAGACCGTCTGGGTTTTGCGTCCGCAGGAAGTTTTGACCATCGGCAGATTGTTCCTCGAAGGCCGTTACAACGCCGAAAGAATTATCGCTTTTACAGGATCTGAAGTGCTCAAACCACGATATTTCAAAACAAAAGTTGGCGCCTGCCTGCATAAATTCAGCGAAGGAAATATCAAACCCGGCAAACTCAGGATTATCAGTGGCAACCCGCTCACAGGAACCAAAATCGACAGGGACGGCTACATTGGTTTTTACCACTCCCAGGTTACGGTTATCCCGGAAGGCGATTATTTTGAATTTTTGGGATGGGCTATGCCAAGTTTGAACAAATTCAGCTTCTCCAAAACCTTCTTCTCATGGCTTACGCCAAAAAGAAAATACAGGCTCGACACCAATCTTAACGGCGGTCACAGGGCTTTTGTAATGACCGGCGAATACGAAAAAGTGTTCCCTATGAATATTTATCCCATGCAATTGCTTAAGGCAATTCTTGTAAAAGATATCGATCTGATGGAAAACCTTGGGATTTACGAAGTTGATGAAGAAGATTTCGCTTTATGCGAATTCATTGATGCTTCAAAAACCGAAATGCAGGCCATCGTTCGTGAAGGCCTCGACTACATCAGAAAAGAAATGAATTAATTTGAACGTACTACAGATGAAGACATTAAGAAATTTTCTGGATAAAATAAAACCCCAGGTCGAAAAAGGGGGAAGATTTGAAAAGTTACGCTCCACCTTCGACGCGTTTGAAACCTTTTTATTTGTGCCCGACAAGGTCACCTTTAAAGGCAGCCATATCCGCGACGTGATGGACATGAAACGCACCATGATTGTTGTTGTGCTGGCGCTTGTTCCAGCCCTTTTATTTGGGATGTGGAATGTTGGTTACCAGTACAATTTATCTATTGGTGAAACCGGCAGTTTAATGAACAATTTCTGGTTTGGCTTTGGAAAAGTATTGCCAATCATCATTGTTTCGTATGTTTCAGGGCTTGCTGTCGAGTTTATTTTTGCACAATACCGCGGCCACGAAGTTAACGAAGGATTCCTTGTTTCCGGATTACTTATCCCGATGATTGTCCCGGTGACCATTCCACTCTGGATGGTAGCCGTTTCGACAATTTTTGCCGTTGT
>CAYOWJ010000384.1:0-3239 GCA_964407625.1 uncultured Lentimicrobiaceae bacterium
GGAAGGATTTCGAAACCTTCAATATTCAAAGGCGGGGGCAGGGGGCATTGGCCGACAATCAGGATTACCGGGATGGTTGTAAAAGGCATTACAGGGTCGTTGCAATTGATGATGATGGAACCTTCGTAGGTTCCGATTTGTAAACCGGTGGCATTGAAGGTAACATTTACAGTGGTCGAATCGTTTGGATTTACCACTCCCGTCATCGGTTCCACAGTGAGCCAGGGTATGGTTTGATTGTTCACAACATGAATCGAATATTCTTCCATCTCGCCATACGTGGAGCCGCCGCAGGGAACAGGTTCAGTGTAGTAACACATCCTGATTCTTAGTCTGTAATTGCCGGTTGGCTGGTTTTGAGGAACTGAAATTTCTCCTGTAAAGGTTTCTCCGGCTCCGTTTTGGTTTGTTAAAACATACTGTTCATCTGCTGTAGTAAAATCGGAATCCTTGTTCCAGTCCACCCAGGCATAAACCAGGTCGTTGGTGTAAGGCAGGCCATTGGTGACAGTCATGTTTTCAGAAGCTCCCGCTTCGATGGTTGTGGACAGATTTGTAAAATCGGCGATGCTGACCTGCCAGTAGCTGGAATTGTTGATATTTCCGAAAAGGACGTTGGAAATGTATTCGTCTTCGGTGGTGGTGATGGCTGTGCAATAAACAGGGCCACACCCTGGAATAAATGGTACAAATGAAGATTGGTTTTCTATAATGAATTTGGTGTCTGCATTTTCCTGATTTACCTCTCCATAAGTGCTGTTCAAAGTATCAAGGGTAATATCAAAATTCAAAGGATTACCACCAATGTTTGATACTGTTTGGGATTGTGTGACGGTTTGCCCGGAATATAATACTTGTGAAAAAGTGATGGGATTTACCCCGATTTCGGGGAGATCGGGATTTTTAACAACCAAAGTATAGTCCTCAACCTCACCATAAGTTTCTGTTCCTCCAGGGGTTGGAGTTGTACTGTAAGTCATTCTAATTCTCATTCGGTAAGCACCACAAGCTAAGCCTTCAGGAACTGTTATATTGCCTGTAAATGTTTCTCCTATACCCCCGACATTCGTTAAAATATATTGCTCATACGCGGGATATGTAGCAAAGCAATAGTCCTGATTCCAATCAATCCAAACATAAACGTTATCATTAGCCCATGCATTTCCATTGGTTATGGTAATTGTTTCCGATTCACCTGATCGTATCATTGTAAACTGATCAGTATAATCTGCTACACCACCCTGCCAGCCACTGCTGTTGTTGATATCGCCAAACAAAACATTTGCAATGTACTCGTCTTCAATTAATGTCGTACAATTGTAATAGGAAGGCATAAAATTGGTCACGTCATTTGTCTTGCAGTCATTGTCAGGGTTTTCATCAGCTTCAAGGAATGTACAAGCAACAAAAGTAAAAGTCTGAAATGTGTTACCCAAATTAACGAAGCCGGGAAAAGTATAATTAAACGATGCCCCACCTTCAAGTGGGCCTTTTACAATTCCGTTAACCATAATTCCGCCATTAACGGTATAAAAAACAGGAATGTCGCTTTGAGCAATGGTTCCGAAGTTTTTAATTCTGATGGTTACAACATTGTCGGTTAAGTTTGTTCCTGATTGGGGGGATAAAATGGCTTTTACACCAACATTATTTTCAAGTGGAGTGATAACAACAATTGTGTATTCTTCAATTTCACCATACTGAGCCACACCGCAGGGTTCGGGAGTTGAATTGTAGGTTAGCCGGATTCTCATTCTGTAAATTCCTGGCAAGGTTTCTTGAGGAACAACAATAGTTCCGACAAAAGATTGGCCGTTTCCATTCACATCAGTCAATATGTATGCTTCGTTGGGTTCTTCTTCAAATACAAGATTCTGATCCCAATCAATCCACGCTTTCACACTATCGTTTAGCCTATAATTTCCCACGGTGACGCTTATCTGCTCCGGCCAGCCGGCAGCCAAAGATGTTGACAGAGTTGTGTAATCTGCTACTCCACCTTGCCAACTACTATATTTACTGATATCACCACACTCAACCCGTTGGATATACTCGTGTTGATTGATGGTTGAAGCATCACAATATTCATTTGGTATCCACAATAAGTTCATCGTTTTACAATCATTTTCAGGTATGTTGTCTGCTTCCAGCGCCGTGCAACCAAGAAATGCGTATGTATGTCCAGGATTATTTAAGTTAACGGCTCCCGGAAATGTAAAATCTGTTGTTTCACCAGGCGCTAAAGGGCCTGGTACAATACCGTTTACAGGTGATTCACCATCAAGCGTAAAAAAGACAGGGATATTGCTGACTATTTGAGTGCTTCCTTCGTAATTTTTAACCCTGATTGTGACAACCTCATATTCTAATTCGCTTAAAGAGACTGGTGATAAAAAGGCTTCTGTGCCAACATCAATGATTGGTTGAGTGGCGTTACTGAGGAAACCTGCTAAATTCCAGTTATAATCGTAACCAATGCCTGAAAAAGTTTGCCATGAAATTCCATCAAGACAAATCATATCACCGTATCCGGCAATAGCTGGGCCTTCATCATAACCAGGAGGATATTCTCCGCTTACATGGGTTACTTCATAACCAATCCATAAGTCTTCACCAGTAATATCAATCTGCGGAACAAGGTCGAATAAATTCCAGGAGGCAACTAAAGGATTAACTGCTTCTTCATAAAGTAATTCTCCCGGGGTAGTTGAGGTTCCTGCTCCATAAATCCGAATTTTACATAATTGAGGAATGTTGTACAGGTAAAATACCATTTGTGTGAGTTTCATCCCGGCATATTGCGCCATAGTGGCTTCCGGGAAATAGGCAGCAACCTCAAATGTACCACCCGAAAGCAAACCAATGGAATTATAATTACTGCCGTTATCGTACCTGATTATTGTATTTTCTGTAGGGATTGGTGATGCGTTAACAGGTTTATTGCCCGAGGTTTGAATGAAATCATTGCATTTTTCCGAACCTGGCCTTTCGGAAAGTAAGGATAATTTAACTTTTTCCTGATTAAACACTTTTTCAGAAGTAGTATTTTGTGCAAAAATGTTTGTAACCACCAAGATGAACATCAATTGCAAAAGGGTTCGATATGCTTTCATAGAATGAAACTTTTTATTATTGTTTTCAAACTTATTAGTTGATTATCAATTTTTTCAGGAAAGTATCTTCCAGTATCTTTAAACGAATTAGATAAATCCCTTTCGGGAAATCCGAAGTATTCACCC
>CAYOWJ010000385.1:0-3238 GCA_964407625.1 uncultured Lentimicrobiaceae bacterium
ATGAAAATTAAAATGGTTTGCTGATAAAAATTATGAAAACAAGAATCATTAAAACCATCCTGATACTTGTCCTCAGCCTGATTTTCGGATTATTGGGGGTACTTAACCATTTTAAATCTGATTTTCCATTGAAGGTCACATTGGTAATGAACGCTACAAAGAGTGAAAAAGTCCAGTTGTTCTATACTACCTTCAAAGGATTTAACGAAAGCGAATCAATGATTCAACTGGTTAATTCAGGCCCGGAATGGCAAATTTTGAAATTTAAATTGCCAGCTAAACGTATCCACAATTTGAGAATTGATCCCGGCTCATGCGCAGCAAGCTATAGTTTTAAATTCATAAAAATTGAAAACAGAAAGCGGAAAATTTCATTTACGGGAATCGGAATCACGGATCATTTCGAGCTTATCGACCTCGAAAAGGCCAATACTTCGACAGCAGATTCATTGGTATTAACCTGTAAAAACATTGACCCACAATTTGTCTACAAAGGAAACCTTATTGATGAAATCATTCAGCGCGATCAATCTGTTTTTATCACAAGAATAGTTTTGATTGGTGTCTCGTACCTATGCCTCGTGCTACTTGTCCTATTTAGCTCCGGATTTTTCCGCTGGGTCCAAAAGCAAATCCGATACCTTAAAAACATCGACTTTGAAAGTGTAAACGGCGATTTTGTAGCCGATTTTATCAGAAGAAACAAAATCATCATAACATCCTCATTTTTGATAGGTGTATTTTCTTTCGGTTACGAATTATTCAATTTCAGCTTATCTATTGATGATGAACTTGCTACGCTGTTAAATGCCGAGAATATGAAATCCTCTATCATTACGGGGAGATGGGGGTTTTATTTATTGAATTTGTTTTTTCATCCAAATTCGTTAATGCCCTATTATACAACTGCATTAGCTATCATATTAATTTCCGCTTCAGCAAGCCTTTTTGTGATACATCATCAGGGAAACATCCCTTCAAAACTGGTTTTTCTTGTCATTTTTATTTCCAGCCCCGTTCATAGTTATTATTTGGCATTTAATTTATCTTTTTATTATGCTTTGGGAATGGTTCTATCAACAATTGCGTTCTTTGCATTAAAATCTGCAGTAAATACAAAAGGAATCGCCTTCAGAAATTATCTGACTGCAGCTTTATTATTGGCTTTTTCAATTGCGCTGTACCAATCCATGTTGGCATTTTTCCTGGTTTTAACTGCCTACTTCATATTTGAAGAAATTTCAAAACAGTCAATTAATAAAAATCAAATTCAAAAGTTGTTTTTTGGCATTATTGGGGTAAGCATCTTTGGACTATTAGTTTATAAATTCGGCGACTATTTGACAAGGTTTTTTTTCCTGAAAGCTGAGAATCGCCATGATACCGACTATTTGGATAACTTTTCAACGTGGGCTCTGAGTGATTTAAAAACTAAAATAGTTAACCTTATTATTTCGACCTTGAACTATTTAACAGGCTTGCGAAAAGGCCAAATTTATCTTGGTATCGCCGAAAAAACAACACTGATTTTAGTTTCTATACTGGCATACCAGATCATCAGTAAAGAAAGAAAATCCTTTCGAAAAGTGATATGGAGCTTACTTTCATTATTGTTATTAGTTTTATCACCATTTGCAGTAATGTATCTCAACGGGGCGGATTTGCCGGTTAGAGCATTGATGTCGTTACCTTTAATGATTGCAATGTTATGGTTTTCCACCTATCAAAGGGCAGGAAAATTAGTAAGGAGGGTGATGCTTTTAATTGCAATTTTTATTCTTATTAACAATTCCTTTATCAACACCAGATTATTTTATGCTTCCAATACATCCTGGGAGTCTGATAAAGCACTGGCGCACCGAATAGCTGAACGAATCAACAGCCTGAATCCTAAACATAAAAATGGTCTTATACAAGTGGCATTCGTTGGCGATTTAGAACAATCACAAAATCAACTGTTCCTCAAATCGGAGGTTTTTGGCGCTTCATTTTTCAATTGGGAACCCGGAGACTTAAGGAGAAAGTTTGCGCTGTTGAAAATTGTTGGTCATAGCAATTTCACCAACCCAAGCCAGTCTGATTATGAATGTCTTTTTGATGAAATCTCAAAGATGCCATCCTGGCCCGACAATGGGTCGGTTAAGCTTTTTGATGATATTGTGGTGGTGAAATTATCGGAGCCAGTACAGTCGTGGTGAATAAACAAGTAGTTGCAGATGGAAAATAAAAAAACCGGTTTTGATTATTCCTGCATCCCGCCCGGATATTATGATGATATTGCGCTGCGGAAAAAGGGAATCCGCAGTTTCTGGCATCACCTGAAGTTTAAACGGATCATCGATAGTTTCGACAGCCAACATGGATCGATCCTGGATATTGGTTGTTTTGCCGGCACCTTTCTGGGGATGATACCTGAAAACACTTTCAACGAACAGGTCGGGATTGATATTCTGCCCGGGCAGGTGAAATATGCCAATGAAAAATACGGCACTGGTTTCAGAAACTTTTTTATTGTGAAAAACTTTAGCAAGGATGGTTTTTTAAAAGGAAAACAATTCGATCGCGTTACAATTATCGAGGTCATCGAGCATCTTACCGGAAACCAGATAACCGAAATGATAAACTTTGCCCACAGCAAACTCAAACCAGGTGGCAAACTGATTATTACAACGCCTAATTATACCAGCGCCTGGCCCCTGCTGGAAGTGGCCCTGAATAAATTTTCGGATGTAAAATATGACGAACAGCACATCACCCGCTTTACCTACTTTAATGTTTTTGATAAACTGGGCAGGATAATACCGGAATTTTCGGAAATGTTTCAACCTGACTTTAAAACCACGACCCACCTTTTAACACCTTTTCTGGCCGGCATTTCATACCAGGCAGCCGAAAAGATTTCTTCGGCGGTGTCGCCGGCAAAATGGAAACTTCCGTTGGGAGCGTTGCTGCTTTTGCAAATGCACCGGAAATAGAAACTCATTAAAGCATAAAGCGGATTTCGACAATAAAACTTTACTGCAATTTGCTCATTTTAATTCTAACATGATTAAACTACCAATAATTCATCATTGAGCTAATGAATAACATCCTGAAAAAAGTCAAAAATCTTAAAACAATGGTTACCCTTGCCATTCTGCAACATGGAAGCCTGGCCACAACCTATAAAAAATCAATACTTGCAATCCGGAAAGATGGCATCCCCGGCGTGTTACTCAGGCTTAAAAAATACGCAAAT
>CAYOWJ010000386.1:0-1822 GCA_964407625.1 uncultured Lentimicrobiaceae bacterium
ATTATTTATTAAATCACGATTGATTAAAAAAAAATTGTGCTGTTTAAAAACTCCGCTCAAATCATCTGTAATTAATACTTTTGGCCGCTTTTGAGCACTTTCACAAATATTTTACACTTAACAGGAGGTTAACTTTGAACAGAAAAACTATTGCCTGGGGCATTCTCATTTTGCTCATGCTGATTTGGGGAACTTCTTTTATTTTGATAAAGAGGGGTTTAGATGTTTTTTCGAGCGAAATAGTAGGTTCGTTGAGGATAGTGGTTTCATTTTTGGTCTTGTTGCCTGTCGCGCTTTCGCGGATTAAAAAAGTACCTTTAAATAAATGGAAATTCATTGCAATTATTGGAATCCTGGGAACCGGAATACCTTCGTTTTTGTTTGCAAAAGCTCAAACGGTCATCGGAAGTTCTCTTGCAGGAATATTAAATTCCCTTACACCCTTGTTCACCTTAATAATAGGGGTGTCATTTTTTAAACAAAAATCGCATTGGTTGAATGTTGTGGGCGTTTTTATCGGCCTGATGGGTGCTGTTGGTCTGATAACGGCAACAAGCGGGCTGTCACTTTCTTTTCAGTTTTCATATGCCTTTCTGATCATTATCGCTACCATTTTTTATGCGCTTCAGTCGAACATACTCAAATATTATCTCAATGATGTATCGCCGGTAACCATTGCTTCGATCGGCTTTTTTGTGATCGGGATACCTGCCATGATTTTTCTGCTTTTCTTTACAAACTTCACCTGGATCCTGACAAATCAAGAAAAAGCATGGGAAGGCATCCTTTACGTTTCGCTTCTTGGAATTTTTTCGTCAGCATTTGCAATCATCATTTACAATAAACTGGTGCAGTTAACCGATGCTGTTTTTGCTTCATCGGTAACCTATTTTGTTCCGGTAATCGCGCTGATATGGGGTGTTTTCGATGGGGAGCGGTTTCCGGCCATTGCTGTTTTGTTTATTTTAATGATAATTCTGGGTGTTTTTTTAGTGAACAGAAAAGGGGTAAGTGAGATTTCATTGAAAAAAAAGAATTAAAAGGTTTGGTAATTAAAAAATAATCATACTTTTGCACTCCGTTTTTCGAAAGTAGAAATTATCAATTCTTGAAAGAAAATGTACGTAATCGTTGATATAGCTGGACAACAATTTAAGGTAGAAAAAGACAATCAGATCTTTGTTCACCGTCTTGCAGGCGCCGAAGGCGACACTGTTGAGTTTAATAAAGTTATGCTCGTTGAAGATGGTGACAACGTTACCGTTGGAAAACCATTGGTAGATGGAGCATCTGTAAGTGTGAAAATTCTGTCGCATGTCAGAGGCGATAAAGTAATTATCTTCAAAAAGAAAAGAAGAAAAAGTTACCAGCTTCAAAAAGGCCACCGCCAGGATTTTAGTAAAGTTCAGATCGAAAATATCAGCCTGAACGCGTAATTTAACCCATTGCTAACAATAAAAATTTTTTGATATGGCTCACAAAAAAGGTGCAGGTAGTTCATCGAACGGTCGTGAATCGCACAGTAAACGTTTGGGTGTAAAAATTTATGGCGGACAATTCGCCCGTGCCGGCAACATCATCGTCAGGCAGCGCGGAACCGCTCACAATCCCGACTTAAATGTTGGATTAGGCAAAGATCATACGCTTTTTGCTTTGGTTGATGGCATGGTTGAATTCAGAATCAGAAAGCATGACAGATCATATGTTTCTGTTATTCCTTTGGAAACTGCTGCACCTGCAAATTAATCAGGAAAAGAACTTTTGATATTTTATTGGGAAATCTCCTGTTTTTTGAGCAGGAGATTTTTTTGTTTAAATCAAT
>CAYOWJ010000386.1:1922-3225 GCA_964407625.1 uncultured Lentimicrobiaceae bacterium
AAAAATGAAATCATAAAACATAAACATCATGTTACAAATCAATTTTATTCGTGAAAACCCGGAAGAAGTAATCAACCGGCTAAAAATTAAAAATTTTGATGCATCAGTTTTGGTTGACCAAATTATCGGAATTGACGAAAAACGAAGACTTTCGCAAACCAAACTTGACGATTCACTGGCTGAAGCCAACAAAATCGCTAAAAGTTTTGGACAGCTTTTTAAGGAAGGTAAACGTGAGGAAGCCGAATTATTAAAAGCCCGTACCGCCGAACTCAAAATCATTTCAAAAGAACTTTCGGATGAACTCGACGCTTCAGTGCTGGAAATGAACCGGCTATTGGTTCAACTGCCCAACCTGCCGCATCTTTCTGTTCCGGCAGGTCGCAGTGCGGCAGATAATGAAAACGTATTCTCTGAAGGCATGATTCCTGAATTGGGTGATTTCGCTGTGCCTCACTGGGATCTGATCAAAAAATATAACATCATCGATTTCGATCTCGGCAATAAAGTAACAGGAGCCGGTTTCCCGTTTTATCGCGGAAAAGGCGCCAGATTACAACGTGCCTTAATAAATTTCTTTCTGGATGAAGGCATCAATGCCGGATACACCGAGTATCAGCCACCGTTGGTTGTAAATGAAGCTTCGGCTTACGGCACCGGCCAGTTGCCCGACAAAGAAGCCCAAATGTACGCTGTCCCGCTTGACGGTTTCTATCTCATTCCTACCGCTGAAGTTCCAATCACCAACATTTACAGGGATGTTATTCTTAAAGAGGATGATTTCCCGATTAAAAATGTTGCCTATTCCAATTGTTTCAGGCGCGAAGCCGGAGCCTGGGGTGCTGATGTGCGGGGGTTAAACCGCTTACACCAGTTCGACAAAGTAGAAATTGTGCAGATCCGGAAACCTGAAGATTCCTATCAGGCCCTGGAGGAAATGCGCGATTACGTGACTTCCTTACTCAGAAAACTTGAACTGCCTTTCCGGATTTTAAGGCTTTGTGGTGGCGATATGAGTTTTACCTCGGCGCTTACCTACGATTTTGAGGTTTTCTCTGGTGCCCAAAAAAGATGGCTCGAAGTAAGCTCGGTTTCAAATTTTGAGAGCTTCCAGGCCAACCGCATGAAACTAAGGTACAAAGACAAAAACGGAAAAGCCATCATCGCCCACACCCTCAACGGAAGTGCGCTCGCCCTGCCACGTATTGTTGCAGCGCTGCTCGAAAATAACCAAACCGAAAACGGCATCAATATTCCAAAAGCCCTGGTTCCTTACACCGGCTTCGAGGTGATTGATTGATTT
>CAYOWJ010000387.1:0-3224 GCA_964407625.1 uncultured Lentimicrobiaceae bacterium
AACCGACTTCTAATTTGGGGTATTATACTCATTACCATTTTGTTAGCTATCCTAACATTTTTATTGTCCACCTATATTTCAAAACTTATTACAGGTTCGTTGCATCAACTTATTGGCAACTTTAAAGAAATCGTAAATGGTAATGTTGATGTAAAAATTGATGTTCATTCAAAAGACGAAATTGGCCTTTTATCGGAATCCTTTAACGAAATGCAACAGGGTCTTAAAAAAATTGTCGATCAAGCAATAAGTGTGGCTGATGGCGATTATTCAAAAAGTCTGGAACCAAAATCTGAAAATGATAAACTTTCGTTGGCGTTAAATACGATGACCAGGGCTTTGCAGAGAACTTCAGCCGAAAATGAAGCACAAAACTGGGTGAAGACAGGCCTGAACCTTCTTAACGAAAAAATGCGCGGCGATCTTGATTTGCAAACACTTTCGACACAAATCGTAACCTTTGTTGCCGAATATCTTCATTCACAGATGGGAACTTTATATTTGCTCGAAAATGATGAAAAAACGCTCCGGCTTTATGGGAGTTACGCATTTATAAAACGTAAAAAACTTAACGAAGAATTCAGGGTTGGCGAAGGCATGGTTGGCCAGGCTGCATTTGGCCGGCAAATGATTTCGTTAACACAACTGCCGGAGGACTACACCCGAATTACTTCGTCAACCGGCGACATGATGCCACGAAACGTGGTTGTTCAGCCACTTTTATACGATAATAAATTGCTCGGAGTTATCGAACTGGCTTCAAAAGAAGTTTTAAACGACCAGAAGCTTGATTTTCTGATCTCTGTCTCCGAAAATATTGCCATCAGCATCAATTCAGCACGTTCACGCCAAAAGGTTAACGATCTGCTGCTTCAAACCCAGAACCAGGCTGAGGAACTGCGTCAGCAACAGGAAGAACTCAGGGTGTCGAACGAAGAACTTGAAGAACAGACCCACGCATTGAAGCAAAGCGAAAAAGAGCTTCAGACCCAGCAGGAGGAATTGCGGGTAATTAACGAGGAACTGGAAGAAAAAACCCATTCGCTGGAAATTCAGAAAAAAGAGATAACCATAAAAAATAATGAATTAGGCAAGGCAAAAGAAGAAGTTGAAATTAAAGCCAGTGAACTCGAAATTACAAGCAAGTACAAATCTGAGTTTCTGGCAAATATGTCGCACGAGTTGCGTACACCGCTCAACAGTTTGCTTATTTTGTCGAAAAACCTGATGCAGAACAAAAAGGGAAATCTTACTGAGGATCAGCTCGAATCGGTCGAAATTATCCGCAAAAGCGGTGATGATCTGCTCAACCTGATCAACGAAATCCTCGACCTTTCAAAAATCGAATCCGGCAAAATGTCGCTCCATGTCGAAAACATCAAAGTGGAAGATCTTGCATCAAATATCAGGCGGAATTTTGGCCATGTTATCGAGGAAAAAGGATTGAAACTTAACGTGGAAGTCGGCGAAACGATGCCCGAGTATGTCGCCACCGACATCCAGCGCATCGAGCAGGTGATCAAGAACCTTGTGTCGAATGCAATTAAATTTACATTCCAGGGAACGATAAGTGTAAGTTTTAAACCTACACCACACGAAATTCAGTTTTTCAGAAGCGGATTAACCCACAAAAACTCGTTTATGCTTTCGGTAAAAGATACCGGAATCGGGATACCCAAAGAAAAGCAACAGATTATTTTTGAAGCCTTTCAACAGGTCGATGGCAGCACTTCGCGCAATTACGGCGGAACGGGGCTGGGCTTGTCAATCACCAAAGAAATTGCCAGATTGTTTGGTGGCGAAATTCATCTCGAAAGTCAGCCCGGATCAGGTTCCACGTTTAAAGTATTCCTTCCTGTAAATTATGCTGATTCCGCTTCAATTGAAAATGTAAACCCAAAAGAAGCTCCCAAACCAATTATTCAAAGCGTAATAAAACCTGTTGTTGACGAAAAATTAGTCCAGCTTGCCGACCTTCAATCCTCCAAAGTCGGCGACGACCGCAACAATTTTTTACCTGGCGACCGAACCATTCTCATCGTTGAAGATGATGAGAATTTTGCCAGGATTTTAAAAAAACAATGCCACGAAAAAGGATTTAAATTTTTATATGCAGCCTCCGGAGAAGCCGGATTAATGATGGCCGAAAAGTACTTGCCCAACGCCATGATTCTCGATATTAAACTTCCGGGTATTGATGGTATTACGGTACTCGACAGAATCAAGGAAAATTCGAAAATACGCCACATACCGATACATATGATGTCGGCACTTGAAGAGACCATTGATGTTTTTCAAAAAGGAGCCATCGGTTATCTCACCAAACCCATTTCACCCGAAAAACTCGATGACGCCTTTACAAAGATGGAAGATTTCATCAATCACAAGGTTAAAGATCTTTTAATTATTGAAGACGACGATACGATGCGCCATCAGATTATCGATGTTATCGGGCGGGAAGAGGTAAATCCCACGGGGGTTTCAAGTGGTCAGGAAGCCATCGAAATGCTCCGTCTGATGAAATTTGATTGCATCGTCATGGACCTTGGTTTGCCTGATATGACTGGCTTTGAACTTCTCAAAAAGCTTGAAGCAGAGCATAAACAGGATTTGCCACCAGTAATTATTTATACCGGCAAGGAACTTACCCTGGAAGAAAATGCCGAACTTAAAAAGCATACCGATTCCATCATTATAAAAGGTGTTAAATCAGAAGAGCGGCTTTTGGATGAAACCGCGCTTTTCCTTCATCGCGTGGTGGACAACCTGCCCAAAGACAAACAACAGATCATTTCGTCACTTCACGATAAAGATGCCATTTTCAGAGGGAAAAAGGTGCTGATTGTTGATGATGATATGCGAAATCTTTTTGCGCTTTCAAAAGTTTTGGACGACAAAGGGATGATCGTGAGAGAAGCCGAAAACGGACGGGTTGCCCTTGAAAAGCTTGAAAAAGAATCCGACATTGATATCGTTTTGATGGATATTATGATGCCCATCATGGATGGATACGAAACCATGCGGCAGGTTAGGCTCAAAAAGGAATTTAAAAACCTGCCCATCATTGCACTTACGGCTAAAGCAATGAAAGACGACCACGAAAGGTGCATCAAAGCCGGAGCCAACGACTATCTTACCAAACCGCTCGACATCGACAAATTGGTTTCGCTGATGAATGTGTGGTTGTATCGGTAAAACAAGCAGGAGGAATTGGAAGAATGGAA
>CAYOWJ010000388.1:0-3215 GCA_964407625.1 uncultured Lentimicrobiaceae bacterium
CTACCTCGTCGAAATTGCCCATCTTAGCGAAAACAAAATAACCATTAAAGCCAAAGAAGGAATTTTTAACGCATTTATCTCTCACGATAATTTTGGGAATGCCTTTGTAAGTTGCAACGGCCACATTTTTAACCTGCACCGCAGTGATCTTTTAATTAAAGAAGATGTTTACACAGGCATTGATGGCCCTGGCGGCGCGGTGAGTAACCTTATTTTTTCGCCCATGCCCGGAAAAGTGATCAAAGTGAACACTGAAGCCGGAAATAGTGTTGTTAAGGGTGATTTGCTGATGATTGTGGAGGCTATGAAAATGGAAAACAGCATCGTTTCGCCGCGGGATGCTACCATCGAAAAAGTGAATATCAAAGTTGGAGATATGGTTGACGGAAACACCCCGCTCATTCATCTTCAAAGTGAGGAAACTGTTGTGTTAGCTGAAAAATGAGATTTTACCTATAAAATAAAAATACAAAAACAATGAATTTTGATTTAAGTGAAGAACAAAATATGATCCGTGAAACGGTTCGCGATTTTGCTGAGCGCGAAATCCGTCCGGTGGCAAAGGATCTGGATGAGAAGGCTGAATTTTCGCCGGCACTCACCAAAAAAATGGGCGAGTTGGGGCTTTTTGGGATGTACCTTCCCGAAAGATATGGCGGACAAGGCCTCGACACTTTGTCGTACATTATCGCCGTGGAGGAGCTTGCCCGTGTTGATGGAAGCCAGGCTGCCACGCTCGCAGCACATAATTCACTCGGCATCGGGCCGCTGTATTATTACGGCACCGAAGAACAAAAAATGAAGTACCTCCCGCAACTCTGCACCGGTGAAGCCCTCTGGGGTTTCGGCCTCACAGAGCCAGATGCAGGCTCCGATTCGCGCGGGACCAAAACTACGGCAGTACTCGAAAATGGGCAATGGCTCATCAATGGCTCCAAGATTTTTATCACCAACGGTTCGGCGGATATTTCGATAGGTTCGGCGGTTCAGGCGGTTACCAAAACTTTTGATGATGGCAAAAAGGAATATTCCACCATCATTGTCGAGCGCGGTACTCCTGGTTTTAAACAGGTTCCCATGCACGGAAAAATGATGTGGCGTGCTTCGGACACAGCCCAGCTCTTTTTTGACGATTGCCGCGTGCCCGAAGAAAACCTCCTGGGTAAAGTTGGCGAAGGTTCAAAAATGATGCTTTCGACGCTTGATAACGGCCGGCTTTCGATTGCAGCTATGGGTTTGGGCGCTGCACAGGGAGCTTTCGACCTGGCCATGCAATATTCGCAGGAACGCAGGCAGTTTGGAAAACAGATTTCAAAATTCCAGGTAACTGCTTTTAAATTAGCCGACATGGCGATGAAAATCGAACATGCCCGCTGGTTTCTTTACAGGACGTGTTGGCTTAAAGATAATCACCGGCCATTTGGGAAAGAAGCGGCCATGGCAAAATTGTATTGTTCGGAGATTGCCAAGGAAGTTGCCGACGAAGCCGTCCAGATTCATGGCGGTTACGGCCTGATGAAAGATTACGACGTGGAGCGGATTTATCGCGACCAGCGCCTGCTTCAGATTGGTGAAGGAACTTCTGAAATCCAGCGATTGGTAATTTCGAGGCATCTGGGACTATAAAGGCGCAAGGCGCAAGGCATGAGGCGTGAGTTGTAAGGCATAAGGCCTAAGGCATGGGGCGCAGGCAAGAGGTAAAAGACAAGAGTTGATAGGTGTGAGGCTGTTATGAAAGTTTAAAACAGGGTAATTTGAAAAGAATGGTATCGAATTGTACGCTTAAAAGAATTTTCGGGGAGTCTTGTTCCCCTTCTCCTTGTAGGAGAAGGGGTTAGGGGATGAGGTCATGCTAAAAGTTTTTAAATTTTTCTGAATTTATAATCAAACTCATCATCGAATTAAAATTAATATTAATCTGATCAATAAAAATAAATCATGGAAAGCAAAACTGAATTAAAAATCCTACCAAGCGGTACGATTCAAATAAAAGGGAATTTTAGTATTATTGATTCAACAGGCAAGGAAATTCAGTCAACTGATCCGGCTTTTCTGTGTACCTGCGGAGATTCAAAAATCAAACCCTTCTGCGATGGTTCGCACAAAAGCAAAGGTTCGACAGGATGGTTTAAAAAATGAAAAAATGATTAAGCAGCCAGAGTTTTTTTTGCATCACTAAAAACCTGGAATCAGCTTTATGTGTAATTTTATTCTTGTTCTTTTTTCTAATCATTGAACTAAAAAGATTAAAGCATGAATCAACCGATACTTTGGCAGCCCAACCCGGCAAAAATAGAGCAATCGCAGATGTACGACTTTCTACATCTGATTGATGAAAAATATCATCTGGCCGAACCCACTTACGCCGCTCTGCATCAATGGAGCGTTGATAATATCGCCGAATTTTGGATGGAGTTCTGGGATTACGCACAGATTTTGAATTCGCACCAATATAACCAGGTTGTGGATGATCCTTCGAAAATGCCAGGTGCAAAATGGTTTTCAGGCACCAAGCTGAATTTTGCTGAAAACCTGCTTCAGCACCGGGGCGACAAACCTGCCATTATTTTCAAGAGCGAAAATGGGTCCGAAAAAAGGATTTCCCAACGCGAATTATACAACGATGTTTACCGTGTTGCTTCCGGATTAAAGAAACTTGGCGTTGGCATTGGCGACCGTGTTGCTGCTTTTATGCCTAATATTCCCGAAACTGTTGTTGCCATGCTGGCCACCGCTTCAGTTGGCGCTATCTGGTCTTCGTCGTCGCCTGATTTTGGGATTAGAGGTGTTTTGGACAGGTTTTCGCAAATTAAGCCAAAAGTTGTTTTTGCGGCTGACGGCTATTTTTATAATGGCAAACAATTCGATTCGCAGGAAAAACTTCACGGTATTCTCGAAAAACTTCCGACAGTACAAAAAGTTATTTTGGTTGATTTTTCCGGAAAACGCGACACCACAAAGTTTGATATTGCCATTCGCTGGGAACATTTCGGCAATCATGAAACCGGCGAAATTCATTTCGAGCAGCTCCCTTTCGGCCACCCGCTTTATATTATGTATTCTTCCGGCACCACCGGATTGCCGAAAAGCATTGTTCATTCCGCCGGAGGCACGCTGATCCAGCATTTAAAAGAACTTCGCCTGCACTGTGACCTCACGCCTGACGACACGATTTTTTATTTTACAACCTGTGGCTGGATGATGTGGAACTGGGT
>CAYOWJ010000389.1:0-3206 GCA_964407625.1 uncultured Lentimicrobiaceae bacterium
GCCGGATTACTTGCTGATACCGGCGGAGACTTTGTTTACTTTAAAAAAATCTACAACCGGTTTTTTGCCTTTCTTTATGGATGGTCGCTGTTTACGGTCATTCAAACGGCAACAATCTCCTCATTGGCTTACGTTTTCGCCCAGTCGCTGAACAGCATCCTGCCCATTCCTGAAATCTTTTCATCCATGAAGGATTTCACCATCGGAGGTTTATTTTTTCCTTTTCAGGATTTTGGAGTAAAACTAACGGCCATTTTTCTGATTTTGCTCCTGACATTCTTAAATATTACAGGTCTGAAAAGTGGCGCAGGGGTGAGTAAATTCATTCTGTGGATGGTATTTGCTGGCCTGTTTGTGATTGTCGTTTTTGGATTAAGCCATGTTAAAGCAACGCCTGCAAATTTTTTAAATATCCGGGAACTTGGAAGTGGAGCCGTAACGCTTTCGTCTTTTTTTACCGCAATGCTTGGCGCTTTTTGGGCGTATCAGGGATGGGTTTCGGTTGGATATATCGGCGGCGAAGTTAAAAATCCCAACAAAAACATCCCCAAAGGAATCATGATGGGTGTTTTTGTGGTGATCTTTATTTATCTGTTGGTTAATGTGACTTATCTCGCGCTTTTATCAATCCCTCAACTGGAGCAGGTTTATGCTTCCGGAAACCAGATTGCCGCTGTTGAAGCGGTGCGGAGTTTCTGGGGAACCGGTGGAGTACTTTTTATTTCATTGCTGATTTTGATAACAACGCTGGGATGCACCAACGCCAGCATTCTTACGGGCGCCCGACCGTATTACGCAATGTCCCGGGAGCGGCTTTTCTTCTCAGGCATCGGCAAACTGAACAACGTCAATGTTCCCAGTAATTCGTTGTTGTGGCAGGGAATCTGGGCTTCGGTGTTGGTACTTTCGGGTACTTTCGATCAGTTGACCGACATGATTATTTTTGCTGTGTTTATCTTCTACGGAGCCACATCACTCGGCGTGTTTATCTTACGCCGTAAAATGCGTGATGCCCACCGTCCTTACAAAGTCTGGGGTTACCCGGTGGTACCGGCAATTTTCATTATTTTTTGCGGGTTTTTATTTTTTAATACAATTGCTACCCGGCCTCGCGAAGCAGCCATCGGAATGATCCTGATTTTATCCGGTATCCCGGTATTTCTTTTCCTGCAATGGAAATATTCGAAAAAAAACAGCCAGGAAATTGAGAAGCAGAATACTCAACATTAGGAGGCTTGGAAAAGCGGGAGTATTTGAAAAACTATTGGCTTCAAACAAAGACTTACTTTTGCAGCCTGATATTTAATACCATAATGAAGAATTATTTTAAAAAATCCGGTTTCCTGTTGCTAATGCTTTGTGTCGGCACATTGGTGATGGCGCAAAGCACGTCGTTTAAAGCGCTTACGCAGGAACTGCAATCGCTGCAAAAACAGCTTGTGCCCGATAAAAGGGTTGCCATTCTCGAAATTGAATTTAAAGACACGCTTCAACCCATCGTTGTTGTTTCCGGCGAAACCGATTTGCCGGACTCGAAAGCGCAAATCATCCGTTTTCTGACTGAAAAAAAGCTTTCATTTATTGATTCGATCAGGCTTTTACCAGATTCTAAGCTGGGAGACAAAACATGGGCGTTGGCTACTTTATCGGTATCTAACCTGCGCACCTCACCTGATCACGCAGCCGAATTGGCTTCTCAGGTGATGATGGGAACACCGTTAAAAGTTTTGGATTGTAACGAAAAATGGTGCAGGGTTCAAACTCCCGAAAACTACATTGGCTGGATGGATACCAGCGGTTTTGAACGAGTTGATCAAAAAGAATTAAATCGCTGGAAAGCCTCAAACCGCTTTCTTTTTAACTGCATGACTGGCTATGTTTATGATGCTCCCGGTAAAAAAGGTAAAATTGTTTCCGATTTGGTACTCGGCAACCTCTTCGAAGTTGAAACGACGGTAAAAGGATTTTTTAAAATCAGGATTCCTGATGGTAGGAGCGGATTTGTCAAAAAATCAGATTGCATTTCGTTTGATGAATGGAGTAATTTGGAACCAAATGTTCAGGCTGTTTTGTCGGTTGCCCGGCAAATGATGGGTTCGGCTTATTTGTGGGGAGGAACTTCAAGCAAGGCAGTTGATTGTTCAGGTTTCGTTAAACTGGCTTATTATTCGCAGGGAATTATCCTTGCCCGCGATGCCTCGCAGCAAGCTAAGTATGGCGAAGCGATTGATTATACGAACATGAACAACCTGAAAGCCGGCGATCTGCTCTTTTTCGGAAGTTCAGCACAACGGATCGGCCATGTGGGGATTTATCTTGATAATGGAAATTTCATCCATGCCTCGGGCAGGGTGCACATCAGTAGCATCGTTCCCACCGATCCGAAATTTGTCACTACAAGGAAAAACGTTGCTGCCCGCCGAATCCTGAATTCGCTAAACACCGAAGGAATTGTGATGGTTAAAGATCATCCCTGGTACACTATTAAACCATAAACGCTTTTTTATGAAAACCGACCGCCGCAATTTTTTACGAACCGCCGGATTATTTGCACTGGCCGGGATGACCGGAGTAGAAACGCTTTTTGCAACCTCCGGGAAAACGGTCATCCCACCTTCCAAAAAAGGCTTGTCGCTAAGTTTTTTGCCGTACGAACTGCAACTGCAACATGTTTTTACGCTGGCCAACAGTTCACGCAAAACCACACCCGACGTACTCACACGCATCGAAATTGATGGCGTGATTGGTTATGGCGAAGCATCCATGCCGCCTTATCTTGGCGAAAGCATTGAAACCGCCACCCGCTTCCTTTCATCGCTCGATTTGAGCCAGTTCACCGATCCGTTTCAGATGGACGACATTTTACTATATGTTGATTCGGTGATGCCGGGAAATACCGCCGCAAAAGCCGCTGTGGATATTGCCCTTCACGATCTGGTTGGTAAACTGTTGAAGCAACCCTGGTATAAAATCTGGGGATTTGACCCTGCCGATACGCCCAACACGTCTTTTACCATCGGCATCGATACACCCGAAATTGTCCGGCAAAAAGTAGCCGAAGCTGCAAAATACAAAATTTTGAAAGTAAAACTCGGGCTGGCAACCGACCGCCAAATGATCGAAACCATCCGCTCTGTAACCGACCGGCCACTGTGCGTGGACGTAAATCAGGGTTGGACCGACCGTGTAAAAGCACTCGAAACCAT
>CAYOWJ010000390.1:0-1603 GCA_964407625.1 uncultured Lentimicrobiaceae bacterium
GGCAGAGCGCTATGCGCTAAGCGCTTAGCGACTTTCACAAATCATAAATCTTAATTCTTAAATCCTAAATCATTCAATTTCAATTAAAGATATAAAAACATGAAGAAAAGTCTATTCACGATTGCATTTGTCCTGATGGCAATTTTAATGTTTGGCCAGGCAAAAAAGCCAATCATTATGGTTGTCCCAAGCGACAATTTCTGCGTTCAAAAAGGTTATACCATGACCGTAAATGCCAACGGAAAAGACCAGGTTTTGCCTGATTATAAAAAGGCTTTACAGGAAAGTGACGAACTTCGCCTGGTAATGATTAAAATGGGTGCGATCATGGCCGACAGAGGTTTCCCGTTGAAAGACCTCGAACAATCACTTAAAAGTATCGAAAGCGAAAGTGCCGAGATTTCGATGCTGCAATCCAAAAGTTCAGGGGCGGCTATCTCCGAAACGCCCATCGATATTTTAAAAAGAACCGCAAAAGCCGATATCATCCTCGATCTCGACTTCATCGTAAAACGGCAAGGCCCGAATAATTACATCACCTTTACTATGAAAGGATTAGACGCCTACACCAATAAACAGGTTGCTGGTGTTGCCGGTGCCGGCGCGCCATCTTCATCGGCCTCTGTTGACCTTTTGCTCGAAGAAGCCGTTCTCAGCCACATGGATAATTTCAATGGCCAGTTGATGACTTTTTTTGACGATATGTTTAAAAATGGCCGTGAAGTTAAACTGGTTGTCAGAGTCTGGGATAATGCCGGTGTTGATCTGGAGCAGGAATATGATGTAAACGGAACCAGCGACATGCTCAGTTTTCACATCGAAAACTGGATGAACGAAAACACAGTGTCCGGAAGGTTTTCGACAGTTGATGCCACCGAAACCATGATGCGTTTTGAGCAGGTTCGCATCCCCATGACATTTATGAATAATGGCCGCGAAACAGCCATGGATACACGCCGATTCGCCTCATCATTATCAAAATACCTTTCGGGAGAGCCTTTCAATATCGATTCAAAAATTTATCAGCGCGGGCTTGGTGAAGCCTGGCTCATTCTGGGTGAAAAATAATTCTAAAAAAAAGTACAATTATGAAAATGTTTAAAAATATTTTACCGGCAATTTTGATGGCTCTGATGCTTTTCAATTTTGCAAACGCACAAAACAGCTCAGGAAAAAGTGACGACAACGCCAGAATTGCCATCGCTCCCGTAATTCCTGAAGAATTGATGAAAATGCCACAGGGCGTCCAGGAAATGCTCCTTGGAAAAATGCGTCAAATCATTGGTTTGAATGGACTGAGCGCGATGGATGATGCCCCGCTCTTTATCATGAATCCTGAACTGATGATTATCAGCAGTGACGTAACGCCAACTACACCAGCGATGTACACCTATAATATGGAAATCGTATTTAATCTGGCCGACCGCTACTCAGGAAATGTTTACGCAACGGCAACACAAGCGCTTAAGGGTGCCGGAAATACCGAAACTGCGGCTTACAACTCAGCATTTAAACAAATTGATCCACGAAACGGAAAATACAAAGTGATGCTCGAAAAAGGCAAGGAAGCCATCATCGAATATTATAATACCCAGTGCGACCT
>CAYOWJ010000390.1:1703-3196 GCA_964407625.1 uncultured Lentimicrobiaceae bacterium
GAAACCATGCTCATCAACGAAAAAGGCGCTGAGGTTAAAATTGAACAGATGAAAATTGCTGAAAAGGCAAGTGATAACTGGCTTGATGTTACCTTAATACCTGACGTAAACACCGAAATGGTATGCGAATTCCCAAAAGTGAAGGAAGTGAAGTTTATCAAATTCTTTATCAAAGAAAACTTCTTCAAATTCAAGAATCTTGCAATAACTAATTAATCCTGAGCTATGAAAAAAGCATCAATATTTACTTTCTTTCTCCTTTGCTACTCCACTTCCGTAGTTCTGGCCCAGTTTAAGGTTGTCGAAGAAAGTGGTAAAAAACCGGACTGGACAATGAGCATGGAGCGCGGTTCGATAATTGGTATCGGAAACGGGCTTACCATCGAAGATGCCAAAGCCAACGCCCTTGTTAATGTTAAAGCGCAGATTGTGACCTCGGTAGCAGATTATATTTCAGCATCTTCGGTTTCGAAAAGCGAGGAAATTACTGCCGATAAATTCACACAACTTTATCAGAGCTATTCCGACGTAATAACCACACAATCAGGAAAACGGGATTATCTTCAGGGGATTTCGGCTGCGAAGGTTGATGATTTTTACTGGGAAAAATCCGCCGACAAAAAAACCAAAGAAGTCAAATTTCAATATTTTGTAAAATATCCTTTCACAACTTTTGATTTGGAAGAGTTGGTTGCCGATTTCCGTGCAAAAGACGAACAATTGACTTCAGAAATGAATAAAGCTTTGGATTTACTGGATGAATTTACTTCGGTAGAAGAAATTATCCAGGCCCAAAGCCAGCTCGGGAAGCTGATGGAGATTTTTATCGATGAACGGAAAGCCAAATGCCAGACCGGAATCGAGAAAAGCAAAGCATTGCTGGCTTCGGTGTACATCGGCAATGCGGGCAGCGAGTTAGGCGTGGTGCGTTACAGCCTTAAAGTTGGTGAAAAAGCCATCCGCTGTGCCAAAAAGCCGGCTATCAACTCGAATTGCGCACGTATTGGCGACAGAAAATTGGGTGAAGTGGTTTGTGAAGTTAGCTATCTCTATGACGAATGTTACAACGAACCCGGAAACAACATCAAGGTGTCGTATTCATTCAGCAACAACAAACCCGAAAAGGAATTTTATTTTGATGTTGCCGAAAATAAAGCCGAGCTTGTCATCAGCGGGAACATCCGCATCGACGGCGGAAACGTAAATGGTGACCTGGTTTCAAATGCAGTCTGCGTCATTCCGCTTTTATCAAAATTCGACAGCCCGGTGGCAGTTACCAGGGTAAACCTGGAATGGAAAGAAAGTGGCGTGGTGGTTGAAGTTCCGCTGAATGAGGTTTATAACGGCAAAGGCCAGCACGAACTTCGGTTTGAAATTCCAAAAGACCTGCCCATTTCAAAGATTTCGACTGCAACAAATCCGCAGGTAAAACTCAACGGCTCCATTATGTACAACTCAGTGAATACAGGCAAAAGCGCCACCATCCGTATTTA
>CAYOWJ010000391.1:0-3188 GCA_964407625.1 uncultured Lentimicrobiaceae bacterium
ATGGATGGTTTCAGGTGGGATTATCCCGATAAAGCCCATACGCCAAATCTCGACAAAATCGCTGCCTCCGGCGTAAAAGCTGAAGCGATTATTCCATCTTTCCCAACAAAAACTTTTCCGAACCATTATTCCATGGCCACCGGTCTTTATCCCGACCATCACGGGATTGTACTCAATGAGTTTTACGATCCGGAGCTAAAATCCCATTATGCGGTCAGCGACAGAAAAGCTGTGGAGGATGGTAGCTTTTATGGAGGTGAACCCATCTGGGTTACCGCCGAAAACCAGGGTGTTAAATCGGCAACCCTTTTCTGGGTGGGTTCTGAAGCTGCCATCACAGGAGTAAGGCCTTCAATCTGGAAAAAATACAAGCATAAAATGCCTTATGATAACCGCATCGACACCATTATTTCATGGCTGCAATTGCCGGAAGAACAACGGCCCCACCTGATTATGTGGTATTTTGATGAGCCTGACGGCGTAGGCCATGATTTTGGCCCCGGTAGCCCTGAAATTGTGACTTGTGTTGAGCGTTTGGATAGTTTACTAGGCGTTTTTATCCAAAAACTTCAACAACTGCCGGTTGCTGCTGAGGTAAATTTTATTGTAACCTCCGATCATGGCATGTGCCCGATTTCGGCTGACCGGCTCATAAATCTATCCGACTTTATCGATTCGGCCTGGGTTGCCGATATCCAGGGAAACAACCCGGTTTTTACCATTAAAGCAAATCCGGGTTTTGATGATGAGCTTGACATTGCGCTGCAAAAAATCCCACATCTGAAATCCTGGCGAACAGGCCAGCTTCCCGAGCGACTGCATTTTGGAACCAATCCCCGAACACTCGATTTTGTGGTTGTTTCCGATAGTTCATGGAGCGTTGACTTTGGTAATAATGATGGTTACAACGGCGGCGCACATGGTTTTGATAACGCCAACACCGACATGCATGCTATTTTTTATGCCACAGGTCCAGCCTTCAAACAAGGTTTTGTGAATCCAAAATTCCCAAATACCGACCTTTACGTGCTGATGTGCGAAATTCTGAAATTAAATCCAGCCAAAACCGACGGTGAAATTACCCGGGTTAATGGTATGTTAAAATAATCGAAGGCAATGCTTCCCGAAAATACCAAAAAATATAAAATCATTCTTGCCTCAAATTCGCCGCGAAGGCAGCAATTGTTGCACGAAATGGGAATTTCTTTCGAGGTGCGCGTTAAGCCTGTTGACGAGGTTTTTCCTCCGAAGCTTTCAAAAGAGGCAGTTGCCATTTTCCTGTGCGAATTAAAAGCCAATGCTTTTTTGGCCGATGAATTTGAAGATGACGAACTTTTAATTACTGCCGATACCATCGTATGTTTGGGTGACGAAATCCTCAATAAGCCTAACGACCGCGAACATGCCATCGACATGCTGACCAAACTTTCGGGCCGGAAGCACGAGGTCATTACCGGCGTTTGCCTGATGTCGAAGGAAAAAATGACCTCATTCGCTGTTTCAACACTGGTGTATTTCAGGGAACTGTCGAAGGAAGAAATTGTGTATTATGTTGATGTTTTTCAGCCTTTCGACAAAGCCGGAAGTTACGGAATCCAGGAGTGGATCGGGTTTGTGGGCATCACAAAAATCGAAGGATCTTATTTTAATGTCGTTGGTTTTCCTACCGAAAAGATTTTTGAAGCATTGAAGAATTTTTAAAATCAGTAAACTGCTCTTTTAAATCCAGCAGCTTTCAGCCCACCTGACGAGGAATAAATCAGTCAAAACATGGTTAAAAATGAAATCACTACTTTTGCGGCATTAATTTTTTAAAATGATGAATTCTAAAAGTATTTACCGGAAGTTGTTGAATTATTTTTTCCAGGGACTATTATTTATTAGCCCCGTGGCTATCACAATTTACGCGATAAAAGTGACTTTTTTGTGGATCGACAGCTTTTTGTATCAGTATTTTGAGACCTACCTTGGTGTTAAAATTCCAGGTCTTGGATTAATCACCATTCTGATTTTTATCACCCTTGTTGGATTTCTGGGATCATCGTTCTTTTTTAAACCATTTACTTCAAAAATCGATAAGATGATCAGCAATGCTCCGCTGGTAAAAATCATCTATACTTCGGTTAAAGATTTACTGACAGCTTTTGTTGGACAAAAAAAGCGGTTTAACCAGCCGGTGCTGGTGAATATCTCCAAAGACGGCGCATTACAAAAAATCGGTTTTGTTACCAATGAAGACTTATCCGACATCGGTATTACCGAAAAGAAAATTGCGGTTTATCTGCCGCATTCTTATGCCTGGTCGGGTAATTTGTTTATTGTTCCAGCCGATTATGTCACAAAAATTGACGCCTCTTCAACCGACGTAATGAAATACATCATCTCGGCCGGGGTCACAAAATTATAATCCTTTAAATTTTAAAAATGATAAATAACAAGCCTTTAATCCTGGTCACCAACGATGATGGTGTTGATGCTCCCGGAATCAGAACGCTGATTGAAGTGATGCGAACAATTGGTAACGTGGTGGTTGTGGCGCCCGATGGGCCGCGATCGGCAATGGGTCACGCCATTACTGTGGCAACGCCGTTGCGCGTAAAATTAATTCATGAAGAAGAAGGATACCGCGAATTTAGCTGCACCGGCACACCTGTCGATTGTGTTAAACTTGGGGTAAAAATCGTGATGCGCCGGAAGCCCGATTTGATCGTTTCAGGAATTAATCACGGGTCGAATGCTTCGATTAACGTGATTTATTCGGGCACCATGGCCGCGGTTTTTGAGGCTGCAATCGACAAAATTCCGGCCATCGGTTTTTCGCTGGACGATTATTCGCACCATGCCGATTTCAGCCATACGAAAGACTTCATCGCCAAAATTTCGCGGGATGTACTTTTAAAAGGTATTCCTGAAGGCGTTTGCCTTAATGTAAATATTCCAAAAATTAATGGTGAAGAAATCCGTGGTGTTAAAATCTGCCGGCAGGCCAACGGCTCCTGGGTTGAAGAATTTGATGAAAGAGTTGATCCGCGGGGCCGCGATTATTACTGGATTACTGGTGTTTTCAGCAATACCGATCACCACGAAGGTACCGACACCTGGGCGCTCGAAAATAACTACGTTGCCGTAGTTCCTATGAAATTCGATTTTACCGATTATGGCATGATCGACAAACTCTTCGATTATCC
>CAYOWJ010000392.1:0-3180 GCA_964407625.1 uncultured Lentimicrobiaceae bacterium
ATGGACCGCATCACCCTCTTCGCCGAAATCCTGCTGCCACTGCCAATTCCGGGGGCTTTTACCTATCGCGTCCCTTTCGAGATGAACGATGAAATTGAGGTTGGACGGCGTGTTGTGGTGCAGTTTGGGAAGAATAAAATCTACACCGGCCTTGTAAAAACCATCCACGAAAGAGTTCCCCAGGGTTTTGTTCCAAAATATGTGCTCGCCATTCTCGATCCTGCTCCGATTATCAATCAACTGCAGTTTAGGTTCTGGGACTGGATTGCCAATTATTATATGTGTTTTCCGGGCGAAGTGATGAATGTGGCCTTGCCTTCGGCACTGAAACTGGCCAGCGAAACGCGCATCATCCAGAATCCTGATTTTAACGGCGACACCTCACAGCTTAACGATAAGGAATACCTGATTGCCGAAGCTATTGACATCCAGAAAACATTGACCGTTTCGGAGGTTTCGCGGATTGTTGAGTACAAAAAAGTAATCCCGCTCATCAAAAACCTCATCGAAAAAAAGGTGGTGATGGTCGAAGAAGAACTCACCGACAGTTACAAACCCAAAGTCGAAACCTTTGTCAGGCTGAGCCAGGATTATCATTCCGAAGAAAAACTCAGGGATATTTTTAATGATCTCGAAAAGCGGGCTTTTAAACAACTCGAAATTCTGATGACCTTCGTGCGGATTGCCGCAAATGAAGATTTTGCAACAGTGGTCGTTAAGAAATCAGACCTGCTGACGGCTGCCAACACGGGGGCACAACAGCTAACAGCCCTCGAAAAAAGAGGTGTTTTTGAGGTTTTTGATAAGATCAGCAGCCGGCTTATGGAATTTGATGCTGTTGCTACGGCTGATTCTATCCTGCTTACAGCAAAACAGCAGGAAGCGATTGATCAGATCAGGCAGGGTTTTGAAGAAAAGAACATCGTGCTTTTAAACGGTGTGACTTCGAGCGGCAAAACCGAAATTTATGTTAAACTCATCGATGAGGTAATCCGCCGTGGGCAACAGGTGCTTTTCCTGCTTCCCGAAATTGCGCTCACCACCCAGATTATCAACCGCCTCCGTAAATTTTTTGGCGACAGGGTTGGCGTTTATCATTCGAAATACAGCGAATTCGAGCGTGTCGAAATCTGGAATAAAGTCATTCAAAACGGAAATTCTGCAGTCGGCACAAGCGATAAATATCAGATTGTCCTTGGCGCGAGATCTGCGCTGTTCCTGCCTTACAGCAATCTTGGGCTGATCATTGTTGACGAGGAACACGACACTTCGTACAAACAATACAGCCCGGCGCCCCGCTACAATGCCCGCGATTCGGCCATCATCCTGGCGCAGATGCATGGTGCAAAAACCTTGCTGGGTTCGGCAACGCCCTCCATCGAGAGTTTTCATAATGCCATCTTTAAAAAATATGGACTGGTCGAATTAACGGAGCGTTACGGCGGTCTGCAGATGCCCGAAATCCTGGTTGCCGACATCAAAAGCGAGACACGGCGCAAGACCATGAAATCGCATTTCAGCTCTTTCCTGATTGCTCATATCGAAGAAGCGCTGGCCAAAAAAGAACAAGTCATTCTTTTCCAGAACAGGCGCGGCTTTTCGCTGCGTTTGGAGTGCAGCACCTGCAACTGGATGCCGGTTTGCAAAAATTGCGACGTTACGCTGGTTTATCATAAGAAAAACAACCTGCTCAAATGCCACTATTGCGGCTATTCAACCCACATTCCCGACCGCTGCCCCGATTGCGGAGCTACCGGCCTGATGATGCAGGGTTTTGGTACCGAAAAAATTGAAGAAGATCTCGCCATCATCTTTCCAAAAGTCCGCGTGGCAAGAATGGACCTGGACACAACACGCACCAAAAACGCCTATCAGAACATTATTGGCGATTTTGAGACACGGAAAATTGATATTTTGGTGGGAACACAAATGGTGACCAAAGGTTTGGATTTTGATAATGTGAGTGTGGTCGGGATTTTAAACGCCGACAGCCTGATCAGTTTTCCCGATTTCAGGTCGTTTGAACGCAGTTTCCAGTTGATGGCGCAGGTGAGTGGCCGTGCCGGACGGAAATTCAAACGTGGCAAAGTGATCATCCAGACCCACAACCCTAACCATGCTGTAATCCGTTATGTGATTGATAACAGTTTTGATTTGATGTTCCGCAGCCAGCTTGAAGAAAGGCGGAAATTTAAGTATCCGCCGTTTTACCGGATTGTGGAAGTTCAGCTTCAACACAAAGAGGAAGGATTTCTCAACCAGGCTGCCGAGGACCTGGCTGCAGGCTTACGCCAAACACTTGGAAAGCGGGTGCTTGGCCCAGAATTTCCGATTGTTTCGAGGATTAAAAACCTCTATCTTAAAAATATCCTCATCAAACTTGAGCGGACGCAGGAAACCCACCTTTTAAAAGATAAAATTGCTGCCGCCATCGATTTTTTCCGCACCCAAAGCCAGTTCAAAGCCGCACGCGTTGTGGTGGATGTGGACCCGGTGTAGAAAATGTCATTTAAAATTCTGTAGGCTTCCATAGTCCGTGGTTTCCTTAGCCCAGGGCTTCAGCCCTGGGTTACATGATCGTAAGAAGAATAAAAATAGGGCGTTCACGCCCTTACAACAAATAATATTAACCAACCAAATCAAAATACATGTCACACACCTGGTCAAGAATCTGGATGCATTACACCTGGTCTCCAAAGGATCGGGCGCCCATACTCAGCAAAACATTAATTCCTTTGCTTTTTGATCATTTTAAGTCGAAATACCCGAAGGGTGGGGAAATTTATGTTGACACCGTAAATGGAATTGCGGATCACATTCACTTGTTGGTTGGGTTAAAGCCTGCGATAAGCCCATCAAAAGCTGCAAATCTGTTAAAAGGGGTGTCCTCGCACTGGATCAACAGCAACGATTTTATTGTTCAGAAATTTGCCTGGCAGGAAGGGATTGGTGTTTCTTCTGTTTCGCATAGCGGGGTGAAGAAACTGAGGGAGTATATTTTTAACCAGGAAGAACATCACCAGACAATGACGTACGAAGAAGAAATCCAAAGATTTTTGAAGGCCTTTGAAATTGACATTCTGGAAAAGGATGATGAAGAGTAAAAAGGGCGTGAACGCCCTGCAAACCAACGTTCGGATCATTTCCCGTAATCCCAGCCGTGAACGGCTGGGCTATGGA
>CAYOWJ010000393.1:0-3142 GCA_964407625.1 uncultured Lentimicrobiaceae bacterium
GCACACTTTACCAGGTTTCGGTTGCACAGATCGAAATCGAAGAAGACATTTTCCCCTACCATGTCGAAGAAACATTTGATGATACCGTGGTTTATTTTGAGGATTTTGAACTGAACACTGTCAATGTCAATAATTGGTACGAAATAAGTAAACTCAACGATTCAAAGGCAGTGAATAACCTGCTTTACGCCAGCCATTATTTGATGGATCAGATTGAAGGGCAATTTGCCGAAAACATTTTCACCGGCGAAGTCAAGTACAAGTACAATCTTTTCCCTATGGATACAAGCAGTATTTACGAATTTGCCGGTATGCTCGGCGAAAAATACGCCGGATATATTTTCGATTATCTGATCAACGAATTTGTGTTCCGGAATTTCCCCGAAAACCAGCGCCCGGGAGTTTACATGCACTTCGACCCAAATTACAACACGCTCGCACCAGCCGGAAATGAAAGGTTTATTTTTATGCAAGAATAACTTTAATAAAATCTCAAATCTCAAATCTCAAAAATCAAATCACAAGGCGTAAGGCATAAGGCGTAAGGTGTAAGGCGGCAGTTGGACAGTCAATCAAAAATCAAAAATCCGAAATCCGAAATCCGAAATCATAAATTGTAAATCCATGCCACACATCACTCTCGAATATTCTTCAAACATCACGATTACAAAGGATTTTAGCGTATTATTCGGCCAGATTCATCAACTTTTGGAGCGCTCACTCAAGGTAAATCCGCTCAATTGCAAAAGCCGGATTGTTTGCCACGACCGCTTTTATATTGCGGATGGTAACGAAAATCATGCTTTTGCCCATCTTCAGATTAAAGTCCTCGACAAACACCCGGAGGAAGGCAAAAAGAATGTTGGTTCCGGCGCTTTTGCACTGCTCAGGGAATTTTTCAAAGATGAGGTTGCCGGTTTCTGTTTTCAGCCATCAGTCGAAATCCATGAAATGAAAGGTGATCTTTATTATAAACTGGGGGTAGAGGAGATTTTGAAAAAATCCTGATTTCAACCTGTTAAGTTGTTTCGATCTGATTTCCGGTTTTAGGAACAATCGGATTTTATCTTTGAAAAATGTCGAGAATTTGAAAAGCGACATCAAATTTTACCTGGCAGCAAGTTTCACCTTTTTGAGTTTTATCGCGAATACAAAAAACCCTGACCTATTCCCGCGTTACAAGCGGGCTTCAAGCACCAGAATTTGAAGGCGGGTGCCACGATTTCAGAATGGACGACATCAAATATGGATCGTTTTGAGGATATCCTCACCTCAAAACATTCCTTTTGTAAAGTTCATATTTTACCTCCTCAAAATTCATGGGCTTGGCAACGATGGTTCCGTCTTTTGCCAGCAAGAGCATGGTTGGGGTGGCGTATATGTCGTAAAGTTGTACAATATCGCCTTTCCATTTTTTGAAGTCGCTAATATTAATCCAGTCAAAACCACCATCTTTCAGGAAAGTATCAAGTTCGGTTTTTGATTCGTCCAGCGAAACAGCCACGATTTCAAGCTTTTCCTTATTACCTGGAAGGTAAATCTTTTTCAGGTCGGGGATAAGCCTGGTGCAATGCGGGCACCAGGTGGCCCAAAAAACAAGAAGTGTGTATTCTGAAGTGATGCCTGAAAGCTTTATGTTATTTCCTTTGAGGTCGGTGGCAGTAAAATCGGGAGCTTTTAGGCCGACGGCAAACTTTTTGAGGCTTTCGACCTTGTTTTCGAGTTTAGCTTTTCGTTCGTCGTCAACGCAGCTTTCTTCAAGATTGATGTTATCGGCAATGTAGGTGATCACCTTTTCGAAACCATAACTCTCAAAACCGCTGATGAGGTAATCCATCGCGTAAGCATAAACCTCGGGACTGCTTTTGGTTTTGAACATAATTACCTGGACGGCCTTAATAAACTCGATCTCAAGCTGGTCTTTTGTCATCTGGCTATTTTGATAAAACGACAAATATTGGATGAGTTTATTGGAAACCAGGTTCGTGCGCAGGAGCGAAGTGTCAGAAAAATCAGCCTGGTCAAAAAAGTGTGCTTTCATAAAATCAATTCTTATATCTTCAACCATTTTAGCATCAGGCATTGGCGTGCGATCCAGCTTAACCAGTTTTGCCGTAAAAGTGGTTTTGTTTTCGGTGATCAGATTATTGATGAAATTTTCCAAATCGCTGCTAAGTTGTGTGAATTCATCGACGACCTGTTTATAAAACGGGTCGCCCGACGGATAGCGCGAAAGCAAAGGGTTGAGCAGGCTGAGGCGATATTCGGTTTCATTGCGGCGTTTCAGATAGTCGAAATAGAGCTGGTTTTCGATGGATTTGGTAAACTTCAGGCTGTCGATGATGGCGTCAAAGTGGGTCTCAAATGCGATGTCTTCATGATTATAGATGATGTCGATAAAACGGTTTTCGCCAAAGCGCAGGCGATACATCCCAACAGGTCGGTTTTTGGAGAAGGAATAGTTAAATTTTCCGGTTTTATCAGCAGTTACCGAATCGAAAGGTCGTTGTTCGCTTCCATAAAAACCGGAAATGAGGATTTTCTTTGCTGTCACGCCTTTAATCTGGCCGTCGAGCTTGTTTTGCTGGGCGAAGATTGAAAAAGGGAGCAAAATCAGTAAGGTAAAAATGAGGTTTTTCATAAATTTAGTTTTTGTCAAAAGTATGATTTTTGTATTCAGTTAATGGAAATGTTCTTTCGGTAATTCAAAAAAAAGACTGATTCAAATCAAACCGAGGCTTCTCCGTTTGGCTGCAATGGCAAGCTGGCCAAGCGCAATTCCGCCATCATTTGATGGAACAAGGGAATGTGAAAATATCTCAAAGCCTTTCTTTGTAAGCAAATACTCAGATTTTTCGAGTAAAATGGCATTCTGAAAACTACCTCCCGAAAGCACCACTTTATTGAGGCCGGTTTCGGTCCGGATTTTATAAGCGACAGCCAAAATAACTTCAATAATTGTGTTATGGAATTTCGAAGAAATCTCAGGCAAGGCCACTTTGTTTTTCAAATCGTTTAAGATGGCTTCGATCGTCGGTTTAAAACTGATGATTTCTGAAATTTGGAAAGGAAAAGATTCCTGAATTGTACTGTCGGCAATACTTTCGAGGCGCATGGGTGCTTCGGCATGAAATTTTGAAAC
>CAYOWJ010000394.1:0-1863 GCA_964407625.1 uncultured Lentimicrobiaceae bacterium
TCAACTTCATCACTCGACAGGGAAAAGGCCGCCGGTGCCGATGTCAGGATCGTTTATTCGATTATGGAAGCCATCGAAATTGCGAAGAAAAATACAGATAAAAAGGTTGTCTTTCTTGGAATTGGCTTCGAAACGACAGCACCAGCAAGCGCAGCAGGAATCATGATGGCTCTACAACTCGGGCTTAAGAATTTCTTTTTGCTGAGTTCACATAAAATCATGCCACCAGCCATGGCTGCCCTCATTGATGAAGGTGTAAAAATCGATGGTTACATTGGCCCCGGCCATGTGAGCACGATTACAGGCTCTGAAATGTACAACGGCATCGCCGAAAAATATCACCTTGGTTGTGTAATTTCGGGCTTCGAGCCGGTCGACCTGATGCAGGCCATTTTTATGCTGGTAAAACAAATGGAAGAAAACGACCTGAAAGTCGAAATTCAGTACACCCGTGCCGTAAAACCCGAAGGCAATGTTAAAGCTAAAAAACTGATGTACGATGTTTTCGAGCTGCGCGATGACTGGTGGCGCGGGCTTGGCATTTTGAAAATAAGCGGATTGAAATTAAGAGATGAGTTTTCGATATATGATGCCGAAAAGATGATTCCCGTCGAGATCGAAAAAACCATCGAGCCCAAAGGCTGCATATGTGGCGAAATTTTAAAAGGACTTAAATTGCCAAAAGATTGTAAACTCTACGGCAAAGCTTGCACCCCCCAAAACCCGGTTGGTGCCTGCATGGTTTCGAGCGAAGGGTCGTGTCATGCGTGGTATCGGTATAACCGGGAGGATTAGATTAAATTTAAAATTCACGCATTTAACACTTAAATTATCAGATAAACAATGACATCAAACCAAAATATTCTTCTCAGCCACGGCAGCGGCGGAAAACTATCGCACGACTTAATCGGCGGGCTGTTTGTGAAATATTTCAGCAACGCATGGCTTGATGCGCAAACCGATTCGGCAATTATCGGATTATCGCAGAAAAACATCGCCTTCACCACCGATTCGTACGTGGTTGATCCCATCTTTTTCCAGGGCGGGAATATCGGAAAGCTGGCGGTTTGCGGCACCGTTAACGACCTTGCCGTTTCGGGGGCAAAGCCGCTTTACCTGAGTTGTGGGTTTATTATAGAAGAAGGATTTCCGATGGATGATCTCGAAACCATCGTAAAAACCATGGCTGAAGAGGCCAAACTCGCCGGTGTTAAAATTGTAACCGGCGACACAAAAGTTGTGAACCGAGGGAAATGTGATAAAATTTTCATCAACACTGCAGGCATCGGCGAAATGGAGGAAGACAAAAAACACATCAGTTTCGGGACAAATGTTGAAGCAGGCGACAAAATCATTATCAACGGATCTGTTGGCGACCACGGCATTGCAATCCTTGCAGCGCGTGAATCGTTGAATTTTAAATCGGAGATTAATTCGGATTGTGCGGCACTAAATGGGTTAATTGGCGAGGCTCTCAAAATTGCCGGGGGCATCAAATTTATGCGCGACGCCACCAGAGGCGGAATTGCGACTGTTCTTTGCGAACTTTCGAAAAGTAAAAAGCTGGGTATTTCGATTGATGAAAAAAATATCCCTGTTAAGGAAATTGTGAAAGGAACCTGCGAAATCTTTGGATTTGACCCGCTCTATCTGGCCAACGAAGGAAAAGTAGTTATGGTGGTCGCCCAAAAGGATGCTGATCATATTCTGAAGGTTCTACAGGCACACCCGCTTGGCAAAGAAGCTGCCATCATTGGCGAAATCACTGCCAGCAATCCTGGCAAAGTGTTGATGCAAACCGAAGTTGGTGGCCGGAGAATTATTGATATGTTGGCTGGTGAAATGCTCCCAAGAATTTGCTAA
>CAYOWJ010000394.1:1963-3139 GCA_964407625.1 uncultured Lentimicrobiaceae bacterium
TTTATCCACTAAACCCATACTGGTGGTAAAATTTATTAAGTGCGCCGGCAATATCGTTAAAGGCAACATAATGATTCCTGCAACCATTGCGCGAACAAATGTTTACTCTTCCTCCGACTTTAATATTCATGCCAACCATCGGGGCTTCGCATAGTTCACACTTCTCTTCGCGCATCAGTGATTTGTTGCAGTGCTGGCAATAAATCGTTACTATTTCTTTGTCGTTAAGCACGATATCACTTTCATGATCATAGCAGCCATAAAGTGAGCACAATCTTAAAACGCCCCGTTCGGTGGCTGTAACAATATTTATCCTGATACTTGGTTCGCCATTAATAGGGTTTTCGGCATCCATAAACGATTTATCACAATGCGGACATTTAACAAATAAAGAAACTTGATTTGACATAAAACCTCCAAATTTTAAATTTTCGTTTAAAAAATATCTTACGATTAATGCGCTAAAGTACTATTTTCAGACAATAAAAGTCAAACAATTTTCCAAATATTTACAATTTAACATATCATACATTTAAGCCGGAATTTATCTGCCAGATAAAGAAATCATGATGTTTGAGAAGCTGGTTAAGTTGATAAATTTACCTTTGCAGGAAATTAGCTGATGTTATGCATGAATTTTCGATCGCCTTAAGTATTATTGATATTGTTGACCAATACGCTGAAAAGGCCGGTGCCAGCGTAGTTAATGAAATCGAAATTGAAGTTGGAGAGCTTTCGGGTGTTGTTTTGGATGCGATGGAATTTGCCATGGAATCAGCAATTAAAGGCACAATAGCTGACAAAGCAGTTGTTGTTTTTCATTTTCTCCAGGGAAAAGGTCAATGCCTGGATTGTAAAATGGAATTTAACCTTCAAAACCTGTTTGACCCTTGCCCGTTTTGTGGTTCATTTAACCCGGAAGTCAAACAGGGAAAGGAACTTCGGGTAAAAGCCATTAATGTTGATTAGAGAATTTTGCTACTTTTGAACGATGGAAGATTTATGATTTTGGATTTTGGATTTTGGATTTGTGAGTTATGAGTTATGATTTGTGATTTGTGATTTGTGATTTGTGAGTTATGATTTGAGATTTTGTGATTTGCGAAAGTCGCTTAGCGCAGAGCGCTCTGCCTTTTGTGATTTGTAATTTGAGATTTGAGATTTGTTTTTTGCGCT
>CAYOWJ010000395.1:0-3124 GCA_964407625.1 uncultured Lentimicrobiaceae bacterium
CGGCACCCATAATGCCGATTACGTCTGAAATATTGGATATCATCGAACTAAACCTGGCGTGGCTCTGCTCAAGTTCATCCTCTGCATGTTTGCGTGCTGTCGTGTTTATAACAATACCGCTTACAGTAAGAGGCTTCCCGTTTGCATCTTTTTTAACAACAGAACCATTATCATAGAACCATATATATTCACCTGATTTGGTTCGAATTCTGTATTCAACTTCATATCTTTCAAATAATCCATTGAGATGTCCCTGCATTGCATTCATTGCCCTGTCATAGTCTTCCGGATGAATCAAATTGGTCAAATCCCTGGAATGCCTGAAGCTTTCAGGAGCATAACCGAGCATCTCAGCATTATGCTTGCTGAAAATAACACGTCCGGTAGGGATATCCATTTCCCACCAGCCCGTACCTGCCATATCCATAGCAAGGTCAAGCTTTAAATTAGTATCAAGCAATAAATTCTCGATTCGCATCCGCTCTGTAAGGTCTTCTTTCACCGCCAGAAAATGAGTGATGATGCCCTGATCGTCCTTGACGGGAGAGATCAAGGCGCTCTCCGAAAATAATTCCCCGTTTTTCTTCCGGTTGTGAAAGACGCCATGCCAACTCTGTCCGGAAAGTATCGTGTCCCAGAGTTCCTTGTACTCCTGGCCGGATTTACTTTTGTCTTTTAAAATACTTGGATTCTGACCAATTGCTTCTTCGGCAGTGTAGCCTGTGGTTTTAGTGAAAGTTGGGTTCACGAATTCGATTTTTCCGGCAATATCTGTGATAACAATGGTAACCGGACTCTGCTCAATCGCCATTGAAAGCACCCGGATTTTGGCATCAGATTTTTGTTTTTCCTCTTCAGCCTGCTTGCTCCCGGTGATATCGCGCATGCTGGCGAGTATGCAGGGGGCGCCGTCATAGGTAATGGTTGTTCCCTGTGCTTCTGCATAGATGATCGTTCCATCGAGTTTGAAATATTTAAACTCGGACAACACAGCATCGATGCCATCATCAATACCCCTGCGTATCCGCTCCATCACGATTTGATGACAATCAGGGTGAATCCGATCCATAATTTTGGTTCCAACAAGATCCTGTGCACACGTTGCCCCAAACATTTTAACGGCAGCAGAATTTGCATAAACTATTTTCAAATTCCGGTGAACGATAACGGCATAAGGCGACCAATCAACCAAAGCCTGGTAACGTTGCTCGCTTTGTTGCAGTTGGACCATCATTTTGCTGTCGGTGATATCAACCACGGTAACAACGCATTGATCTCCGTTTCTGGAAACGATGCCGGTAAGGTGAACATACATGGGCTTGTTTCCCATGGCCAACAAGGTTACATCGCAGGATTGTTTTAGCAATCTGCTAAAAACCTCATCCAGAAACAGATTGAAAATTGCTCTTGTGTCGTCGGAAACGAAAAAGCCAAACCGGCTGTTTTTTAATTGAGCGCGAGCCTTACCAAGCATCGTTGCCCCGCTGAGATTTACTTCAAGGATATTTCCCTGATTGGAAAGTGTAAAATACCCTGACGGGGCTGAATCGTATAATCCAGCATATTTTCGGGCATCAGTTTCAGCTTTTTCTTTTGCAATGGAGAGCTCTTTGTTTTGCGCTTCCAGTTCAATCTGGTGTACAACAAGATCATGATGGAGTTTCGCTGACCTGGCAGTTTCAGCTATTAACTCTGCTGCCCGCTTTGCTTTTTCTTCGTTTTGAAATGCCAGTTCTTTGTTGGCGATAAGCAGTTCATCAGCACGTTTTGCTTTTTCTTCGTTTTGAAAAGCCAGCTCCTCAATAAGCGCTAATATTTTGGCTTCTGATTTCGTTTTCAGCAACTCTTCGGCCTTTTGGCGAAGGGTTTCGGCTATTGATTTATTTTTGGTATTTTTTTTCATGCGTTTGGAATTGTAAAAATGAATGTACTGCCTTCACCGGGAGCGGATTCTACCCATATTTTACCGCCATGTTTTTGGATAAATTCTTTACATAGAATTAAGCCGAGGCCGGTTCCTTTTTCGTTGTTGGTGCCGGGGGTTGAATAGGTTTCGTCGGCGCGGAATAGTTTTTCAATCCGGTCGTTTGAAATGCCAATCCCTGAATCCCTCACCGTTACTGTTAGTTCACCTGTTTTTTCAATTGCCGAAATGGTTATCTCCCCACCAGGTTCAGTAAATTTTATGGCGTTCGAAATCAGGTTCCTGAAAACGGTATGTATCATGGCCTGGTCGGCGTAAACAGTGGCTTTAGGTGGTAAATCCTTTTTGATGATGATAGATTTTTGCAAGGCAATGTCATAAAATAAAGGTGTAATATCACTTATAAAACTCACCATTTCGAAATGCTCCGGCACGAATTCCATCTTGCCGGTTTGCGAACGCGCCCAATCCATCAGGTTCATGAGCAAATCTAAAGCCCGTTGGGATGAATCGAGGATAATGTTGGCATATTTTTCGATTCCGTCGTACTCCTTATCCCTGACTTGTTCGATAAGAATTTCGCTAAAACCCATAACAGCGTTGAAAGGACTTTTAAGGTCGTGGGCGATGATGGAGAAGAATTTATCTTTGGTTGCATTAAGTTCCTGAAGTTCGTGGGTTTGTTGCTTAAGTTTTTCATTTAGTTGAAGAAGCTCAAGGCTTTGATTACGAATTCTTAAATGCGTTTTTACCCGTGATTTTACCTCTTCTGCCTGGAATGGTTTATGAATATAATCAACTCCACCCAAAGCCAAAGCATTGACGATATTGGAGGTGTCGCCGATAGCGCTGATAAAAATGACCGGTATGTCTTTTAAATCCGGGTTTTCTTTTAACTGGCGGCAAACTTCAAAGCCATCAATATCAGGCATCATGATGTCGAGCAAAACCAGGTCGGGTATCTCTTTTGCTGCAGCCCGCAATGCCTGTTCACCATTAGGTACAGGACGCGTTTTGTAGCCTTCGGTTTTTAAAATGTCGTCCAATAATTTTAGATTGGCAGCCACATCGTCAACAATAAGAATATTTGGAATGTTCCTGGATGATTCGATTTGATTTTTCATTTTTTTGCAGTCTTCGAAATTAGTATTTTCTGTAAATAATCGTAGTCATAAATGTTAGCCTTCGACAGGAGGTGAT
>CAYOWJ010000396.1:0-3099 GCA_964407625.1 uncultured Lentimicrobiaceae bacterium
CGAGGGGGGCGATTGTTTTCATCCCACCCAAACCGTCTTAATATTTACAAATTCTTTGATGCCGTAGTGCGAAAGTTCGCGACCATAGCCCGATTTTTTGATGCCACCAAAAGGTAGCCGTGGGTCGGATTTGGTCATTCCATTTACGAAAATGGCGCCGGATTCAATCTGACGGGCATAATTGGTGCCTTTTTCGATATCTTTTGTCCAGATACACCCACCAAGCCCATAACTGCTGCTGTTGGCAATTTTAATTGCTTCTTCTGCATTTTCAACTTTCATGATTGCCAACACCGGTCCGAAGGTTTCTTCAGCGAAAACAGGCATTTCGGGTGTTATTTCGGTTAGCAGCGTTGGTTCATAATAAAAACCCTCACCGTCCATTTTCCTGCCACCGAGCAATAATTTTGCTCCCATTTTAATGGAATTCTGAACCTGCTGGTCAATTTCTTCGACAAGATCATGACGTGCCATGGGCCCAAAAATAGTATCCGGATTTGATGGATCGCCAGGTTTTAACAGCTCAATTTGCTTTTTGACAAGGATTGTAAATTCCTCTGCAATGTCCTTTTCGACGATAAATCTTTTAGCCGCAATACAGCTTTGCCCGCAGTTGAGCATACGTGCAAAGACTGCAACTTCTGCACATTTCACGAGGTCGGCATCTTTTAGAACGATAAAAGGATCGGAACCGCCAAGTTCGAGGACCGTCTTTTTTAAATGTTTTCCGGCCAGTTCGGCGACTTTGCTGCCTGCCAGCTCACTGCCAGTGAGGGTTACGGCCATTATTTTTTCGTTTTTAATCACGTTTTCCACCATACTACCGGGAATCATCAACGTGCGGAAAAGATTTTCAGGGAAACCGGCATCTACAAAAATGTTTTCGATGGCCAAAGCACAACCCGGAACATTGGAAGCGTGTTTTAAAACGCAGGCATTGCCCGCCATGAGTGCAGGAGCAGCAAACCGAAATACCTGCCAGAACGGGAAGTTCCATGGCATTATCGCTAAAACCGGCCCAATAGGTTCAAAACTTACAAAGCTCTTGCTGGCATCGGTTTTTATGATTTCATCCTGTAAAAATCCGGCTGCATTTTCGGCATAATACTCACACACCCAGGCTGATTTCTCCACTTCTGCCAACGATTCCTTCATGAGTTTTCCCATCTCATCAGTCATCAGACGGGCATTTTTGACCTTATTTTTCCGCAGAATTCCAGCAACTGAAAGCATCAATTTTTTGCGATCTCCGATGGAAGTATGTTTCCATAATTTCCAGGCCTGATGCACCTGTTCAACGATTTCATCACATTCGTTAACAGTATGTTCGCTGTATTCGCCAATCAATTTTCCGTTAGCCGGATTTATGCTTTTCATTTATTAAAGTTTTGAAATGATCCAGAATATCACAATCCTTAATTTTCGCGAATTTACAAATAAACTGAGAAAACAGAAGTGAAACCATAAACTGCAGTTTTTAATATCTACTTCTGCTTTATTGTCCTTTATGATTCGCTCCCCGTCTAAGCAGAGTCCGTATTGTGTCTATGATAATACTGGGACAGCTTCGGTACAACAATTGCCTGATCATATCGTTGGTATATTTGTGTTAGCTTTGTAATATAGTTGTAACCTTTAATTTTTAAAAAGATGGCACGCATTGAAACCGGAATTTTGATCGGGGTATCGGGTCGTATTGGCAATGTGGTGAGTTGCTACCGGCACGGGAAATATTACCTGCGCACCTTGCCCGAAAAGGTGAATCATCCAAATACGGATAAGCAAATGGCGCAGCGGATGCGTTTTACGATGATTCAACAGTTTTTGCAGCCCATCCGAAAGTTTGTTAAACTGGGGTTTGGTGCTTATGCTGATGGCCGGACGGCACTGAATGCGGCAATGTCGTATAATCTGGAGCATGCACTCACAGGCAGCTACCCCAACATAGTTATTGACCCTTCGGTGGCGCGGGTGAGCCAGGGGAATTTGCCCGGTGTAGCACAGGCTTCGATGGTGCAAAACGGAACCCACAGCATTTCTTTTTTCTGGGAAAACCTTGCAATGGAGAAGGGTGCGAAAGATACCGATATCGCCGTCGTTTTGCTTTTTGACCCTCGCACAAATTATGCAGTATGGTCAACCAATGCCGGCAAAAGAGCTGACGGACAGGCAAATATTTTGCTTACCGAAACTCCCCACAATATTAAGCTAAACGGGTACATGTGTTTTATTAATGAAGCTGTACTGGCAGGCAAACTAACGGCAGCAAACATTTCAGACAGTTGTTTTTGCGGATTGGTGGAGATGGAGGGGTAGAAAGATGGGTTGAACGTATGGTAAATGCGTATCCATTTTTTTGGTAACACCATTTTGATGGTAGTGATTCAGGCTGTGTTACCCGTTGCTGCATTACCTGAGTTTTGCTTGTTTTATGCCCCTGCCTTGCATTTTAATCCGGGCTTCAATTTGTTTATGTATCGAAAGTACAGCCATTCGTTTTAAATGTTGTCCCAAATTAAGTAAATATTTGGGACAGACGATTTCATCGTAAAATATTTATGCTTTTTCACTACTTGCCTGGCAAATCGGTTTTCTGTTTCACCCAGTTGCTGTGTAAATCAAACCAGTTCTTGCTTGAAGCGCCCAATCTTTGGGCCTGGCGTGGATGGCATAATGGAATTACACTGAATGTTTTTCCATCAATTTTCATTTCGTGGGCTAAACCATAAGATTCAGGAGTTTCGCCAAATGAAGCAAGGTTTTCAAATTTCTTATCAGAAAAATAATTCAAAAACCATTTGATGGGTAAATCGCCTAATAATATTAGCGTGTCAGCCTGGGAATCGAATAACTCTTTAAGGATTTCCTGCCTGCGGTGTTCTGAGTCCAATTCGCCTTGCCAGAATTCGGGAACGGTAACCTTTGGGAGGTTGTATTCTTTCTTTAAAAGCTTGTAAGTCCTGTTGATTGCATTCTTTTGATGCGGGTTCAACCTTGTCTCAGGCACTAAATCACACAACCATACTTCCTTTCGGGTTAAACCTAAAGGTTTCAGGTATAGTTCATCCAAAGCCCTGCCGGAAGGACCGTTTAGATTTA
>CAYOWJ010000397.1:0-3098 GCA_964407625.1 uncultured Lentimicrobiaceae bacterium
AAAATCTATCTTTGCACCAAACAAAATTTGCCGGATGCTTTTTAAAAATATTATCGGACAGCACGAAATTAAGGAAAGACTGATACAAACGGTTCGCGAAAACCGGGTTAGCCATGCCCAACTGTTTTTTGGCGGTGAAGGTCGCGGGAAACTCGCTTTGGCCATCGCTTACGCCCAGTTTATCAATTGCCGCGATAAGGACAGGTTCACCATTGGCGATTCGTGTGGCGTTTGCCCGTCGTGCATCAAATACAATAAACTCATCCACCCCGACCTGCATTTTATCATCCCGGTTTCGACAAATACCTCGGTAAAAGAAAAACCAACCAGCCGTCAGTTTATCAAACATTACCGCGAATTGCTGCTCGAAAACGACTATTTCACCACCCTCAACAGTTGGTACGAAAAAATCGGCATCGAAAAGAAACAAGCCGGCATAAATGTTTACGAATGCAGCGAAATCCTGCGCACGCTCAGTTACACCAGCTACGAGTCGGAATACAAAATCATGATCATCTGGATGGTTGAAAAACTCAATTACCAGGCTGCTCCAAAATTGCTCAAAATTCTCGAAGAACCACCCGACAAAACCTTGTTCCTGCTCATCGCTGAACAGCACGAACAGATTATTTCGACCATCATTTCGCGCACACAACTCATCAAAATACCAAAAATTGAAGATGATGAGATCATCAGAGCCTGTATCGAAAAGCTGCATGTTAGTCGGGAGGAAGCTGTGATGGTGGCCGAAATTGCCAACGGAAATTTTACCGAGGCTGTTCATCTGATAAAACAAGGCGAAGGCCGTAAAAATTATTTCGACAGGTTTGTAGGCTGGATGCGGCTTTGCTGGACAGTTGACGTGCCAAAAATCATGGCTTTCTGCGACGAAATCTCCAAAGAAGGCCGCGAAAGCAATAAAAGTTTCCTCCAGTTTGGGATGACCATTTTGCGTAACTGCCTGGTGATGAATTATACCGGTAAAGATATTGTCAAATTCAGGGAAGAGGAGAGGGGCTTTTTAGAAAAATTCTCACCCTTCGTCAATCAGGCCAATGCCGGGCGCTTTTCTGAAGAATTTAATACCGCCATTTATCACATCGAGCGCAATGTAAGCCCCGGAATGGTGTTTCTCGATTTGTCGCTCACGGTTGCCCGCCTGATAAAAATGACGCCGTCGAAAGCTGTATCTTAGTTTTTTATACCTTTGCTGCCTTGCTCTCACTTTTCACCGAAAGCAGGAAAAATATCATCATCATGGAAGAAAAAGACCAAAATAATATTATTCCCGTCGATAATCAGTTTTTAAGCCGTGGATGTTGCCACCCGCCCCAGATGTATCACGCCAATGGAAAAATGGGCGAGCACCGCTGCTGTAAACTTGATGTGCACAACTGGCTTAAAGACCTTGTATTACCCGAGGACCAGCCGGGTTTCGATTGCATTGAAGTACGTTTTAAAAATAGCCGCAAAGATTTTTTCCGGGTTACTCCTGATACTAAATTTACCGAAGGCGACATTGTTGCTGTGGAAGCTTCACCGGGCCATGACATTGGAATTGTTACGCTTACCGGCGAAACTGTCAGGTTTCAGATGCGAAAAAAACGCGTTAATCCAAAATCGGAGCACATCAAAAAAGTATATCGCAGGGCACGGCTTTCGGATATCGAAAAATGGCTGAACGCCGTCGATCTCGAAGATACCGCCAAGGTTAAAGCCCGCAAAATTGCCCGAAAACTCGATTTGGGTATGAAGATTAACGACGTCGAATACCAGGGCGACGAAACAAAAGCGATTTTTTATTACACCGCCGAAGAACGTGTCGATTTCAGAGAACTCATCAAGCTGATGGCTGAGGAGTTTAAAATCCGCATCGAAATGCGACAGATCGGGATGCGTCAGGAAGCTGCCCGGCTTGGAGGTATTGGCTCCTGTGGGCGCGAACTCTGCTGCAGCACCTGGCTCACCAATTTTAAGTCGGTCACCACAAATACTGCACGCACCCAGCAGCTTTCACTCAATCCGCAAAAACTGGCCGGACAATGCGGAAAACTCAAATGCTGCCTTAACTACGAAAATGCAGTTTATCTGGATGCACTCAAAGAATTCCCCAACCAGGATATCGTACTGAAAACGTCAAAAGGCGATGCAATTCATCAGAAGACCGACATTTTCAAAAAAATGATGTGGTATTCCTACGTTAGCGATCAGGCAAATCTTTTGGCACTGACCATTGATAAAGTTAAAGAAATTATTACCCTTAACAGGAATGGGAAATTCCCGGCAGCACTCGAAGATTTGGCTGAAAAACGCGAGCAGAAAGCCGATTTTGGAAGTTCCGCCATCGAAGAAGAAGACATCAACCGCTTCGATAAAATGGAAAATAAATCCAAAAACAAGCGTAATAATCAGCGCAATGATCAGCGCAATAATCCACGAAACGACCAGCGCAATAATCCAAAAAATGACCAGCGCAATGATCAGCGCAACAAACCACGAAATGACCAACGCAATGATCAGAGCAATGATCAAAGCAATGATCAGCGCAACAACCCACGAAATAACCAGCGCAACAATCCACGAAATGACCAACGCAATGATCAGCCTAATGATCAAAGCAATGATCAGCCAAATGATCAAAGCAGCAAATAAACCCAAAGGCTTTGCATTTGTTATAATGCAAAGCCTTTTTTCATGAACACGAAAGCAAGTAACAATCCGGTTATTTTTTTTGATGGGATTTGCAACCTTTGCAACGCATCAGTCAGTTTTATTATCCGTAACGACAAAGCCGGTAATTTTAGATTTGCCTCGCTGCAGTCGGAGTTTGCAAAAACGTTTCTGGAAAACAATGCTTCATTTGAAAATGGCCACATTCTTCCGGATAGTTTGATATTGGCTGAGGATGGCAAAGTTTATTTCAGGTCGGAGGCAGCCCTCAGGATCGCCGGAAAAATGGACGGGATTTGGAAAGCTCTGATTATTTTCCGGATAATTCCTCTAAGATGGCGTGATTTTCTTTACGATTTTATCGCCAAAAACCGCTATCAATGGTTTGGTAAACGGCAATCCTGCATGGTTCCGGCACCGGATATTTC
>CAYOWJ010000398.1:0-3091 GCA_964407625.1 uncultured Lentimicrobiaceae bacterium
CGTTACCAGCGAAGTAAACGCCGAAGGAGGTGAAGAAAAAACAGTAACTATAATTGTTGACGGTGAAGATGTTGATGTTCAAAATATCGAAGAGGGTAAAAAAATCGTCATTGTAAAAACTAAAATTAATATTCACGAGCCGGAAGATGCTACACAAGAAGAACTGAAAAGTGCCGGCATTAAAGAGAAAAAAGGTAATCTTGAAGTCGAAAATCTTAAATTCTCTCCTAATCCCAGTAATGGAAAGTTTAACCTGAGTTTTTCGGTAAAAGAAAAGAAAAAGGTAACCATCAATATTTACAACATCAAAGGCAACCTGGTTTACAGCGAGACTTTAAAAGACTTTGAGGGAACCTATAACAAGGAAATCGACATTTCGGATGAAGAATCAGGAAGCTATTTTATCCAGATCATCCAGGGAATTTACGACATCATCAAGAAGATCATTATTCAATAGTTTAGAAGAATCTAATTATTCAAAATTAAAAAAAGGGACTTGCGGGCCCCTTTTTTAGTTCATCAAAATCTGATGAAAATCTTACTCTTTTTTCTTTAGTTCGTTGTCTTGATCGTGTTTTTTCATCATTCCGTAATAAATCAACAAACTGATTCCGCCACAAATCAAAGTCATCGAAAAGTAAGCAACTTCTTCCTGAACCGAGGTGATTTCGGAGATCACGTTACCAAGTAAAATTCCAAGGGCAACGCCAACCATCAGCAAGCCAAATTTAAGGGAGCTGTTTGATGATTTATCCATTTTCAGTATGGAGGCATCAGCGCCATGCTGGATTAAAGTAAGCCGTTCTTTGCGGCGGGCAAGGATGTAAACAATTGCCACAACCATCGTAAAAGCGCCCAAAGGGACCAGAACATCTTCCATTGTTTTATCGTTTTTAGTTAAACATTCAAATACATTTTGTGTTCGCCAGTTTTGACGTTGCCTTTTAATGCAGGTTACAAAAACAAAAAAATATTTTGCGAAACCCTATTCAAAAACAGGCTTTTTCTAAGGTTTATGCTTTTTTTAAATTAATTTATCTCCCGAAAAAAAATATCTTTGCTTTTCCTGTAACCGTATTTGTTAAATACCGTCAAATGCAACGAATGGCATACAAGGACGATAAATTTTACATCGAAAAGGTACTCAAAGGTGAGACAAATGCTTATGCTGATTTGGTTAACAAGCATAAGGAAATGGTTTTTACCATTGCAGTTAAAATTCTCAGGAATCACGAGGATGCTGAGGAAATTGCACAGGATACCTTTTTAAAAGCGTTTAATGCATTGCCCAACTTTAAAGGCGAGGCAAAATTTTCGACCTGGCTTTACCGGATTGTTTACAACACAGCCATTTCGCAAAGCAGGAAACGAAAACATGAATTTGCTGCAATAAACGAGGAAATGATTGACAATTACACCACCGATAAAGTTAGCCGTTCGGTGAATGAGTTTAGTGAAGATGAACAAATCAATGCCATTAACAGTTTGATGGAAAAGTTACCTGAAGAAGAAAATTTGTTGCTAACTTTGTTTTATAAAAATGAAAAGTCCATCGGGGATATCAGCGAAATTACCGGCTACACCGAGTCGAACGTGAAAGTGAAACTTTACAGGCTTCGCAAAAAGATGTACAACGAGTTGGAAAAACATTTTAATCTGAATTAAAAATGATCAACCAAAATACCGAACATATCGAAGATGATTTTTTAAGAAATCTGGTGAAAAAATCTGCGACCAGTCAGCCGTCTGATGGTTTTACCAACAATTTAATGGCACGGATTCCAAATGCCAGAGCTGTTGTGACCACCGAAAATGATGGCATCAAACCCTGGCATTATGTTGCTTTGGCTGCAGGTTTTATTGCCGTAGTTTACTTCATCATTACTTTCGACCTGAATTCGCTGGTAAATCAGGTGGCAGGTGGTGAAAGCCAGGAAGGCATTAATTACGCTGGCATGTTTGGCAACATAATCCTTACATTCAGCAAGGCGTTTTCGGCTTTTCATTTTACCTCCATTTCACTCATGGTTGTTATTTCGGGCGTTGTCCTATATTTTGGCGACAAAATGCTTAAAAGGTGGTCGAAAAATAAAAGTGAAGCCACTTTTGCCTAAACCGGCAAGTTTATGATTCCATCTCAAGTACTCGAAAAAGTTACCGGTTTTTTGCAATCCGGCAGCAGCCAACCTGTTCAAATTCTTTCGGTTCAGGCAATTTCAGGTGGGTGCATCAACCATACCTTTCAAATCAAAACTAACCAGGGCATTTTCTTCTTAAAATATAATATGTCGTCGCGCTTTCCGCAGATGTTTCAGAAAGAGGCAAAAGGGTTGGAATTGCTGCGAAGCTCAGGCTCATTCGATGTTCCGGAGGTTTTGTTGACAGGTGAAGCTGGCGACTTTTCGTTTCTGCTTTTGCAATTTATTGATTCCGCCCCGATGAAGGATGATTTCTGGAACGACTTTGGAAAATCGCTGGCAGCCTTACATTCCCACAAAGCCGAAAAGTTTGGACTGGATCATGATAATTTTATGGGATCGCTCGAGCAGCGAAACAATTTTCATGAAAACTGGATTGAGTTTTTTATCATCGAACGACTGGAACCCCAGGTCAGGCTTGCCCGCGAAAAAAATGCTCTCAGCAAAACTGATGTTCAGGCTTTTGAAAGATTGTATCAGGAACTCGGCGGTATTTTCCCAAAAGCCTCGCCATCGCTGCTTCATGGCGATTTGTGGAGTGGGAATTTTATGATAAACCATCAGGGAAAACCCTGTCTGATTGACCCCGCGGTTTATTATGGTCATCCCGAAATTGATATTGCCATGACTACCTTATTTGGCGGCTTCAGCCAGCGGTTTTACGAAGTTTACAACCACCATAATCCCCTCGAAAAGGGCTGGAAAAACCGGCTCGACATTTACAATCTTTACCCGCTGATGATTCATGTAAACCTTTTTGGCGGCGGATATCTGGGTTCGGTACAGGGGATTTTGGGGAGGTTTTAAGCACTCATTGAAGTTGCATTTTTTCAAAAACCCAAAGCCTCAATCTTTCTTCCCCTCAACCACCAAAACAAACTCGCCTTTTAGTG
>CAYOWJ010000399.1:0-3089 GCA_964407625.1 uncultured Lentimicrobiaceae bacterium
AATGCCTCAATTCGCTCAATTGCTTGAATAGTTCGGTTTCTTTTTGGCTTAAATTGTTGGGCAGGCTAACCTGGAGTTTGAGGTACAAATCGCCAAAAGTGCCGTCTTTGCCATAAACAGGCATTCCCAAGCCTTTTAAACGGAGAATTTTACCATTGGGAGTATCTTTTGGAATGTTGATGCTCATCGGCCCTTTTAGGGTTTCGATGGTTAATTTACCACCCAATATTGCCGTGTAGAGACCGGTTTCGGCAGTGGTACTCAGGTCCTGATCATTCACTTCAAACCTGGTGTTATTGATGATGTTGATTTTAAGAATGATGTTTCCGGCAAGCCCGCCATCCGGCGATTGACCGCCTTTTCCTTTGATGCGCAGCAATTGCCCGTGTGAAACTCCGGGGGCAAGGTTAATTTTGATTTTCTGACCATCAACATTCAAAATGGTTGAAGTTCCATGGTAAGCATCACTCAGGTGAATGTTTATCTCAGCTTCGTAATCGTGGCCTTTGGTTTGCCTGTTGCTTCGGCCCATTGGCGAATCGTTGCCGAAACCTCCGCCAAAAAAGCTTTCGAAGAAATCGGAAAAACGGCCTGAGCCGCCAAACATATCTTCCATGCCCGGGCGGCGTGAGCGCCCACCTCTTTGCCCGGTAAACTGCGAGAAATCAAAACCACCGCCACCCTGCTGAAACTGGTTCCAGTTTGAGCCTAACTCATCATACTTCCGGCGTTTTTCGTCGTCGCTTAAAACCTGGTTGGCTTCGGAGATTTCTTTGAATTTTTCCTCGGCCTGCTTGTTGCCGGGATTTTTATCGGGGTGATATTTCTGGGCCAGCTTCCGGTATTTTTTCTTGATTTCATCTTTGGAAGCTGTTTTTTCGATACCCAGAACTTTATAATAATCTTTGTAATCCATAACTTTTCCTTCCTTTTTCCAATAAAAACTGAGCAAATCAAACATCATGCTAAATGGAAAAGCACGCCTAAAATTACATGATTTATAACGGTTTGCATCGTTTTAGTGACAAAAAAGCAGGAAACCAAAAAGGGCCTTGCAGAAATCTGCAAAGCCCTAATTTAACAAGGAATTTTTTTGGTTAAACGCTCGTTCAATTAAACGCTGATTACCGCGTGCTGAGTTTGGTTACCGTCTTTTTTTCGTAAACATACACAAAGTTTCCGTCTCTCGACAAGGTTGTTGTTGCACCGGTGCGGGCTTTGAAATCTTTGTATTTGCAGGTATTCAGGTCAAAGGTGCCGATGTCGGCTTTGTCGGTTTTCATCACCAGGATATCATCGATTCGGTCTTCGAGTGATGAAGTGCGGTATTTGCCCGAATTAATTACTTCGCCGGTGTTTGCGTTGAAGGTTGAAACGCCTTTTTCGCCAACAACCACGATGATGTTATCTTTAAAAGGAAGGATCATCTGCGCAAGGCCAACTCCACCTTTAGCAACAGGAACCTCATATTTTTCTTTTCCAGTTGCGATATCCAGCGAATACAATTCTTTTCCGCTGCAAACAATGTTGTTTCCATTAAAAGAAATGGCGTTGGTGATTCCTTTTTTAAATTTTTCCGATTCCCACACCAGGGTGCCATCGCTGGCGCTAAACGCCTGGATTCCGTAAGGTTTAATGTTTTCGAATTTGATGGCTGTTTCACTGATTAATTGGTCGCCGCTGCGGTATTCGCGGTGATATTGTACTTCAACCATGCCGCCAATCTGAAGCAGCACTTTTCCATCCTCAACCCTCATCCCCGGGATGGCTTTGGCGTCTTTGATTTCGCGTGAAGTCCAGAGCAGTTTTCCTGTATTGCGGTCATATTTTTTAACATATTGGCTGCTTTTGCTGGTCATATCAAGCACATAAAGATCATCGCCATCAACAATTGGTTCAGCAACTGCACGGTAAACACCAAATAATTTTGTGCCTGTAGGTTTTCCAACCAGTTTGTCGGGGGTATAATCGAAAGCTGCTGACCACAGTTTTGCGCCTGTGTTGTAATCGTAAACCTGCAGTCCGCTGAGGTTAAGATAAACCTTGTCGTTTTCAACATTGAGGTCGAACAAAAACTCTTTGGTTATCACTTTCCGGTCGGCACGCCCGATGTAGGTGTTTTCCCAGATGATTTCACCATTTTTAATGTTTATTCTGACCACCTGATTTTTGAAGCCTGTAAACAGCGCACCCAAAGTGCTGGGAACAAAATTCACCATCACCATGGTTTGGTCGCCTCCACTGTAAGAATAGGCTCCAACAACGCCTTTGAATTTTTCGGTGCTCCACAGTTCTTCGCCGGTTTGGGCTTTGATGTAAACAAGTTCCTTTTTGAGGGTTACGGCAAAACAATCTTCTTCTTCGATGTAGGTGATTGAATTTTCGTCGAGATCCTGGAATTTTTCGGTGGTCCAGAGGTTTTTACCAGTCTCCAGGTTGATGCAGACAATCTGGTCTTTTCCCATTTTGCGTTCGAACAAAAAGATGGTACTCGATGCCCAGAAAGGAATCAATTCGTCAATCTTCCGTAGATTTGGAGCAAGATCACCAAAACTTTTAGTCCAGACAGTTTTTCCGGTGTTGTTATCAAAAACCGTCATTTCCTTTTCGGAGGCAGCATAGCTGTGTTCGCCTTCAAGCGAAGTTCCTGACCATAAAATCTGATGTTCCAGACGGGATTCCCAAACCACCGACATATCTTCCTGGGCTTTTATCCCGGCAAACGAAAACACTAAAAGTGTAAAAAGCATTAATTTTCTCATAATTATCTGTTTTTAAAATTTGAATATGTAATTGAATTTATAATCTTTGTTTTTTGGCATTTTAAAACTGAACTGCAAAGCCAGCACCTCATCTTTCAGGCGGTTTTGCGAAGGAATATTTCCATCCTTTTTATCGGCCACAAACACCGACACCACCTGGCCTTTGTCGCGGATTGTAAGCTGCAGGTTGTACTCCCCGGTGATGCTGTTTTTTTGCCCTGCTTTGTAGAGTGAGCCGTCAGGGCCGGTCATTGCATTGTCCAGTTCAAGGGTGGCTTGTTTGATAATTTCGTCCTTGTCTTCGATCAGTACACGATTTTGGGCTTG
>CAYOWJ010000400.1:0-3079 GCA_964407625.1 uncultured Lentimicrobiaceae bacterium
TATCTGGTTTCTTTGTTTCTTTATGCAATGAAAAACTTGTCGGCAATTTGTGGTAGCGCGGTTTACGGTTTTTTGAAAGATGGAACAAGGTTTTTCATTACATTGTATTGAAGTGAAAATCCGAAAAAATACCCGCGTTACTGCAAATCAGGATGAGGATATCTTTGAATGATGATAAAATTTCGTTAGTTGAAATGATCCGGAGAAATGAATAATCAGATGATATTTAAGAAACTGTGTTCCTCCTTTGTTGCTTTTATTTTTCTTATTAGCGGAGTGTTTGCCCAGGTGGTAATCAACGAGGGCAGCAACATGAATTATTCCGCCATTGCCGATGAAGATGGCGACTATCCCGATTGGATTGAATTGTACAATTCCGGTTCTGATACGATAAGTCTTCTTGATTACTCCATCAGCGATAATGCAAACAATCCAACGAAATGGATTCTTCCGAATATTAAACTTTTACCGGGTGAGTTCAGGGCCGTTTTATGCAGTGGCAAAGACCGGAAGCCTGTTTCAGGATTTTTCAGCGTGATTAATACGGGAGTTTATGTACCTGTGGTTGGCTGGAATACGCATGAATTTACTGCTCCCTTTTACTGGGACGGGGTTTCCAATATTCTGGTTAATACCTGTTCGTATAATTCCGTTGGCTACACCACGAATTCGGTTTTTAATCAGACTGCAACAGCTTTCAGGTCATCGCTGTTTAATTTTCAGGATGGAAGTCCGGCTTCCTGCTCTGCTGGTTATGGGAGCCGGGCTTATCAACGGCCAAACATGCGATTAAATGGCATTGCTGTGGGAACTGGCACTGTCCAGAATTCGCCAACCGATTATCCTGCACCTTACGGTAACTGGTATTGGGGGGCACGGCACCAGATGCTGATCCTGGCATCGGAACTCACCGAAGCGGGCTTATCAGCCGGCGATATTACCAGCCTTGCTTTTGATGTGGTTTCAACCGATACTAATACCATTTATGATTACATCGACATTCACATGAAGCTGGTCACACTGACTGATCTTACTTCGGCGTTTGAGCCCGTAAACCCGAATAATTTCCTTCATACCAACTTCAAAATTTCCTCCTCAGGCGAAGCTGTTTATCTTTTTTCGCCCAAACAGGTTCTCTTAAGCTCATTAATGGTAAATTGCAGCGACCTGGATAACAGCAGCGGATCATTACCGGATGGGGCTTCCGATATTTTCCTGTTTCATCAGGCAACTCCGTCGTTAACAAATAATCTTTCGATTCCATATTCCGGTTACCTGCTGGCACCGGTTTTCTCAGTTCCTTCGGGATTTTACAATTTGCCGGTGAATGTTAGCATCGAAAATCCGAATTTCGATCCATCGGCCATTTACTACACCACCGATGGCACTGAGCCTACGATCTCTTCTCAGTTTTATACAGGCGAACCAATCAACATTTCTTCTTCGGTTGTATTAAAGGCAAAGGCATTTGCAATCGACATTTTGCCAAGTCCAAATGCGGTTTCTTCATACTTATTTGGCGTAAACCATTCTACTCCGGTACTTTCGCTGGCAACGGCCAACGACAATCTTTACGGGGAGCATGGGATTTTTGATAACTGGTGGTTCGATTGGGAAAAGTCGGCTTATGTCGAATACTTCACTTCGGACCAGGACCTTATCTTTTCACAGCGAACAGGAATCCAGATGGATGGTGGATGGGGTGGAGCGCGCTCAAATCCACAGCATTCGTTCAGGGTTGAGCTGGATGATGCAGTTTTAGGTGATGGTCCCATTTATTATCCGGTGATTCCCGACAAGCCCTGGCGGACGAAATTCAGCAATTTTTATCTGCGCAACGGAAGTAACCAATACCTCGTGTTTCCATACAAAGATGCCTGTCAGGTATCGGCGATGGGAGCAGGCCTGAATAATTATTACTCGGCCTGGCGCCCGGTTTCGGTGTACATCAACGGAAGCTATTTCGGACTTTATGAGTTGCGTGAGAAAATCGACCTGGAGTATTTTGGCATTTTGGAAGGTGCTGATCCCGAACAAACCGATATTCTGTCGGTAACTGCCTGGTATGGTGGTGTTTTGCGCGCCGTCGAAGGTTCGGTGGACGGGTTTTATGAAGATGTTTCGGCCTTTGCGCAGATCAATCCTGCCGATACATCTTTCTGGACACAGGCTGATCAATATTTTGATCTGACGTATTATAACGATTACATCATCGGCGAATCATGGATGGGAAATACCGACTGGCCCTGGAATAATGTGAAGATTTACCGTTCGGATAAAACCGACTTCAGGTGGCGGTTTTGCCTCATCGATCAGGAGCTGGCCATGTACCCAAATGGCTGGACGGATTGTTTTTATGATCATATTGCCTACATGAAAAATTATGATCCCGGCAACCCATACATTAATGTCTGGCTGAGAGGCATCCAAAACGACCGCTTCAGGAACTATTTCATCAACCGCTTTGCAGATGTGATGAATACAACCTACAAAAATGATGTTATTATTTCACGCGAGAATAGCATGTATGGTCAAACGGTTGTCGAAATGCCTGCTGAATACGCACGCTGGGGCGATCCTAATAATATTCAGGGACAGATGACGGCTTTTGAGAATAACCATCTCGAATTTCAATACCAGCTTGCAACAAGAAGCAGCCAGGTTAGAAATCACATCATGTCGAATTTCGGTTTACCCAACCAGGTTGGACTTACACTTAATGTTTACCCTGAAGGATCCGGGAAAATCCGCATCAGCACCATTACTCCAGATACCTATCCCTGGCAGGGCGTTTATTTTAACGGTCTTCCCGTAAAGATTGAAGCCATTGCGGCTGAAGGCTTTACCTTTCTCAACTGGGGCAATAATGGTTTAATTTCGGATACGCTGAATGCCGTTTTTCTTGACACTTTGAATACTTCGAATATTTTTGACTTAAGTTTTGATGCTTACTTTTACGATATCTATACCTCGACTCCTGAAATCGAAAAAGATGATGAATTTTCGTTGTATCCGAATCCTGCCAACACCACCTTGTTTTTGAAAAGCAGCAGCGGTAATCTGGCAAACCTGAGTTACC
>CAYOWJ010000401.1:0-3066 GCA_964407625.1 uncultured Lentimicrobiaceae bacterium
ATTATAACCTGGCTTTTGGGCGGCATTTGTAATGCCGCCCGGCGAGCGGATAAACGCTGTCAGGTCTTACGACGCTGACAGGTTTTAGGAGCAAGCGACCTGTCAGCGTCCGGCTGGCGGACCTGACAGCGTCTAAAAAATGTGGGCTGCATTACAAATGCCGCCCATCTGGGTGCTTCCTATTCATAATATTACGAATCAAATTTTACCGTGAAAATCCATGATATTGATAAAAGTATTAGTACTTAATCCCGAAAATTAACGGATTCATTTGGCGATAATTCAATCAGCGAAAAAAAACTTGTGGCATTTTGCAAATGAGGTATAAAAATTTCAGATTTTTACAATTCCAATTCAGATTATTTTGCTGAATTTTGATTGAAAAAATGAAATCATAATGAAAAATGTACTTTTTCTGATCATTCTCCTGACAGCATTTCAGATGACAACAGAAGCAATGCAGATTTTTGTGAAAACGCTAACCGGGAAAACAATCACCCTTGAGGTGGAACCTTCGGATGCCATCGAAAACGTTAAGCAAAAAATCGAAGACAAAGAAGGGATTCCGGCGGGTCAGCAAAGGTTATTTTTTGCGGGGAGAATTCTTTTGGACGGAAGAACGCTCGCAGATTATAATATTCAAAAGGAATCAACATTACATTTGGTTTTGATAGTTGTGTATTATGTAAATGGAAACCAGCCGGATGACAATGGAGACGGTTTAAGTTGGGAAACGGCCAGGAAATTTATCGAATCAGCCGTTGCACAGGCAATTGCTGGTGATCAGGTTTGGGTGGCTAAAGGAACTTATCATCCGGTTTCATCTTACGATTTGGAAAACACACCCAGGAATTACCACTTCCGCATGAAAAACGGGGTTACCATTTATGGAGGTTTTGATGGATCAGAAACAATACTTAGCCAACGAACAGATTTCGGTGTCGGAGGAACTCACGAAACCATCCTGAGCGGCGATATCGGCGAACCAAATCTGCCAGACGATAATTGCTACCATGTGATTTATAATCCTGATCAAACACCTGATATTGATGGAACTGCGGTTCTGGATGGGTTTATCGTGAAAGATGGAAATGCAGATGATATCATCCAGCACGGTAGTGGGGGAGGGATGTATAACGAAAAAGCATCTCCTGCCATCAGAAATGTGGTTTTTATCTCGAATTTTGCGATACAGGGTGGCGGAATGTACAACCTCAATTCTTCTCCATTTGTCGAAAATTCGACATTTTCTTCAAATGCTGGCTATGCCGGAGCAGGAATTTTTAATGACCAGGATTTGTCCAGTCCTATCTTCAAAAATATTTTTATTACCTCGAATTCGGCCAAATATGGTGCAGGGATGTTTAACCGTAATTGCGATCCGACCGTCACCACTGCTTTATTTACCTCAAATTCTACCATGACAAACGGTGGAGCTGTTTATGTTGAGAATTCAACTTCGGTTTTTACAAATGTAACATTTGCTTCAAATACAGCAAACATTGGGGGAGGAATCAGCTATATGTCGGACTTTTCCGAATCTTCGATGATCCTTAACAACTGTATTGTTTATGGAAATAATGCAATAACCAGCGGCCAGGAAATTTATGTTCGGGGTAATTCAGCCCATGCAACCCTAAATTATTCCTGCTATGCCAATGGAGAAAACGATGTTTTTGTAACCGAAGGCGGTGTATTTACTGCCATCAACAACAACATCAACACAAATCCAATATTTGTAGATGAGGTAACCGGAGATTTCCGCCTGTACAGCAATTCACCTTGTGTTAATGCTGGTGATAGCAATTATGTGAAACCACCGAATCCTATGGTTGTAAGCGATGTTCGCGGAAAAGCACGAATTCAGAATTCAGCCATTGATATGGGGGCCTATGAATGGACACGGGGAATAGATCCGAGTGTCACCGTTGTTTGGACAGGTGCTGCTTCTGCCAACTGGGGTGCAGCCGGCAACTGGAATGGCAATCTGATGCCCAATGACAGGGAAAATGTGGTGATTCCTGATGTTACCTTCGACCCGGTGGTTAATGAAGAATTTTCTGCCCCTGCTTTCTGCAACAATCTTACTGTTGAAGCAGGTGCATCCCTAACCATTGCTTCCGGAAAAGCGCTGACGGTTTATGGAACGCTGAACAACAATGCCGGAATTTCTGGTATTATTCTCCGTTCATCTGCTGACGGCACAGCATCTTTAATACACAATTCACCCAATATAAATGCCACCATCCAAAGATACATCACCGGCTCTTCCGACTTGCTTGCCATGAAATATCATTTGATTTCGGTACCACTTACTCCGGCTGCAAATACAACTTCAAGCCTTTTCTTAGGCGCGTATCTTTACGATTTTGATGTGGCCGGAAATGTCTGGCATAGCCTGGGAACTACCACTTCAACTTTGTTGGATGAAACCAAGGGGTACATGATTTACACGCCGGAAGCAACACACACCTATACCTTTGAAGGGCAGATGAATGCAGGCGAGTTTACTCCATTAGTGGTTTACGAAGGTGCCGGCAATAACCTTATTCCCAACCCTTACCCCAGCGCTATCGACTGGGATGCAGATGGATGGACAAAAACAGGTATTTCCAATTCGATGTATTTATGGCCTGCCGGTGGCACACAATACATTACTTATGTTGATGGAGTAGTGGTTCCCGAAGAGACCCAAAACCCCGGTATTATCCCCGCCGGGCAATCGTTTATAATAAAAGCTGTTGATGAACCCAATTTAAAAATGACTGATGCTGTAAGGCTTCATCACCCAAGGAGTTTTCAAAAATCGCACAACAGCGCTGTACAACTTCTTAGGATAAGAGCCGCAGGTAATGGGCTGACTGATGAGGCAGTGGTAAGATTCAGGGAAATGGCTACGCCAGGTGCCGATCCTGAATATGATGCCTGGAAACTTTCAGGAACTGAAGTGGCGCCTCAACTCTTTACGCTTTCATCCGATAATGAACGGCTAACCATTAACGCTCTGCCGATTTTGGATGAATTCACAATTGTTCCTTTGAATTTTGAAATGACAGTTTCAAAACC
>CAYOWJ010000402.1:0-3058 GCA_964407625.1 uncultured Lentimicrobiaceae bacterium
TGATTTATAACTATGCATTTTTATTTAATTTGCCAGAAAGCAAGATTTTAATCGAAACTAAGAAGAAAAATTTATAAAATTGTAGTCTGAAATGAAATCACTTAATCAATGTACTTTTTAATGAAAAATTACCCAATGTCTAACAACAAAATCTTATCAGCAGTTCTTGCTGTTCTCTTTACTTCAGCGGTATTTGCGCAGAGTGCCGAACTGAACTATAAAGCAAAGGGCAGGACTTTTATGACAGCCAAAATTTACTTTTCCAACCAAAACGGGGGCGAAGAAATTACTCCTGAGGAGTTTTTCGATTACGAAAACATCTTTTTTACCATTGTTCCTGCTACACCCGACGGAAAGAATTATTTTAAGGAAAGCGAAATTGCTGAGGATCTTGGGCTGATCAAACTAAAACAGGGATTCGCGGATATCCAACCTCAGGCTGCGCTGAAGCCTGTTTTAAATGGTGAAGGCAAGATTGATAAAGTGGTCATGTCGTTTGCTAAGCGACAAGTCAAACTTTTTATTCCGTTTAGTTTTGTATCACCGGTGGATACTGCAATTATCAGCAACCTGAGCGACGAATACTATAAATACTACAACAAATACAGCGAAAAGTATGTTTATGGGATTGATCTTGTGGATGAAAAATTGTACATTGATGCTTTTTATGTTTTGATGGAAATTGTTGATGATACGCAAATTAATGAAGAAATTACACACTACGATTTTTACCAGCATGCCTCCGAAACCCTCATCGAAACCTGCATCGAACAGCAAGCCGACAGCCTTACAAAAACGTTTACGCGCCTGAGCGGCCAGTTTAACAAGAACTTTTCGCTTAAAACTTTAAAATCATGCGATTCGATCATCAAGAAGCTTCATGAAGCTCAGGAGGTGTTTTCGCCTTATATGAAACTTGATTTCAGAAACAGCAGGGTTTACCAGCAAAAATTTGATAAATTATTTGATGATCTCAGTGCTGAGATGGTTAGAAATTACGAGACCTACAACAAAAGTAAGATGCAGTTTCTCGAGACAAAAACTTACAATGTCTACCAATTCAGTCTTTTTGTTGATGTTTTGGCTCAGATGGTAACCCATCTCGATACTTTGAGGCTCCTCAAAGGGGTTAACCAGCTTGATATTTCGATGCTTAATAAGTTACCTGCGAAGAAGGAAGAACTTAATGAAACCGGGTGGTATAGCGAGTTTGAATTACTTGTAGGGGTGATTAACCAGAATATTAAGAATACCGGGAAAATTTTAGGCGATTCAGCCATGAACAATCTCCAGCGCCAGGTTACTGAGCAAAGGCAACCTTATTACGAAATCTTCCTTGCCTTCAACAATCTTGAGCAAAAAGAAATGCTCTTTAAAGATTATCTTAAAAATGCGATCGAGCGCTGTACCGACATTGTTTTAATCAAGAACATGGAGATGTGGATACTCGGCTATAAACTCACCACCGAGAACATTGATCCGCAAACGGTTTCCAGGATAAATGAAGGAATCCGGCTGATCGAAACCAAAGAATGGCTGCAGGCGACCAGTATTTTCGACGTCATAACCAGGCAGGCCAACAATGTGGCGCCACCATGGTTTTATGCAGGTGTGATAAAATTCGAAAACCAGGAAACATTTTCGGCTGAAACACTTTTCGAGATCGCATTAAAACTTTATCCCCAATACATCGCACCGCGTGTTTACAGCATTAACAGCGCTTTTAATCAGGGTTTGTACGACAACCTGCTGAAAAGCATCGATCAGGCTATTCTGGCAAACGATATCTGGTATTTTCATTCCTGGAAGGCAAAAGCCCTGTATGAACTCAAAAACTATAAACAGGTCATTGCTGAGATCAACGATAATTGCCTCTCGCGCAATCCCTGGGACATCGGGCAGTATTTTGTTTTGGGAGATGCCTATCTCGAATTAAAGGACTACACCAATGCCGAAATTGCTTATCGTAAAACACAGGAAATAAACCCATTTATGGAATCCCAGTTGTTTAACGAAAAAATGACCATGCTGCAAAAAAGGCGCACCCAGTAATTTTAAAAGGTTTTCAGGTACGAAATTTCGACTTTCCGCAGATCTTTGAAGCGTTTTATAACCTGGTCGGCATTTTGTTTGCGAACGGCAAATTGTAACATACACCGGAGTTGGAAATCCTGATCAATCTGTTCAAGGTTTTCTTCTTTCATAATGCGCATCACATCGTTCATGTCGGTGTAATCGAATCTTACTTCATAAACTTCATTAATAATTTTAGTGACGATGCTATTGTTTGCGATGGCATCCTGCGCGGCAAATTTATAGGCATTAATCAGCCCGCGTACCCCGAGTTTTATGCCGCCAAAATAGCGGATCACCACAATCAGCGTGTTGGTAAGGTCGTGTGAAAGAAGCTGGCCGTGAATGGGCTTGCCGGCTGTGCCGGAGGGCTCGCCGTCGTCGTTGGCACGCCAGGCCGATTTATCAAAGCCCAGAATGTAAGCATAACAATGGTGACGGGCATCGTAATACGTTTTACGTAAAAGTTCGAGTTCGGTTTTTACCATTTCCTCACTGTTGCACGGAATAGCCCAGGCAATAAATTTGCTTCCTTTATCCTTAAAAAGCCCCTCCGATTTTACTTCGATAGTTTTGTACGTGTCTTCAAAAAGCATCTGCTGAATTTTTTCAACAAAATTAGTCTTTTCGAGCCTTTTGGGGTCTAATTTTCGTATTTTTGACGCCTTCAAAAAAAATGTTTAAAACATGGATCAATTCAATTTAATCAGGACACTGGCAGAAAAATACGCCGATTATACAAGCGCGAATTTAGGAAAGCTGGTAAAGATAAAATCGACCAGCAGCAACGAAAAAGATGTTCAGCATGAAGTGATGCGTCAAATGAACGATGCCGGTTTTGACGAAGTAGGATATGATGGTTTGGGAAATGTTATCGGCAGAATTGGCAGCGGGAAAACCATCCTGGCTATTGATGGCCATATTGATACCGTTGATACCGGAAACCTGGCCAACTGGGATTCCGATCCGTTTTCGGGTGAAGTTG
>CAYOWJ010000403.1:0-3047 GCA_964407625.1 uncultured Lentimicrobiaceae bacterium
AGCGCAAACAAAGTTTCTTCAATGGTTTTGGCATCCTGGATCCGGTAAGCGAGCAAATCGTTTTTTGAAGGGTCGAGCACCACAAAATCGGCAGCTTTTCCTGTATCAAAATTCCCTATTTCATTTTCCAACCGGAGGGCGCGGGCGCCTCCAAGCGTGCTGAAATAAAGGGCCTGGAACGGATATAGTTTGCGCTTGCGCAAAGCAGCAATTTTGTAGGCATCTTCCATATTTGCCAGCATCGAAAAACTTGTACCGGCGCCAACATCGCTGCCAACTGCAAGGTTAATCTGATAACTAATTACTTTCTGGAAATCAAAGAGTCCGCTGCCCAAAAACAGGTTCGAACTGGGGCAATGCACGATGGCTGAGCCAACTTCTGCAATCCTTTCAAGCTCTTCATCCGAAAGATAAATCCCATGCCCGAGCAAGGTCCGGTCGGTTAAAAGGCCAAAACTATCGTAAACATTTAAATAATTATGATTTACCGGGAAAATCCCCTTCACCATGATTACTTCGGTTTCGTTTTCGGAGATGTGTGTTTGAAGATACAATTTATCATATTCTTTTAGCAGGGCAGAAGCCATTTTAAAAGCCTCCGGTGAAGAAGTAACTGCAAACCTGGGGGTGACGGCGTAATGGAGGCGGCCTTTGTGATGCCACTTTTCGATAAGCGCTTTCGAGTTGTCGTAGGCTTTTTGAGGGCTTTCGAGCAGATATTCGGGCGCGTTGCGATCCATCATGGTTTTGCCTGCGATGATGCACATCTTTAACTTTGATGCAATTTCAAAAACGGCCTCAGCCGAAACAGGGTGAACCGAAGGAAAAATGGCAGCGGTGGTGGTACCGTTTTTTAATAATTGATGAAAGAAAAAACGGGTGTGTTCGTAGGCGTAATCAGCATTTTCAAATTGCCGCTCGTTGGCAAAAATATGGTTTTGAAGCCAGTCGAGCAGTTCGCCGCCATCAGAAGCGATGGCTTTGGTTTGCACCGAATGTACGTGGGCATCAACAAAACCGGGGAGAATATAACAATCGCCAAAATCTTCAACCGGCAAATTTTCCGGGAGGGTCTTTATCAACTGGCTGTAATCGCCGGCGGCAAAAATTTTCCCGTCTTCGATTACCAAAAGACCATCTTCAAAATACCGGGCATTTTCGCTAAGGTTGAAGGGGTTGGCCTGATTCTTAAAATCAAACAGCTTGCCCCTGACTAACTTCATTGTTTTATTCATCTAATAAATTTTCCTTTTCTAAAAATCAAAAATAGCACTAATTTTTGAGTGGATTATAAATTCCGGAAACAGGTTGAGTTCCTGGCTTTCAATCGACCAGGTAATTTACCGAAAGCCCCTGGTATGGGCCGTTTATGTAAGGAACAACAGTGAAGTTGCTTTTTTTCAGATGATTATTATAAACCAACCTTCCGATAGCATAACCCAAAACGGCGCCACCAAAAACATCGCTTGCCCAGTGTTTGTCGTCGTAAATGCGCGAAATACCTACAATGGTGGCCAGCGAAAAGGTAGTGACTGCCACCCACGTTTTTTCGTGATAGTAAGCGCTTAGCACCGTTGCCGCTGAAAAAGCGAGGGCTGTGTGTCCGGAAGGAAAAGAAACGTACTCAAAGCCGTTAAACGGGCCTTCCCAGAGTGTGTGGTCAGCCGGCACATCCTGATTTGGGCGATGACGTCCGGCGATGCCTTTAAAAAGCAATGTAAATCCGCCCGCGATGACCATTGCCTTGCCAGTTAACAAAGCGGCCGTTTCGGCCTCTGGATGATGCCAGCCCAGGCCATAAACATAAATTCCACCGATAAGCGGAATCAGATAAATTCCACTGCCCCAGGGTTCGATTCCATATTTGGATGTTTCATCTGCAACATTGGATTGGTTTCGCCGGAAAAAATCCCTGATGTTTTCGTCCTGTGAATAGAGTAAAGCTGATGTTCCTGCAAAAGCTACAAATCCAATCCATTGATTTTTTTTCCATTTTACAGGCGAAACCAGCACATCGCGTGCATCAGTAAAACCCGAAACAATAAATTCCTTGTTGAGTTTAAGATAATTTACTGTATCAGAAACGGGCTTTTCCTGGGCCTTTCCGGTTTGCGGAATGAAAAAGTTCAGAAGGAAAATCAGGATTAGGAATTGCTTCATCAAAACTTATTTAATCGAAAAATCTTTGTAATCCTGAACTTGTGAGTGTTGAATATTTACGTGGTCAACGCGTGCCCAGTTAGGCCCTTGATGGCACCAAAGTATAAACTGATCCAGGTTTTCCTCTTCACCTTCTGCTTCGATATAAACCGAGCCATCATGAAGGTTTTTCACAATGCCATAAATCTCGTTTTTTTTGGCTGCTTTTAGGGTGTTAAACCTGAAGCCGACATTTTGAACCCTTCCCGAAACCGTCAATATTGCTGCTTTTTTCATTATTCTGAAAGTCGTTTTAACATGAAACCATCAATCTTATCGAAAAACTGCTCCGGTGAATACGTCCGCCACTCGAAGGTATCAAATGGTTGTCCGAAAGCCACGTAATAATCAATGTTGGCATCCACAAATTCGCGGATTACATGCTGTCTGAAGTTTACGGCAACAATCCAGCCGTCTTCGATATCTTCCGACCATTCCTGGTAATAATCATCTTCAGAAGAATGAAAATTGAGGACGTTTTCGCCGATCAAAATGAACTTTTTAATGCCGTTTTCAACGAGCACATCCACAACATCGCGCTTCAGAAACATGATGTCGTTGTACAGGCAGTCGTTCCATTCGCCCAGAAGTTCGATAATTGCGTAACCACGCCGGTAATCGGCATATAAAATTTTAAGATAGAGCGTTGCCGACCCAAACTCGTCCCATTGCGGATGAATCAAATGATTGTAAATGGCGTGTGTAAACTCGAATTCGCTGTTTTCGTGTTCAAAAAACGGCGAGCGTTCATCCTCCGATGCGATGTACAAATGGCGCCAGGAATAATAAGGTTCGATGTCGTGCATGTTTATTTCTACCGGATTTATAATGATTTATGATTTATGATT
>CAYOWJ010000404.1:0-1811 GCA_964407625.1 uncultured Lentimicrobiaceae bacterium
TTTTCGGTGAGATAATCAATCATATCGCCGTTGGTGGCGTGCACTGCAACAATGCCGCCATGTTTTTTAACTTCATTCATAATGCCGATCATCTGACGGTCGTCAATCATCAATGCACCTTTGTAGGCCATAAATGTTTTGAAAGAAGTGATGCCTTCGGTTTTGATGATTTCTTCGAGTTCGGCTTTTATACTTTCGTTGAATTCGGTGATACAGATATGAAATGAATAATCGCCGAAAGCCTTGCTGCGGGCCTTTTCCTTCCAGGTTTCCAGCGCCCAGCGAAGCGATTTACCATGTGGCTGGATGGCGTAATCTATCACGAAGGTTGTGCCGCCAAAAAGTGCTGCTCGTGTACCGGTTTCGTGGTCGTCGCTCGAAAAAGTGCCCATAAAAGGCATGTCGAGATGGACGTGAGGATCAATTCCACCTGGAAAAACCAGCATTCCTGATGCGTCGATTATCGTGTCGGCATTGACTTGCAGATGTTTTCCAATGGCTGTAACAACTTCGCCTTCGATAAAAATATCAGCCACATAATCGTCGGAGGCTGTAATTATTCTTCCGTTTTTAATGAGTGTTGACATGATTTATAGTTTTTAAGATTTTATCGTTTTGAGATTCCCGATTCAATTATTTCTGAATTATAGCCCAATTTTATTTCATATTCTATTTTTCCTCTTACATCAAAAAGAGGTTCATTCTTAACTTGGACACTATGTCCAACTTTATGTCCAGGTTAACCATTAATAGGAGTAACAACTCCTGAAACTTGGACACTTTATCGTAATTCATGTCGCAATAAGTCAAATTAACTATCCTAATAAAATTATATCGCGACACTACGTCGTGATTTATGTCGCGATGAGTTCATAATAGGTACCTGGACCAGACCCCTTTCTTCCCAAAAGGTTCTCTTCAACCATTTTAGTCAAATGTCTTTCTGCTTTCTTCTTATCATACCCAAATTGTTGTTGATATTCTTTACGGGTTAAAACACCTTTCAATTTAATAAATTCATACCCTTTGATTTCTTCTTCATTAAGATTAATGATACCAGGATGTTGATGCGTTTTTTTCATTGCAGCCAAACTTCTTGGGAACTTCAGACTTAGAAAAGGCTCCTGGTATGAGTATTCTGGTAAAGGCAGACTATAAACTTCATTTAACGATTTCAATGATTTCATTCCAAATCCCTTTTCTTCAACATAGTCCATTAAACTGAAAACATAAGTAATAACTGGATTTCGGCTGATGGATGGTGCTTTGAATGTATTCATTTGTTCCAAAGAAATAGAAGGTAACAAGGCTCCCGGGCTTTTAACCAAAATGTTATCATTATCAATCTCAACAGATGATTTTGCGCCACTTATATTATAGTCACGGTGAACAATAGCATTGATAATCGCTTCGCGAAGAACTTCAATTGGGAAATCAGGAATGTCTTTCCGTTTAAATGATTTTGTGTCTTTTGATAGGGGCAATACTTTTTTAAGCCATTCTTCTACTAAATCAGGGATTAAAACGAGAGGCTGGTCAAAGGTTGCTGGTTCAATTTTGTTTCCACCATAATCAACATGTGCCATTAATGCCGCCTGTTTGAACTTAGCTCTTGGATTTTTTCCAAAAAGCAAAATTCCAAAACCAGTTGCATTTAGAGTATTCGATTTTCCAGTTTTTGCTAATGCACCAACATCTAACAGAAATTCTTGAAACTCGGGATCAGTGATTTTGAAATTCAATTTCGCTTCGTTGATAAATTTATTCAGCGCAATATCAGAAAACTGGCTGTAATCATCAGCGGGTAATGG
>CAYOWJ010000404.1:1911-3045 GCA_964407625.1 uncultured Lentimicrobiaceae bacterium
CGATGAGCGCGTTCGATTTTACCATCCGGAAACAATAATATGGCTCCGACTTTAGGTGGAGTTTTTCCATCATGTCTTGGCTCATTGAGACTTTTGTTCATTTCCTCAATGGCAAGTTCCATGTAAGGCCTTGGATTAAAATTTTCTTCCGTGTTTGACATTTTCCTCATTTTCAGCTTTCATTTCTAGTTCCTGACCTTTTCCCGATCATGTTTTTTTTAATTTAATCCAAAAATACTATAATCATTGTTAAATTTACATTGCTTTGCAAACATTTGAAGCACAATTTAGAGTGTCGGCATTGACTTGCAGGCTTTTTCCGATGGCTGTAATAACTTCGCCTTCAATAAAAACATCAGCCACATAATCGTCGGTGGCTGTGATAATTCTTCCGTTTTTAATGAGTGTTGACATATTTTTAAGATTTTATCGTTTTGAGTTTATCAAGCAAAGTTAATGTCCCGGTATCCAATTTAGAAAAAGCAAACCATTTTTTGCCTAGGTCTTTCAACGAGGTACCAAAGTGGTAAAATTCGCTCTCGTCAAGTATCAAGAACCGGTCGTGTGCCTCTTTCAGCTCTCTAATATTCACTGGCTCATATTGGGTATTAAATTTTTGAACATCCAAAGCCATCTGTTTACTTATGTTTTTGGTAAAAATCGTAAGACTAATCCCTTTATTACGCTTTAAAAAAAGTGTAAGCACAGTGTCATCAATGTAATTATCGATCAGAATAATAGATTTTTGGGCTTTCCGCACAAGATTGGCTACAAAAGTGTAAGCATCAAAAACTTGTCCGTCGTAAAATATGCCTTGCTTTGGTTCAGGGTCTTTGCTTTGGAGGGCATTAAAAATCTGTTCAAATTTCTCATCGGTTTCAAGTTGTTTTCGTTCAATTCTATCAAGACGATGAAAAATTGCAGCATTATCAGCAATGAATTTCCGCATCTGTACGAAAGCCTGGATAATCCGGATACTTACTTTTACGGCAGTTTCGCTTCGTAAAACTGCTGAAAGCATTGCCACGCCTGGCTCGGTAAAGACATAAGGAGGGTAACGACGGCCACCATGTTCTGAGCTTGAGGTGCCAATTTGGAACCTCAAATTTTGGCTGTTTATACTTGAGGTCGCAA
>CAYOWJ010000405.1:0-3044 GCA_964407625.1 uncultured Lentimicrobiaceae bacterium
GCTTCTGAGATGCTGCTTTTGATGGTTTGGAAATCTCTTGAAACCGAAATCCCAAAACCATCGTCCCAAACCGACATGGCCATTGGCACCTGCAAAACGCCGGCAGCATTCATGGTTTCCCAAAAAACACCTTCCGAAGTACTCGAATCGCCGATAGTCCCAAAAGCAACCTCGTTGCCGTTTACCGAAAATTGGTCTGAAGTTTTCAAAGCCGGATTATTGCGATAAAATTTTGAAGCAAAAGCCAGCCCAAGCAAGCGGGGCATTTGACCTGCTGTTGGCGAAACATCGGCAGAGCTGTTTTTCATTTTGGATTGCGCCATCCAGGTTCCGTCCTTGTTGATGTAGCGCGTAGCAAAGTGATTGTTCATCAGCCTTCCGGCAGTTCCCGGATTAAAATCTTCGTCGGTATCTCCGTAAAGCTGGGCAAAAAATTCTTCCAAAGTCATCATTCCGGCTGCCATCATAAAAGTCTGGTCGCGATAATAGCCTGAGCGCCAGTCGCCATTTTTAAAAACCTTGGCCATGGCCAGTTGCGGAATTTCTTTGCCATCGCCAAAAATTCCGAATTTTGCTTTACCGGTGAGGACTTCTTTGCGCCCCAGAATACTGGCCTGGCGGCTCTCGCAGGCAATACGGTAATCATCGAGAACCTCGGTTTTATAATTTTCGGCAGCTTTATTATTCGACATGATTATTTGTTTTTATGAATGTTGAGTGTGGTCAAAAAACACTAATGCGCTATTTTAAAAAAAACTGACATCCGCCAAATGGTGGACTGGTATGTTTTTGAGACCAAACTATTTGTTAGCAAGCAAAAGTAATAAAATAGAAACCGGAAATAAAAATCCCGCTTTGTCGGAGCGGGATTTTTAAATTAAACAATTGAAAATTAAAAAATTATTGATCGTTTGGGCTTGTTAAATTATCTTAATGGCCCATTAATCCGGAAGGTTTAAATCCCGTTTGCATTTATCGAAAGGGTGCTGAGATTTTCGAAAATCACCATTTCAGGTAAATCGTTTTCAGGCATAACAAAATTTTGAGTTTTGCTTTGATCATCCTTTTTTTCGGCGCCTTCAACATAGGGCATCAAACCATTTTCGGTCATAATATAGGTTTTGCCCGGATAATCGATATTTTCAAAATTGCCGTAAGGACTATCGAAAAACAAATTTTCCATGTTCTGATTAAATTTAACAATCTGTCCTTCCGGCATTTCGATTACCATTTTAATTTGCTGTGCCCTGATAATTTCGTTTTTTGGCAACTTAAAATAGTTTGGCAAAATGAAGGTAGAATCGTTTGAGTTTATCGGATAAATGCAAACTTCAGCCCGACGTTCGGCCTCTTCCCGGTCGGAGCCTTTGGCATAAGTCGTTACACCAATTTTTACTGCGTTTGTTTTCGATTTTGCAAATCTTATCTTTGGAAGACCATAAATCTGATAATCATTTTCTTTAAAAATCACCTTCCATTCTTTATCAAAAATCTGGAAATGCGGTTCTTCTTCGCTGAGGGTACTTTCAGGCAAGCAATCAATATAAAGCACTTTCGCGGGCTTCAACGGTAATTCGTAATCTTTTGTCAGCCTTCCCGTGTGGCGGAAATCTCTTCCGGTGAAAACACCCACGTAGGCGGCTAATATCAGCCCGACCAGCCAAAAAGCAAGTGCCGTTCTGCCGAAATATTTAACCTTTGCCCTATTTCCAAGCATCAGCCTGAATCCGAGATAAATCATCAGAATAATGGGGATGCCCAAAAGCAAGGCTACCGAAACAATGGCGAGGAAAGTCATAAAATGGCTCGAAAAGATCATCTCTAAAAAGACAGGTATCGAAAAACCAATCATTTCACCATTTTCAAAAAACGAGAAATCATATAAACCGGTAATAGTAGCCAGAAGTATAATCACAAAGGCAAAACCCGAAAGCATCAGAACAATTCCAGCCATCACCACAACAAATTTGAAGAAATAGCCGATTACCGTCCCAATCAGGTTTATCAGGTTGTTGATGAAGGTTTTAACGACCGGTCTCTTTTTGGTGACGATTTCACCCGCTTCCTCGGCAAAATTATTTACCCTGCCTTTGATGCCATCAAATTCATCCCGGATAGACCGCTCGATATTCGAGATGTTAACCTGCTCCCCCCGCATTTCGAGTTTTTCGGCGGTTGTCCGTGCTTCAGGAACTGCAATCCATAAAATGATATAAACGATAATCCCCGGGCCGTAAGATATTGCTGTGATGAGGAATAATATTTTTATCCAAACCGGATCAATGTTAAAATAGGCCGCAAGCCCGGTAGCAACACCGGCAATGGTTTTATTGTCGGGATCGCGGTACAGCCGTTTTGGACTGTTTGGCTGATAGTTTTTGTCCGTTTGTTCACGGCTGGTTTCGGTGTCGCCACTTTCGTCAAAATCGGCAGGCTCGCCCATGTTTGCGATCACCTCGTTGATATCTTCGATGGTGATTACCTGTTTGCTTTCGTTTATTTTTCCCTGCAAAATCTCGGCAATACGCCCTTCGATGTCTCCGATAATTTCATCACGGCCGTCGGATTTTGTAAAATATCTTTTAATTCGTTCGAGATAGCGGCCAAGCCTTTCATACGCGTCGTCGTCAATATGAAATATTATTCCGCTAATGTTTACTGTTACTGTCTTTTTCATTTTTGAATGATTAAATTGATTTTCAAATTAAGATTTAACAACTGTAATGATATTATCCACGGCATCAACCAGTTCGCGCCAGCCGACAACCATTTCCGTAAGCATGTTCTCACCAATTTCGGTGATCTTGTAGTATTTCCTGGGAGGGCCAGATTTTGACTCTTCCCACCGGTAGCTGAGGAGGCCTTCGTTTTTGAGGCGCGTCAGCAAAGGGTACAGTGTTCCTTCGACCACAATCAACTTCGATTCTTTGAGTTTGTCCAGAATATCCGACGCATAAGCATCGTCAGTTTTGGAGATTATCGCCAGAATACAAAGCTCGAGTACTCCTTTCCGCATCTGTGATATGTTTTTTTCAGTATTCATG
>CAYOWJ010000406.1:0-3043 GCA_964407625.1 uncultured Lentimicrobiaceae bacterium
CGTGGGCACAAACACCTCCCGCAAGTTACGACCTGCGAAATGTTAACGGTGCAAATTATGTTACTTCTGTGAAAAACCAGCAGGGCGGAACCTGCTGGACGCACGGTGCCTACGCAGCCATGGAAGGAAATATGCTGATGACGGGCGCCTGGGCAGCAGCCGGCGAAACCGGCGAACCGGCTCTGGCCGAATATCACCTCGACTGGTGGAACGGTTTTAACCAGCACAACAACGACGACATCAACCCGCCTTCGGGCAGCGGCCTCGAAGTGCATCAGGGCGGCGATTACCGCGTAACTTCTGCTTATCTTTCCCGCAACGAAGGCGCTGTACGTGAAATTGACGGCCAATCCTACAATTCACCGCCATCACGATGGGCCGAAAGTTATCATTACTATTATCCGCGAAATATCGAGTGGTTTACGATGGATGCCAACCTTAACGGGATCATTCTTATCAAACAAAAAATAATGAACGAAGGCGTTTTAGGTACATGCATGTGCTACGACGGCTCTTTTATGTCGAATTATGTGCATTATCAGCCACCAACAAATACACTCGAACCCAATCATGCCGTGGCCATTGTTGGCTGGGACAATGCCAAAATTACACAGGCGCCGCTGCCCGGTGCCTGGCTTGTAAAAAACAGTTGGGGCGCAAGTTGGGGAAATGCCGGCTATTTCTGGATTTCATATTACGACAAGCACGCCTGCCGCAACCCCGAAATGGGCGCAATCTCCTTTCAGGATGTTGAGCCGCTGCAATACGATCAAACCTATTATCACGATTACCACGGGTGGCGCGACACCAAAACCGGAACTACCGAAGCTTTTAACGCTTTTGTGGCTGCTTCGGGCGATATGCTCACCTCGGTTAACTTCTTTACAGCCGTCCACAATGTGGATTTTACGGTTAAGATTTACAATAATTTTACGGGAGGAAATCTCACCAGCGAACTGGCCTCCGTTTCCGGGCATATCGATTATTCCGGACTTCACACCATCGATTTGCCTGTGCCGGTTACTTTAACACAGGATGATGATTTTTATATTTATCTTCAGCTTTCCGATGGCGGCCATCCTTACGATCGCACCTCAGATGTGCCGGTTTTGCTTGGTGCCAGCTACCGCACCATTGTTGAATCAGCAGCCGGTCCGGGCGAAAGTTTTTACAAAGAAGGCAGTACCTGGAAAGATTTTTACGATTACAACGATCCTTCAGGATATCAGCATACCGGCAATTTCTGTATCAAAGGCCTGGCAAAAACAGCCTTTGGAATGAAATCCGGCAGCATCGAAATCCTCGACCCGACAGGAAACAACAACGGCAGGATTGATCCTAGCGAAACGGTTCAGATCATGGTTCCCCTCAAAAACACCGGCCTGTTTGATGTTACCGATATTGCCGCTGAATTTACAACCATCGATCCTTACACCGAAATTATTTCGGGCACTTTAAGTTTTGGAACCATCGCCCCTGGCGAAGAAGCAACTGCCGGATTTGAAATTTCGGTGAGTCCAGCTACGCCTGTAGGCCACGCCATTTTTGGGAATCTGGGCGTCGAATGTGTTTCAAACGGCACCGGTTTTTCGTACAATTTTGATATGAGTTTTATGGTTGGCCTTGTTACCGAAGACTTCGAAACCGGCGACTTCAGCCAGTACGACTGGGAAAGCTACGGAGATAATATTTGGACGGTTACAAATTCCGGGGCATACGAAGGAACCTGGTGCGCCAAATCAGGGGCAATCGGACATGTTTCCGAGTCTTATTTACAAATATCGCTGAATGTTGTTGCCGATGGTGAAATTTCATTTTATCGTAAAGTTTCCTCGGAGGCCGATTATGATTATCTTCAATTTTATTTTGATGGCCAAATGAAGGATGAATGGTCGGGTGAACAAGACTGGGCAAATTTTACTTATCCCGTATCAGCAGGCGAACATACCTTTACGTGGCTGTACATGAAAGATGTTGGTGTAGTTAGCGGCTCGGATTGTGGCTGGATTGATTACATCATTTTCCCGCCTCTCGAAGGGCAAACTCCGCCGGTGGTTCAGCAGATTTTTACGATCCCACAGGGCTGGAGTGGCATTTCGAGCTATCTGTTTCCGGTGGACGCAACGCTCCCAAAAATATTTGAGGGTATCGAAGAGGAGTTAATTATTGTTCAGGATATGGATGGCGCCTACTGGCCATCGGTTGGGATGAACACCATCGGCAACTGGAACGACCACAACGGTTACAAAATAAAAGTGACCGGAGATGTAAACCTCAGTTTTTCGGGTTACGACCTGGTCGATCACACCCTGGCACTGGACGCTGGCTGGAATCTTATTCCGGTAATCAGCAGCAATAATGTTCCGTGCGAAGCGCTTTTCGAAAGCCTCGGCAGCAACCTGATAATTGCCAAAGAAGTTGCCGGGTCGCATGTTTACTGGCCTGGCGAAGGAGTTGAAACCCTCGAAAATCTTAACTCCGGAAAATCTTATCTGGTAAAAATGGAAGCTCCAGGATCGGTTACTTTTCCACAATCATTGGCTGATAATACAATACCTTCATCAGAACCAGTGAAATCGGCGAATTTGTATGATTTTACCCCATCAGGAAATTCACATGTCGTTATTTTTCCCTCAAGTTCATTAGAAAACGAGGTTCAGGTGGGTGATGAGATTTTCGGCTCAACCTACGGTGGAGTCTGTACAGGCAGCGTTATTATTTCCGATTTGACACAAAACGTTGCCCTGGTAGTTTTTGGAAACGATTCAACCTCTTCTGTTATTACCGGATTTGACAATAATGAACTGATGTATTTTGGGCTGATAAGACCTTCAACGAAAGATGCTTTTATGCTTGCAGTACAAGCCTTTGATCCATTATTTCCAAATCAGGGTTTGTACGAAAATGAAGGATTATCTAAGGTTCTGACTTTTTATGTTATGTGGGAAGGAATAAATGAAGCAACAGCTCCAATAATTTATCTTACCCCAAATCCTGCCACCGACAAAATCACCATTTCGGGCATCGAAAAGTGGCCTGTAAA
>CAYOWJ010000407.1:0-3037 GCA_964407625.1 uncultured Lentimicrobiaceae bacterium
CTTTTCATCAGCAATTCCGAAACGGAAGGATCAATTTGTTCTTTGCGGCGGATTTCATCAAACAAAGCCAGCAGGTCGTTTACCTTGAGCCGTTTCTTATCAGAACCCGAAAAGTCGAATGCAATTTTTCCGTTGTGCATCATCAAAATACGGTCGCCCAGGTTAACGGCCTGTTGCATCGAATGGGTCACCATCAACGTTGTCAGATTGTCTTTTTTGATCACTTCCTCGGTAAGCTGGATGACTTTGGCTGCAGTTTTCGGGTCGAGGGCGGCGGTATGTTCGTCGAGCAACAGCAATTTTGGTTTCAGCCAGCTTGCCATCAGCAGCGTTAAAGCCTGCCTTTGCCCACCCGAGAGTTTTCCGATTGGATTATCAAGACGATCTTCCAGCTTCATATTAAGCGGTTTTACCCGGTCATGGAATTCGCTAAGGTACTTTTCGTTCAGCGCCCAGCCCAGTCCGCGTGGCTTGCCACGCTTTGCTGCCATGATAAGATTTTCGGCAATGGTCATATCCGGAGCGGTGCCGCTGAAAGGATTCTGGAAAACCCTGCCGATATGCTGTGCACGCCTGTGTTCAGGCCAGTGGGTTACGTTTTCGCCATCCAGAAAAATCTTGCCTTCATCCGGATAAAAGGTTCCTGCAACAGCGTTCAGCAAAGTTGATTTCCCCGAACCGTTGGTTCCCAAAACACAAACAAAACTGCCTTCTGACAACTCAAAACTCACTCCCTGCAGTGCTTTAACCTCATTGGCGGTGCCTGCATTAAAGGTTTTATATAGATTTTCGATTTTTAACATTTCCTGTTTACTTTTCGATTTGACACTTAACATCCAAAACTCACATTTTAATATTCACCGACAGCTTTGTTTTCTTTGTCTTTTCGATAAATCCCGGCAAGATCAGTGCGATGAAAACGAAAGCTGCCGTGATCAGTTTGAGGTCGTTGGGATTCATGCCCCATCTTAGCGCGATAGCCACCAGTAACCTGAAAAGCAGCGAACCCATAATCGCCCCGGTGATGATGAATCCGAGGGTTTTTTTCGTGATCAGCGCTTCACCGATAATCACACTCGCCAACCCCCAGACCAGCATGCCGATGCCCATCTGAACATCAGCAAAACCCTGGTATTGGGCGAGCAAAGCACCCGAAACCGCAATCATCCCGTTGGAAAGCGCAAGTCCGAGAATAATCATCGCCTGCGTATTTACACCCAAAGCACGGATCATTTGCGGGTTATTTCCTGTTGCCCGCATGGCCGTACCTATGTCGGTTCTGAAAAACCAAAACAGCAGAATTCCAAAAAATATGGTGATGATAAACATGCAAAACATGACGATGATGTCGGCACCATTTACCATCCATCCCAGCACATTTACTTCGCCAATGCCCCCGAAAAAAGCCGGGGTCCAGCCTTCGAACCATGAAATGAGGGTTACTCCCGACATCAGCGGAATATTGCTTTTGCCCATCACATGCAGGTTTATCGAATACAGCGAGGTCATCACCAGAATTCCTGCCAGCAAGCCGTTAATTTTAAATTTGGTATGAAGAACTCCCGTCGTTGCGCCGGCAACCATCCCACCAAAAAATGCCAGAACAGTTGCAAGCAGCGGATTCCAGCCAGTTGCGATGAGTGCGGCAGCAATGGAAGCCCCAAAAGTTACCGAACCTTCCACGGTGATATCCGGGAAATTAAAAATCCTGAAACTGATAAACACCCCGAGCGCAAGCAGTGCCAGGATTAATCCGATTGTTAATGAACCGATGAGTAAAGTCATATTTTTAAAATTATCCTGTTACAATTTCTTTTACTTCGCCAACCCAGCAAGTGCCGTGAAAAAATTCGCTTTCGCCGGTTCCAACGGCTTCCCGCTCATCGTTGATCAGGTGCATGACCTCGTAGAGATGCTCATTTTCGAAAATGTTTTGAATGGTTTCCTGAAGGTCGAGGCTACTTTTTTTGAGCAAACGGAAATTGAAAACCGCGGTATGAAAATGACCGGTAGTTCCGCTGTTTTTATGCAGCGGCCTGCAAAACTTTAAGAGTGAACTTTCGGCTTTGCGTGAGGCTACGCCCACTGTTATTGTCAGCATTTTGCTATGTGCCGGTTCAACGGTAAAATTTATCCCATCCCGAACCTGTGGAAAACCAAATAATGAGGTATCCGGTTTTTGACCAGGTGCTTTACTTAACGAAACACCCACCAAACCTGATGTTTCCGCAATCATCACCAGCGCCAGCGTGGAGAAACCCGTAAAATCCAGCAGATTTTCGACAATGCGGCTGAGCTTGATGGATTCGCCCGCTGTTTGAGGATCGAATCTGAAATTACTGGTAAAACCCCCATTAAAAAAGAGACCGTACAAATACCTGATTTCGGGGATGAGATTCCCGGTTTTTAGCGAGTAATCGGGGCTGTTGGTGCCATCGGTGGGAAGATAGGCCACCGCATTACCAGGCCCTACAAATTCGCCCATTCTCGAAAGAGCATCGGCATTTTCGCTGCTTATCGCACCCAGCCCGATGCCAAAATTCTGTCCATCAAAAAATGCTGTTTTAACATCAGAAACCGAAAAATCCTTCGAATGAATTTTCTCAGGATCACCGCTTAACTTTAGTGTGATCGTTTCATTCGCCTGATTTTGCTCCATCACAAACAAAAAGCCTTCGCGTGCAATGCTTTTTGCGCCGATATCCCGGGCTGGTGTTTCGTCCACTTTTTCCTTCATCAGATCCTGCAACCCCACCAAATTGATGATGGTCTGAACACTTTCCGTAACTTCGGTCAGGTAAAAGGAGCCATTCACTTTTTTGAGTTCTTTATAAAACTTAACAAGCACGCGTATTCCGTCGGAACTCAGGTAATCGACGCCACCAAAATCGAGCACAATATTGTAAAAACCATTGCGGATTTCATCGGTAATGGCATCGTTTAAAAAACCCGACCAATGTCCGTCAACCCTGCCATCGAGGAGGATGGTGAGATAATGCCCGTGGTCAACTTTCTTAATTTCTAATTTATCTTTCAT
>CAYOWJ010000408.1:0-3013 GCA_964407625.1 uncultured Lentimicrobiaceae bacterium
TCGGATTCATTGTTTCGGCAGTGGTATGGTTGATTCTTTCTTATTTTAAGCTGATCCCTTCTTTAAACTTTTCATCAATCATTTCAGAGGACAACTTCCCATTAATTGGTTCCATCGCCATCTCATTGATTATCCTGTTTGTTACCGGCATTTTTGATGATTTAACCGATTTAAGAGCTTCACTAAAATTTCTTATTCAAATTGGTACAGCATTATTGGTAGCAAGATTTGGGGTAAAAATTGAATCGTTAAATGGTGTTTTTGGAATTACCGAAATTGATGTTTACTTTCAGTACGCCTTTTCTGTTTTCCTGATCGTTGGACTTACCAATGCTTTTAACCTGATTGATGGAATTGATGGACTTGCGGGAGGTTTATCTTTTATGAATGCGCTGGTTCTGGGCACTATTTTACTTTTAGTCAGGCATGACCTAGCCTTTAGTCTTATTGCTTTTGGTTTTGCCGGGGCTTTACTTGGTTTCCTGAAACACAACTTTAATCCCGCCAAAATTTTTATGGGTGACACCGGTTCTCTCATCATTGGTTTTTTGATGGCAGTACTTGGAATTATAGTAATGCAAGGTTCCATGGAAACTGAAGTTCTTAGCCAGGATAAAATACAAGGCCTGACAATAATTGTTGTAGGAATCCTACTGCTGCCTGTTTACGACACTTTGCGCGTATTTGCCGAACGCATCCTTAAAAAGTCATCACCATTTAAACCCGACAAAACCCACGTTCACCATCTTTTAATCGAAACCGGCTCAAATCACAAAAAAGCTGCAATCATCCTTTATTTTGCCAACGCAATTATTATCATCACGGCATTTCTGATTAGAGGCGTTAATCCGACTGTTGCAGTTCTGTCATTATTTGTTTTAGCTGCAATATTGTCCGAAAGCATTAATTTGAAGCGCCTGCTTATTGCCATGGCTAAAGGAAAACAAGCCGAAAAAGAATCGGAAAAACTAAGTGATGAAAATCGGTATCTGAACAGAGATTCACAAGACTTTGATTTATAAAATTTACAAATATGAATTTGAAAGAAGATAAGAAATTAATTATTATGGTGGAAGACAACACCATATTTGCCGAAACGGTAAAAAACGGCCTCGAAAATGAGTTGGGTTTTACAGTCAAGCATTTCACCACAGGAGAAGAAATGCTTGTCTACCTTACCAACAATCCGTCAGTACTTCCCGAAATCTTTATCCAGGATTATTATCTGGACAGTATTGTTGCGACTGCAAAAAATGGAGGCGAAATTTTACAGGAATTGGTTCAGCGCTACAAACAGAAAAAAATGATTGAAGATCTCAGGGTGATTATGCTCACCTCATCAGATGAAATCCGTCGGGCAATCGAACTTTTAAAAAAGGGAGCCACCGATTACATCTTAAAAGATGAAGTGTTTTTTGATAACCTCAAGAAGACAATCCTCAACGTATTAAAGATAAAAGAATTAAAAGCCGAAAGAAAACAGTTTAAAGAGCAGGCTGAAAAATATAAAAAACGGCTTATTGTTGTTTCAATAGCTTTAACATTGGTAATTGTTACTTTAAGTATTATTTACATTCTCTCGAAATCTTAATCGTCTGAGATAATACGCTTTAATTGAGGTTTTATTTATGAACTTATTATGAGCAATGAGTATTAATAAATTAAATTCAAAAATAAAACTCCAAACTTAAACAAATACGTTTCACTAAAACTTAATGAAAATGAGCATAGTTAAAGAATTCAAGGAATTTGCTATGAAAGGCAATGTGGTTGATATGGCCGTAGGTATTATTATCGGTGCGGCTTTTGGAAAAATTGTTGCCTCAGTGGTTAACGACATTATCATGCCTCCGATTGGTGTTTTGATTGGCGGGGTTAATTTTTCGGATCTCAGCGCTGTCATCAAACAGGCTTCGGTTGATGCAGCAGGTAATGCAATTGCTGCGGTTACGATCAATTATGGCAAGTTCCTCCAGACAACCATCGATTTTCTGATTGTAGCTTTTGCCATTTTTGTCATGGTAAAAGTGATGAACAATTTAAAAAAGAAGGAAGTTGAAGCCCCCGTTGAAGCGCCTCCTCCTCCCGAACCAACCAAAGAAGAAATTCTGCTTACCGAGATTCGTGATTTGCTGAAAAAACAAAATTCATAGATTTTTTCAAAACCAGATTTGAGATTAACCAGGGTGCATTTGTCGGTGTAAATTTTATTTAACCCGCCGGATGCACTCTTTTTATCTGGTGTTCCAAAAGCATCAGATCGGCCAGGACGATGGCTGTTGCTGCTTCGATAATGGGCGGCATCCGCAAAGCGATGCAGGCATCATGACGACCCACGATTTTAAGCTCTTCAACTTTGTTGTGCTCAAAATTAAAAGTCTGCTGGGCAAGACCAATGCTTGACGTTGGCTTGATGACTACCCTGAAAACCAGGTCGTTTCCATTGGTAATCCCACCGTTGATACCGCCGGAATTATTGGTTTTTGTGGTTCCTTCCGGGGAAATAATCGGGTCGTTGTGCAAACTCCCACACATTTTTGCTGCTTCAAAGCCACTTCCAAACTCGATTCCTTTGATGGCGGGAATAGCGAAGACCAGGTGACTGATCAACGATTCGACGGCATCAAAAAACGGCTCACCAAGGCCGACCGGCATAGCTGATGCACGACATTCGACAATTCCGCCAATGGAATCATTAGATTTTACTGCATTTTCGACAGCCTCCTCAATATTTTTATTTCCGCCAGCTTCGATGATTTGTGCGTTTATGTTGATTGGGGCAATCAACTTTTTGGCTATAACGCCGGCAGCGACCAGGGTTAGAGTAAGTCTGCCCGAAAAATGCCCTCCACCGCTGTAATCGGCAAATCCTCCAAACTTCTTAACAGCCACATAATCGGCATGACCCGGCCTTGGCTGTTTAACGAGGTTATTATAATCGGAGGGTTTAATATTTGCATTTTCGAAAAGGATGGTGAGTGGGGCTCCGGTGGTTTTTCCTTCATAAACTCCG
>CAYOWJ010000409.1:0-2999 GCA_964407625.1 uncultured Lentimicrobiaceae bacterium
ACTGCCAACGAGCGACTGCCAACTGTAAACGATTATTTTATCAATAGACAAATCAACAATGAACGAACTTACCGACAATCAAAACGCCCCAAAAAAGCACATCAGGCCAACCTGGGATGAATATTTTATGGAGCTTTCAAATACTGCCGCCAAACGCGCTACCTGCGACCGTGGCCGGAGCGGGTGCATCATCGTGAGGAACAAGCATGTTCTGGTAACCGGATATGTTGGATCTCCGCACGGCATGCCCCATTGCGATGAAGTAGGCCATTTGTTTAAAAAGGTTTCGCATGCGGATGGTACAATTACCCAGCATTGTGTGCGCACGGTTCATGCCGAACAGAACGCCATCTGCCAGGCGGCCAAGCTGGGAATTTCACTGGACAAAGGAACGCTTTATTGCAGCATGACTCCCTGCCGGACCTGTGCAATGCTGATTATAAATTGTGGGATCGAACGCGTGGTTTGCGACCGGAAATACCACGCCGGCCAGGAATCGGAAGAGATGTTCAAACAGGCGGGAGTCATCCTGGATTTTATCCATGACGACATCAGGCATTACGAAAATCAATAACTTGGTGCTTCGCCCCAGAAGTTGGTATATTCATGGGCGTCTTTTCCATAGGTCCTGAAGCTGTTTTCGCCGATAACGTAGGTTGATTTTTCGCCGGCAATCTGTGAAAACAGCACTTCATATTCTTCGCCCAATTCCAGCATCATGACCCGGGTAAATTTTTTGTCGCTTTTTTCGACGATGAGGTTGCCGTGGCAGATCGGGCAGAAAAAATCGACATGCTGACCTTCTTTAACTTTAAATGAAGCATGCTTCAACGCCTTGTAATCACCCAACTCCGGGGTTAACAAAACAAGCCCCCGCTGTCCGTCTTCATTTAATGCCGATAAAATAACCCTCTGATTCACACATAACTGCCCGTGACAAAACGGACAATGAAAATTTCTTTCCATAAAAAAACATTAATTAATTTTCAACTTATTGATTTTGTTGTACTGAAAAACAAACGGCAAAGGTAATATGAAATTACTTTGGCACAGTTCAGAAACTTGCAAATCCGGCAAATCAAAAAGCCATTATTTTTTTACTTTTGAAGAAAAATTGAAGATGCAAAAAATCAGGTGGGGAATTATTGGTTGTGGCAATGTTACCGAAGTTAAAAGTGGACCGGCTTTACAAAATGCCGAAAACTCGGAATTGGTCGCTGTGATGCGCCGTAATGCTGATCTGGCAAAGGATTACGCCGAAAGACATCATGTTGCGCGCTGGTATTCCGATGCCGCCGCTATAATTGCTGATCCGGATGTTGATGCCATTTATGTGGCAACACCACCGGGGAATCACAAAGAATTTGTCCTGCTTGCCGCAAGCGCCGGGAAGCCGGTTTATGTCGAAAAGCCGATGGCGATGAACTATAAAGAATGCCTTGAAATGGCCAATGCCTGTGAAGATGCGGGCGTGCCTTTGTTTGTGGCGTACTACCGCCGCGCCTTGCCACGCTTTTTGCTGATAAAAAAATGGATTGATGAAAATGCAATCGGGCAGATACGGTTTGTAAATGTCACTTTTCACCAGCGACCTACCGAAAACGACCTGAAAGGCGTCGAAAACTGGCACGTGCAACCCGGTATCCCGGGCGGTTATTTTTCTGACCTGGCCTGCCATACACTCGACATCCTTCAGTTTTTCTTTGGAATCATCATTTCGGCCCAGGGCCAGGCGTCCAATCAGGGAAATCTTTATCAAAACGACGACATCGTGAGTGGGTCGTTTCTCTTTGCCAACGGCGCTCATGGCACCGGAACCTGGTGTTTTTCGGCTTTTAATGATTTAGACCGCACCGAAATTATTGGTGAGAAAGGAAAAATCACTTTTGCCACTTTCGGGAATGAACCGCTTGTTTTGGAAACCGCTGCAGAAATACAGACCTTTCCGGCCGAAAACCCGCTTCATATCCAGCAGCCGCTAATACAAACCATTGTTGACGAGTTGCTCGGAAAAGGCAAATGCCCCAGCACCGGACGAAGCGCCGCACGAACCAGTTGGGCGATGGACAGGATTTTGAGTTGAAGTAGGATTTGACAATTCGACAATTTGATAATTCGACTATGGAAGAATAAAGAAGTTAACCACATAGGCACATAGGACACAAAGAAGGAAGAGTGGAAGAATGCGACAATTTGATAATTCGACAATTCGACAATTGAGGAAAGGAAAAATGAAAGATTTGTTGCATACCTGCCAACTCACTACTTACGCCTTAACCCTTACGACTTATGCCTTACGACTGCCGACTGCCGACTGCCCAACCTTGATTTTGAGTGACAAATTATTGATTTAAACTATAAAAATAAACCACAATGAAAAAACTTTTACCCACAATTCAGAACACATCAATCAGGAGCATAATTGCGCTGATTGTTTTGATCCTTGTTACATTAACCGGCTTTTCGCAAGGCTGGAATGTTGGTCCCGGCGGAAACTCACAAAGGAGCTCACTTTCGCCGCAATATGGCCCGCCGGAACCGGAGTTACTCTGGTCGGGAAGTTTAAATTCGGTGATTGCCCAGCAGGCGGTTACCGACGGCATTTATCTCGCCATGCCCCGCATGCACAACATCAACGACGTTTTGCATGGAACAAAAATCGTGGTTCATAACCTGCTTACCGGCGACACGCTCTGGACAAAAGATCTGCCCGTTGATTTCCCTTCCACCGACTGGCGCAACCGCGTTTCGGCTATCCATGATGGCGTGGTTTATGCCACAAGAGCCGGGAACACCAACTTCTCCTATTTGTACGCCCTCGATGCTGCAAACGGCGAAATTCTGTGGAAATCCGAAGACCTCACCGACGAGAGAACTACCGAAGGCCTTTCGTTTACGCCTGACGGCGATCTTTTGGTGGGAAATATGTACAATATTTTGCTGATCAATCATCTGAACGGAAAAACATTGTGGGACACCGAAAGGCTGGCTTATGACGG
>CAYOWJ010000410.1:0-2981 GCA_964407625.1 uncultured Lentimicrobiaceae bacterium
GAATTTGCAATTCAATAAAATTGTAAACAGCAAATACAATTTCATCAATTTTCCCGCTTTGTGTTGTTTCCAAAGTTTGGAGCGGCATTGCAAATGCCGCTCAGCGCGGGGTAAAACCTGTCAGCGTCCGCAGGACCTGACAGCGTTTAAAAAGAGGAAAAATATCGAATTTCCAACTCTCCCGAAAGATCATCACCAATCATCAAAACCCTCCCAGTTTTCTACTTTCAAACGCAAAGTATCGGCATAGCCATATTTGCAGGTTCGGTTGGAGATGGTACTCCCATCTTCATCCAATTCTTCGCTGTCCCAGGAACCAAGGGTAAACTTAAAACTGATGCCTTCGTTATGGGCCGGAATCGTGATGTAATAATTGCCTTTCAGGTTTCGGTTCATCACATAATTTGGATTACCGGGATTCCAGTTATTAAAGTTTCCGGCTACAAATATTTTCTGGCCTTTTGGGGTGTAATCCGGCAGGCTGTCGATCACCAAAACCACTGATTTCTGGTCAAGGATTGGGATATCAATCCAGTTGATCACTTCAAGATACGTGGTATCGTTCCGGTTTTTGTCGGCAAGGCGGTTTGCAATAGTGTTTCCGGACAAATCAGCTTCCTCGCTGCTCCAGTTGCCGCGTGTAATCTTGTATTCGAACGATTGCGCCTGATTCTCGACTTTTAGAAACCAGCTTCCGTTAGTTAACTTTTCGAACCTGTATTTTTTGTTATTGGCGTCCCAGCCGTTGATGGAGCCTGCAAGATAAAACTTCGAATCGGCGGGTGTGGTTTTGGGCAATTTGTTAATCACAAAAAAGTAGCTCACCGGAATCTCGTTTGAACGGTCTTCCCAGTTTTCGATTTTGAGATAAAGGGTGTCACTCGTCCCAAAACTGAACGTGCGGTTTGGGATTTTGTAACCCCATTTATCGACCTCCTGTTTCGACCAGTCGCCGCGGGTAAATTTGTACTCAATTTCATCCTGTGTTCCGGGAAGATCAATCTGATATTTGCCATTTTTATTCTTTTGGAGGATAAATTTATTATCCCTGGGGTACCAGCCGTTAAAGTTGCCCGTGATGTAAAGAATATCGTCGGGCATGGTTTGAACCGGGACACTTTCGATGATGATAGTCACTTTTTCGGGCACGTCAAAACCTATGTCCTCCCAGTTTTCGACATCAACATAAACCGTATCGAGGGCGCCAAACTGCAATTTCCTTTTTTCGATTTCATTTCCAAACCTGTCGGCTTCGGCTTTGAGCAGCGTTCCACGTGTGATTTTATATTCGATTTCGCGGGTTGCATCTTTCCGAGGAAGGGTTAAAACATACTTGCCGGTTCTGTTGTCCTGCCTAAACCAAGAATTACTGTCGGGAAGCCATTCATTAAAATTTCCGGCAATGGCGATAGGTTCTTCAGCAGGCGTATTCTCTGGCAATTTATTCAGAACAATGGTTACTTCGGGGCAATTAATGGCTTCGAGATCTTTCCAGCTTTCTACCGAAACCACCACTGTATCCTTTTTCCCGTAATAAAAACTCCGGTTTTCGACATCATAGCCACAAACATCGGTCTCAACGCTGGTCCAGTCGCCACGTGTAAATTTACATTGTACCTCTCCAAAACCACGGGGGATGGTGATATAATAATTGCTGTCGGCACCCAACTCCATCATAAAACTCTGATCGCCGGGATCCCAGCGATTGAAATTTCCGGAAACAAAAATCCGGCTTCCCAGCGGTGTATTCGCAGGAATATTGTCGATTTTGATCACTGGCCTTGTGCAGGAGGTTATCATTAAAACCATAATTCCAGCCAATAAAATACGAGGCATACTATTTTGAATCAGATTCTTCATTTTTCTATTATTAATTTATGAGTGCAGTCTAAAAACTGTTAATTATGGGCTAAAGCCCGGGAACTATTTGTTCTTCAATTGCCCCGACCTTAAGGTCGGGGCAATTGATGTCCGCGATATTCCGGGCTTTGGCCCAATTAATTTCATCTTCGACACCTTTTTTGACCAGTCTCAATTATTTTACTTTTTATTGTCCCCCCACCCCGATAGCTATCGGGGCTATCGGGGCTATCGGGGCTGCCTACTGCCTACTTCCGCCAGTTGGCGGACTACTGCCTACTGGCAACTGCCTACTTCTTCCAACTTTAGGCACTCCAAGTACTCCCAACTTTAGCCACTTCTTCTTACCTCTCCATCCAGTCCATAAACTCGGAAACCCTTGCCCTGCTTACAAGCACCTCTTTTTCGGTTTCGGGTTTCAGCTCAATTTTTAAACGACTGCTCATGTATTTATAAACTTTGTTTATCGAGCCAATGTGGGCCAAAAAGCTGCGGTTAAGCCTGAAAAAATCCTTTGGATCAACCAGGTTTTCCAACTCTTCGATGGAATGTTCGATGATGTAACGGTCGTTTTTTACCGAAACCATAAAAACCACGTTATCCTCGGCATAAAAATAGGCCACCTCTCCCACCGGCACATATTTTATCTGGTCGCCAACCTTTGCTACAAACCTCGATTTATACTCCGGTTTGCCCAATTGAAGCAGGCTTTGCAGTTGTTCGGGAGTTATCCCGAGGTTGACCGGCTCCTGCACGGCAAACTGTTTTTTCATGGCTTCAAATTTGGCCATCGCATTTTTGAGGTCATTAATTTTGATGGGTTTCATCAGATAATCGATGCTGTTGAGCCTGAAAGCCTGGATGGCGTATTCATCGAAAGCCGTGGTAAAAATTACAGGCACTTCAATTTTAACCTGTTTGAAAATCTCAAAACTCAAACCATCGGCAAGCTGAATATCCAGGAAAACCAGGTCGGGGGCCGGGTTCGACTTCAGCCATTCCACCGAATCCTCCACGGTATCGATCATATCAAGAATTTCGATTTCGACATTAAGTTTTCCCAGCAACCTTTTTAGTTCCTGCTGTGCAAAAGGTTCATCTTCGATTATCAGTACTTTCAT
>CAYOWJ010000411.1:0-2972 GCA_964407625.1 uncultured Lentimicrobiaceae bacterium
CTGCCTGTCACTGCTATTATTTGCCATTTTCGCAGGCTAATGTTGCTCTCTGCAAACAAACAGGCGCAAACCCCAAACTGATTCTGACTTTCTTAACGATTAATCTTAATTTTGTTGGCTGTTTGCCTAATTTAGGCAAACAGTTAAATTAGTTTTAAATAAAGCAGAAAGAGCAAATTTTATAACCCGGATGGTATTTTGGTTTGAACATCTAAAATCAGAATTTCTAACTGAACCGGGCTGTAAAATGAAAGGGAGTTTATTATGAATTATCGGGAGAAAACAAAAAACGAGCTCATTAATGAGTTGGAAGTATTAAAACAGGAGTTTGAAGCCTCTAAAACATCTCTTAACCGGGAAATTGCCGAAAGGGAAAAAACAGCGTTTTCGCTTATGGAGCGCATGAAAGAGCTCCGATGCCACAACGAAATCGCAACGATTTTAAGCAATGCGAACCTCGCCCTGGACGATGTGCTGGAAAAAATAATCCAAATCATCCCCGATAGCATGCAGTTTCCCGAAATTGCAGGTGTTTCCATAAAAATCAACGACAAAGTCTTCAAAACCCAAAACTTTGTAAAATCAAAACATACTTTAAGTCAGCAAATCAGTTTGCATTTTAAGATTGTTGGCCACTTGGAGGTAAGTTACGCTGAAGCTCTTTTGCCACCGGCCAAACAGATTTTTCTTCCCGAAGAAACAGAATTGCTGTTTTCGGTTGCACAACGCATTGGTGGGTTTATCGAAAAAATGGAAAGAGAGCATACCTTGGCTCAAAACCATGCAACACTTCAAAAAATAATTGAATCCATTAATGACGTAATTTACGAAATATCAGCCGAAAATGTCATTACATTCGTAAGCCCATCCATCGAAAAACTGGTTGGTTATAAACCTGATGAACTTATTGGGAAAAATTTTACCAGTTTTATTTACGAACCCGACCTTTTGTTTGTTTTGGAAACTTTTGCTTTGCTTCCCGGAATCGTTTTGCCGTACATCGAGTACAGAATTGTGGCTAAAAACGGGAGTCTTTGCTGGATCCGGTCATCAGCATCAGTTATTTTTGAGAATGATAAAATAGTTGGAATCACTGGTTCAATCACCAATATCACCCATCAAAAGCAAATCGAAACCGAACTCCAAACGAGCGAATCGCTTTACCGGTCTATCCTGAATGCCTCTCCCGACGTTATTACAATCACCGATCTCGAAGGCAAGGTGCTTTTTACGTCCCCAAAGGCACTCGAAATGTTTGGCTATGACCATATTGAAACCTTTAAAGGACGCTCCATTCTCGAATACGTAATACCCGAATGCCACGAAAAAGCAATTTATGGTATTTCGCAGATGCTCCTGGGCAATTTGATGGGTGCTGAAGAATACATCGCGTTAAGGCAGGATGGGAGCACTTTTGATGTGGAGATAAACGGAGAATTTGTGAGGGATGAGCACGGAATACCTCAAAAGATGATTTTTATTACACGCGATATTTCCGACCGGAAAATGGCTGAAGAGAAGCTTCGCCATAGTGAGGAGCAGTTCCGTCATCTGGTCGAATCGATAAAGGATGTTATTTATGAAATTGGAGCCAACGGTACTGTTAATTACGTCAGCCCATCTGTAAACCAAATAATTGGATACGAACAGGATGAGGTTATCGGGCACAGTTTTTTGGAATTTGTCCATCCCGACGACAAGGCTGCTTTAATGAATGCCTTTAAAAACCTTGAATCAAGAAAGTACCCGTACTTCGAATACCGCTACATTGCCAAAAACGGAAACATCCACTGGGTTCGTTCGTCAACAACAGCTATTATTAAAGATGGAAAAATGATTGGTGGAAACGGCTCCATGACCGATATTACCGAATGGAAAAAAGCCAACGATGCCCTGGCCGAAAGTGAAGAAAAATACCGCCTCATGTTTTTCGATAATCCGCAGCCTATGGTAATCTACGATATCGAAACCCTTGCTTTTCTCGAAGTAAATGAGGCCGCAATTAAACAATATGGTTATTCGAGGGCGGAATTTTTACAATTTTCAATAAAGGACTTACACTCCCCCGAAGACATTGCCAACGTGATCGAAGATGTTGAATTATCCAAAAACAACCAAAACTCACTCACGGAATGGAAGCATTTCGGGAAAAATAAAACACAGTTTTTTGTTGAGCTTACTTCACATTCGGTGATTTTTAAAGGCCGGAAGGCACGTCATGTTTTAATTAACGACATCACTGCCCGCAAGCACGCCGAGGATGCCGTACAGGAAAGTAGCCAGAAATTGGAAGCCATCATTTCGGCCTCGCCGGATGGAATCGGCATGATATCTTTTGATGGAAAACTAAAGCTCGTGTCAGCTAAACTGGCCTTAATGTACGGCTATTCCGTCGAAGAAAAAGATGAATTTATCGGAAAATCAGTTATTGATTTTATTGATCCTTCCTATCATAAAATAATGAAGGAAAATATCCAAAAATTACTTTCAGGATCAGTTAATCATCATATAACCGAATATCTTGCCATTAGAAAAGACAACAGCAGGTTTTATTCGGAATCGAATTCGACTGTTTTGTTCGATCCCAATGGCAAACCGACAGACATTCTCTACACACAACGCGATATAACCGATCGCAAAGAAGCCGAAAACGAACTAATCCAGAGGGAAGGACTTCTTAATTCGATCATCGAAACCGCCAGGGATTCCATTTTTATTAAAGACGCCTCCCTTACCTATATAAAAGTAAACAAGGCAATGGCTTCCCTTTTTGGGAGGCCAAAGGAAGAAATTGTAGGAAAATCGGATGCGGAACTCTTTGGTGCCGCAAGTGGGGATCATATCGAAGAAATTGACCGGCAGGTACTTCTTGGGCAGACTGTCGAAGAGTTTCCGTCGAAACCGGTAAATGGTGAAATCAAACATTTTCACACCATAAAAGTTCCTTTAAAAGATGTTAATGGGCAAACATA
>CAYOWJ010000412.1:0-2966 GCA_964407625.1 uncultured Lentimicrobiaceae bacterium
ACATCTTTTCCGGTGTAACCTGTTTCGTTAAGTGCAAGAAATGCCCATTGGTTACATGACATATCGCCACCATCCTGTGAAGTGTAACTTCTGTCGTAACGCCAGCTAACTCTCGACCATGCAACATTAATGTCCTGTGTGTAATAATTCAGGCCAAGATTTACAGCGTTTTGTACTTGTGTTTTGAGCGGATCAACCAATCCACCTGAATTCAATGCTGATTGTAATGCAACAATAGCTTGTGCTGAACCATAACCATACGTTGTACTGTAAAAAGCTCCTGCATGATAATTAGGTAATTGAATTTGATTGCCAACAAGGAAGCTAATTGCATTTGTAACAACTGTTCCATACAAGGGATCATTTACTCCATGCCCATTGGCAAGAAATGCCTGAAGGCAGAGAGCAGTAATGCCAGCGTCGCCACTCCATTGCCCCAGGGCTTTGGCCTCTGGAGGCATCATTGTTGGATCGATACTAGGGCCGCCATTCTTGACAGGCTCTTTTGATGTGCTTTGCGTTGAGGCTAAAAAAGCAAGCCCCTTGTCAACCAGGATATTCGACTTTTGAGCAGGGCTATCAAGCCACGTTGCCAAAAGCAATCCTGTAAGAATGATTGTAAAAAACTTTAATTTCATAAAATCCTCCTTTTAATTTGTGATTGTGTTTAAAACTTGTAATTAATCTTTTAAAAAATTATTCAGATTTGAAAATCATATCTCGTTTTTTGATGGTTGTAGATTCCGGCAAGCCGGCGATTTCTTCGAGTGCAAGTATTGAGTAGGCAGTAACCAAAACCGGGTTATTTTCCCACCATCTTCCATTTTCATTCACCCAAAAACCTTCAGGCGATTGTATCTTGATGATTTGATTGGCTAATTCGTTTCTCCAATCATGCGAAACATTTGAATCATCAATAAGAATATCAGTACCAAAAGCATTTAGCGATTTTGCCATTGTCTGGTAATAGTAAAATAACCCCTGTGTTCCCATTTTTGGGGCGGATTCGACGGAGTAGTTATTCCTGATCCAATCGTAAGCGGCTTTGACCCGTTCATCATTTTTATCAACTTTGGCATAAATCAGGCTTTTTAACCCTGCGTATGTCATACTGCCATACGAATTAGTTGCGCCAGCTTTACTTGCTCCCGGTTCGTAAATAAAGCCACCATCGTTTCCACTGTATGCTTCCGGGTTTAGCGATTTCAGATTCTGGCATCTGGATAAAAAAACCAATGCTTTATCATAAAAAAGTTTTTTATTGGCAAATTCTTCCTTTTGCGCGGGGCTAAGGATTTCTTCAGAGTCGGTATTTTTCGAATCATCCAGGGCCAATGATTCAATTGCCCATTGCAGATTTGATAAGTCAGGCCGGTCATCGCCGCCGTATCCAACTCCTCCGTAATACAGGCTATCGGAGGTTTTATCACTACTCTCATCAATTTGCTCGCCCATCAGGAATTTTTCGGCATTGCTGATGATGATTTCAAAAGCCGGATTATTGGCGTCCTTAAATGCTGTCAGGCAAATTGCAGTATTGTAATGTGCCATATCATCAAGATAAATACTGCCGTCAGGCTTTATGCACGATTTTAAGAATTCAAAACCGTTGGCGATAACAGGTTCCTGTAGCGTAACACTGGGATGAGCCCTGAGGTAAGACGAAAGTATTAATGCCGTAATTCCAGGGTAGTGCTGCCAGGATCCATCAGCCTCCTGTTGATCGTAAAGCCATTTTAACCCGAGTTTAATGGAATGGTCGATTTCCTTTGCTAAGGATAAATCAACTTTTGGTGCCTGCTGCTGTGGCTTCACTGTTATCGAAAACAGGATAATGAGGGAAAGCAGAATAATGGTAGTTTTTTTGATCATATCAATTATATTATTGGATTAAAGTGCTTGAAGAATTAATTTAACAGATTGGCCTTTGGTCAATTTTGCAGCTTCATTCACATAAAATAGTTCATCATTAAATTTTGATGAAGCGTTAAGTTCCATGAGAGCAACCGGATCGATGTAAGTTGAAATTATGGTTACATTTGGATCTGTCAGAACATGACCACTCTGGTGAGTTGCAGCCCCCTTAAATAACCAGGTGACATGGTTGACAGAAGATTTTGTCCGCTCATCCCTTATAAAAGTTTCGATAGGTTCACGGATAACTTTACCTTCTTTTTCGGTTTCTAAAAAAAGCAATAAGCTATCTCCTAATGTTTCGATAGTTTTGTAGGAACTCAAAGGATCAGCTTTTGAGGGATCATCGGGAATTTCGTTTACCGGATCAAGCCCCAAAAGCAGAAGTGCAGTCTGAAACTCAAGCGGAGAAACCCTTGTGGTGAGCAGGCTTTCGTGTACTTTACCTTCGGGGCAGCAAAGAAGAACTTCGATAAGCCCTGAAGTCATGTTTACATTACAAGGAATAATCACTGTTCGATTTGATGTGTTTATTTCCAGGTCATTTAGCAAATAAATATCATCACTGATTTTTTTGAGCAAATCATTGGTTTTCTGATCCTGAGCATACGCAAAACTAGTCAGAAAATAAGACAAATACGAAAGAATAGTAAGAATTGAAAAACGGTTAAAAAAGAATTTCTTAACACTTAATCGATTGCGAAAATATAGTTTCATAAGATAAGATTTCTAAAAAAATCAATAATTGAATTACTTTACAATATTAGAAACAATAATTATAAATTCCAATAAATTTGAAAAAAATTAACACAAAATAAAATAATAAAATTTAATAGCTAGCAACCTAAATAATATGAATATAAACAAATATTGAACTATTAAAAAATGTCAGATTTTATTTTTCGAAATAAATTCTGCTATTTGATTTTAAAAACTCACAAAAAAAACAATAGCTTTGTATCCAATAAAAGCACTCATAACCAAATTAAAATTATTTTTATGATAAAAACATCTTCCCTCAGCCATTTACTATCGTTTTTTGGATTGTTAAT
>CAYOWJ010000413.1:0-2963 GCA_964407625.1 uncultured Lentimicrobiaceae bacterium
TGTTAAATTTTTTTAAGGGGTCAAATTTACAATTTATCAAATGAAACAAAACTTTATTTTGAGTTTCTTGTTAGAATTATTTTTAAGCAAAGTAGGGGGTGAAATTAAATGAACTTTAAATAAGCTATTTTTTTCTATTTTTGCCATTCACAGGTTCATCAAATTATCGATATTTTGAAAATTAAAATTAAGGGTATCTTCGCTATCATCGCCTTTATAATGGCTGGTTTCAGCGGATTTTTACAAGCACAGATCAGTCAGGGAGGCATTCCTCCTTCTACCAGATTTAACCTCGATAAAAACGGAATTACTTCCATTATCCTTCCACAGCCGGATGTCGAAAATTTGTTGCGGGAGGATGAATTTTCTGATAAGCATGCTTTGCCCATGCGGTTTGCAGTTTCGGTACCTTCCGAAATTGATTTTGCAAAAGAGGGAACCTGGTCGGATTTGCCCCATGGTGGCAAGGTTTGCAGGCTTTCGGTAAATGTGCCACATGCCCAGGCTTTGATTGTTTATTATCAAAAGTTCAGGATTCCGCAAGGCGGGCAATTATTTCTCTACAACCATGATAAATGGCAGGTTATCGGCGCTTTTACTGAGTTGACGAATCTAAAAGGCGGCGCTTTTGCCAACGAAATGATTCAGGGTGAAAAGCTTACGCTGGAATATTATCAGCCTGAAGGTGCCAGCGAACTGCCCGAACTTGTCATCAACGAAATTGGTTACGTTTACCGCACGGCTGAATATTTTTTTGGTCAGCGTGGTTTTGGAGGTTCCGGTGCCTGCGAGGTTAACGTAAATTGTGACGAAGGTCAGGACTGGCAAAAGCAAAAAAACAGTGTGGTCCGGATAATTGTGAAGCAGGGTTCATCGCAGGTATGGTGTACAGGCTCGTTGCTGAATACAACCCGTTATGATAATTCCCCCTATTTTCTTACAGCCGATCATTGTGGCCCAACAGCCACACCCACCGAAATAAATCAATGGGTTTTTTACTTCAATTATGAAGGGCCTGATTGCATAGATCCCACCAATGATACAGCTTTTAACTCGAAGGTGATGGTTGGAGCCACCAAAAAAGCGAGGAGCGGTGGTGCCGGCCTCGAGTCGGATTTTAAACTTTTGCTGCTCAACGAATCCGTTCCGCTGAGTTACAATCCTTATTTTAATGGATGGTCGGCAAAAGATAAACCAAGCGACAGCGGCGTATCCATTCATCATCCGCAAGGCGACATCCGTAAGATTTCGACCTATAAAACTCCGTTGCTTTCATCAAACTGGGGGGGTATTCCAAACACACACTGGAAAGTGGTTTGGGCTGAAACTGCCAATGGATATGGTGTTACCGAAGGAGGCTCATCGGGTAGCCCTATTTATAACAGCAACGGTCAACTCATTGGTCAGCTAACCGGTGGAGATGCCTCATGTGCCAATTTAACCGGCCCCGATTATTATGGAAAAATCGCCTATTCGTGGGCAACTAATTCTTCTGCCGACAGCACCATGCTTAAGCCCTGGCTCGATCCGGACAACACCGGAATTTTGGAAATCGGCGGTGGTTTTGTTGGCATCGAAAATGAAAATGTTATTGAATCACTTAAAGTTTTCCCGAATCCTACAACCGGTCTTTTTACTGTTGAGTTGGGAAACCTGAATAAAAAATCTGTCGAAATCAGCGTCTATAATGTGTTGGGTGAAGAAATCTTCAACACCGGAACAAAAGATTATTCGGTCAATCCTCCACTTTTGGATATTTCGGCCAATCAACCTGGAATTTATTTTATTACCCTTAAAAGCAAGGGTGAAATTCGTACCTCTAAAATCCTAAAATGCAAATAGAAGAAATCGAAATCCTGATCAGAAAATCCGGCGCAGATGACGGAATAAAAGCCATTTCCGAAAAAATTATTGCCGGCCAGCGCATCAATCAACAGGAAGGAATTTACCTTTTTGAGCATGGTGAGCTAGGGCTGCTGGGCAGTCTTGCCAATTTTATCAAAGAAAGGAAGCATGGAAAAAGGGCTTTTTTCATTCATAATTTTCACATCGAACCTACCAATATCTGCATTTATAATTGCAGGTTTTGCTCCTATTCTCATCATCAAAGCGGGACAAGCTGGGAATTTGAGTTAAAGGAAATGGTCGAAAAAGCCATTGCGGCTCCTGCCGAAATGAGAGAACTCCACATCACCGGAGGTGTGCATCCAAAACATGGGCTCGACTACTATGCCAGCTTGTTGAAGATGATCCGTGAAGCCAGGCCAGAACTGCATTTAAAAGCTTATTCGGCCATCGAACTCGATTTTATGTTCGAAAAGTCAGGCGTTTCTTTGGAGGAAGGTTTGAAGATTTTGAAAGAAAACGGTCTGGATTCAATTCCCGGCGGTGGTGCCGAAATATTTGATGAAGAGGTGCGAAAGCAGATTTGCGACGACAAAGCCTTCGGAAATCGTTGGCTCGAAATCCATGAAGCGGCTCACAAACTTGGCATTGGCTCAAATGCGACCATGCTTTACGGGCATATCGAAAATTACAGCCATCGCATCGATCACCTCGAGCGGTTGAGGCAACTTCAGGATCGCACCGGTGGGTTTAATACGTTTATCCCGCTAAAGTTCAAAAACAAAAACAACGAAATGTCATACCTTACCGAGGTAAGTTCGATCGAAGACATGAAAAATTACGCGGTTTCGCGAATTTATCTCGATAATTTCCCGCATCTGAAAGCCTACTGGCCAATGATTGGGCAGCAAATGTCGCAGTTGGCACTTTCGTTTGGTGTGGATGACCTCGACGGCACCATCAATAATTCGACTCAGATTTATTCGCTGGCCGGGGCCGATGATAAAAATCCCGCCATCCCGCTCGACGGATTGATTAAACTTATTCGTGATGCTGGATGCACGCCTGTTGAGCGCGATTCGTGGTATAATATTCTGAAGGAATTTTAACCTGCCGAC
>CAYOWJ010000414.1:0-2935 GCA_964407625.1 uncultured Lentimicrobiaceae bacterium
TGGCAGGAAATTTTCAGCGTACTTAAAAAGAATAAATTAAGGACGTTTTTTACCGCTTTTGGCGTTTTTTGGGGAATTTTCATGTTGATCATCATGCTTGGCTCCGGCAAAGGGTTAAGTAATGGTGTTAAAACCGGAATGGGCGATTTGGCTACAAACAGCATGTTTATGTGGACACAGCGCACCACTGTTCCTTTTAAAGGCTTCCCGAGAGGAAGATTTTACAATTTCAACAATGGCGACACCCAGGCTTTAATCGACAACATTCCCGAAATCGAATACATCGCACCACGCATTCAGGGATTTAACCGTTCAGGCGATAACAATGTTGTCAGAGCCGAGCGTACCGGGAGTTTCCGTATCCAGGGCGACTATCCCGAGTACAACCTCATCGATCCTGTTAAAATGCTCAAAGGAAGGTTTATTAATAATCTCGACATCACCGATGAACGAAAAGTTATTGTCATCGGGCAAAGGGTTTATGAAGAAATGTTTGCTCCTGACGAAAACCCGATAGGCGAATATGTACGAATTTCAGGCGTGTATTTTAAGGTGGTGGGATTATTCAAATCGAAAAAGAATGACCAACAGTCCGAACAGGAAAACCAACAGGTTTTTATGCCTTTTACCACACTTCAGAAAACCTATAATTATGGTGATGTTGTAGGCTGGTACTCCATTACAGCCAAAAAAAACGTAACGGTTTCAACCATCGAGGAAAAGGCAAAAACGCTGATGAAACAACGTCACAGCATTGCTCCTGACGATGATCGCGCCATTGGCTCAGCCAATGTCGAAGAAGAATTCAGGAAAATGACAAACCTGTTTTCGGGCATTAACACGCTGATATGGATTGTTGGAATCGGAACCTTGCTTGCCGGTGTGGTTGGCGTAAGCAATATTATGATGATCATTGTGAAGGAGCGCACCAAAGAAATCGGTATCCAGCGTGCCCTGGGAGCCAGCCCTGCGAGTATTATCTCACAAATTATCACCGAATCGGTTTTTCTAACAGCCATTTCAGGATATATCGGGCTGGTTATTGGCGTCGTGCTGGTTGAAGTTGTAAATTATATGCTCATCAGCATGAATGCCTCCACAGGCATGTTTTCAAATCCTTCTGTCGATTTTGCTGTGGCCATCAAAGCCCTCGTTGTACTTGTAATTTCAGGTGCCGTTGCCGGGATGATTCCGGCCAACCGTGCCGTTAGTATCAAACCCATCGATGCTTTAAGGAGTGAATAAAAATCTTAAATCAGAAACACTAAAAACGAAACAAAAATTAAAAATATAATCAAATCAAGCATGAAAACCTTTTTGAAAATCTTTTTTGGAGTTGTAATTCTCGCCATTTTTGGTGGCACCATTTATTTCCTGTATCAAAAATCACAGGCAAAACCCGTTGTTTATCAAACAACAACACCATTTACCGAAACCATCATTAAAAAAACTGTGGCCACCGGTTCAGTCGTTCCACGCCGCGAAATTGCCATCAAACCACAGGTTTCGGGCATCATCGAGCAGGTTTACGTTGAAGCCGGTGACATGGTGAAAAAAGGCGACCTGATTGCTAAAGTCCGCATCATTCCTAACATGCTCAGTTTGAATGATGCCGAAAACAGAGTAACCCGGTCAAAATTGCAGTTTAAAAACGCGGAGCAGGAATATAACCGCCAGAAGGAGTTGTTTGATAAAGACGTCATTCCTTTAGCCGAATTTCAGAAAACCGAATTATCCTATCGCGAAGCGGTTGAAGAAGTTAAAGCCGCCGAAAACAACCTGCAGCTTATTAAAGAAGGGCAAACCAAAGAATCAGGTTCAGCAACCAATACGCTTATCCGCTCCACTATCGAAGGAATGATCCTGGATGTCCCGGTAAAAGAAGGCAATTCAGTAATCGAATCGAATACCTTTAACGACGGCACTACCATCGCCAATGTTGCCGACATGGGCGAAATGATTTTTGAAGGAAAAGTTGATGAAACCGAAGTTGGAAAAATCAAGGAGGGGATGGAACTTATCCTTTCGATTGGCGCCGTTGAAAACGAAAAATTTACTGCCAAACTCGAGCATATTTCGCCAAAAGGTGTCGAAGAAAACGGTGCCATACAATTTGAAATAAAAGCTGCTGTTGCACTGAAAGAAAACTCCTTTGTGCGGGCAGGCTACAGCGCCAATGCAGACATTGTGCTCGACCGCGCCGACTCGGTGATGGCCATCCAGGAGAGCCTGCTTAAATTTGAGAAAGATTCGGCTTATGTCGAAATTGAAACAACACCACAGGTTTTCGAAAAAAGATTTATAAAAACCGGCCTGTCAGATGGAATCAATATCCAGGTTTTATCTGGTTTAACCAAAGAGGATAAAATAAAGAGCGGAACCGTGGAGGAGAAGAAGTAAGCAACAGGAAGAAAAGGCAATAGGCATTAGGCATAAGGCGTGAGGCGTGAGGAAGAAGTAGGCAGGCGCCAGTTGCAGTCGCCAGTTGGCAGTTTAGGACTCAAAACTTATAAAAATACACTCCTTATTGGGGTGTTTTTTTTGAAAAATAAAATTTAACTAAATAATTAGTTTGATAACTAAAATATTAGTTATAGTTTTGCCGTTAGAATAATGTCATCAAAAAATGACGGTATTTTAATCGAAAATAAATTGCATCATGAAAGAACTTACAAAAGCAGAGGAGCAGATTATGCAGATCCTGTGGAAAATCGAAAAAGGGTTTGTCAACGATATTCTCGAAGGGTTTCCACTTCCAAAACCTGCCTACAACACCGTTTCGACCATTGTCAGGATTTTAGAAAAGAAAGCGTTTGTTGGGCACAAAGCCTACGGAAAAACCCACGAATATTTCCCGCTGATTTCTAAAGATGAATACACCAAAACCTATTTAAAGGGTTTTCTCAACAACTATTTCAGCAATTCGTACCAGCAA
>CAYOWJ010000415.1:0-2931 GCA_964407625.1 uncultured Lentimicrobiaceae bacterium
TTATCGGTACGTATTTTTATCTTTATGAAAAGTGTAAGCAACGGTCCATTCAAACATATCGGCAACGCCGCCATGAGCCTTGATCGTTACGCCTGTGTCGAAATGTTCCTTAATCCTGAACCGTAAGCCTACGCGCTCGTAATAAGGCTCTTTTTCGCCATTTTCCTCATTGCGATGAAGATAATATGCCAAACCTATCGGCACATAAACGGTCCTGCTGATAACCCACTCCCAGGAACCAACCACTGCATACGAAACAGATTTTGAAAAGTTAGTTTCGTCAGAAATGTTTCGCAAATCTGATTGCGCGGCATAAAAGAAATCCAGTCCAAGACCAACCCGATATTTGTAGCCTATTTGCCGCAGGTAATTTACGCCAAGCGTCATTTTTAAATAATTCGGATCGCCTGCTACATAATTTTTACTACCAAAAGCCAGCATCACGTTAACCTGGTCGTGCTTAATAAACGGATCAAGTGGTTCAACAGGTTTTTCGAACACTTTGTCGGTGAATTTATACTTTACACCCAACGAAACAGGTATTAAATTAATGCCCAAATTAGGAAGTTTGAACGAACCATTTGAAAAGTGGGTAAATCCAACCGACCCAAAAGCCATTATCTTATTGTTAAAGTGATAATCGAGATTTAAACCCAGGTGAAGATAACAGTTTCGATACGAACCTAAAAAAATATTAGTAGGATTATTGATCGAGTCGTACGGATTAAAATTGTACGACAACCCAAAAGCACCGGTGTAAGAAGCTGTCCATTTTTTTGCCCCTTCAAAAGTAAAAGGCATGGTCATAAAAAAATACAAAGCATTGGGCTGTCCAACTTCAGCCGTGTGAAAAGTGGAAGCGTACCATCCCACGCCAAGCGTAGGATGCCGATAAACTCTGTTGTAGGTGTCCATCGGGTTATTCTTTGACCAGCCATAGCGGAGATCAATCCCGTTATAATAAGTACTGTTCACAATCTGATCGCCAAATTCGTCCTCGTTACCCAGCATCGCACCATTCTCGACAGAGAGTTGAAGCGAATGATAGTACTTTTTCATTTTCAGGTCGATCCCGGCATTTTCCTGGGCAACGGCCATTTTACCAAATCCAAGTAAAACAAGTAAACTTAACACAGTAAAAAATCTCATAAATGTCATCGTTTTAATAAAATCAAATTATCATGCAGAATGGGCAAAGAAAATAAATTTTCGCTTTCATCAACAATCTGGTCAGGAATTATTGCAGACACTCCGCTCAACGATCGTCAATAGCCGATTGTTGAGCGGGGTGTGTTGCCTGCCCGAAATTCATATATTATTTCTCTTTCTTGATGAGGCCTTCATCCCGGAGTTTATAAAGCAACATTTGGGAATAGCCTTTAAACCAGCTTTCGAGATTGGAAGGATTGATGGCTTTCGACTGAATCGAATATAAAAGCTCGTCAGTAGCTATGTCGTAAAAGTTATTTTCGATGTAATAGGTTTTGTCGGTGGTGTAATATCCGGGCGAGTAAACCTGTGGATAATAATGGTTGTAATAACCATAATAGTTCGTATTATACCCGTAATTCGACGGCATGTAGGTGGTCCCCGGCTGGTAACTTGTTTCGGTTTTTGTGTCGAGTAATGCTACAACAAAAACAGCATCGCATCCGGCCTTTTTGATGTTTTCGGCCAATTGCTCCCTGGATAACTGGGCAGTGCCTACAAACTTAGGTGGAAACATTTCGCTGCTTAACACCACCTTATGACCCAACGAAATAATCAGGTCGGCCATTTGGTTCTCGATTACAACCTGGTTGGTTTTGTTTTCGGAAATTACAAAAATGAAAATGTTTTTGTAAGGCCCTTTTGGCAAAGCGGCTTTATTAACCCAGTAACCTGTAATTTCCTGGGTAGGTGCGCAGGCTGAAAGTAAAAGAGTCAGGACGAGAAAAGTGAAAAAAGTACGTTTCATATTTAAATTTTTTAGGTTAAAAACTGGCCCACCGGTGAATACTTCTTCGAGATGAACATTTTTAATTGTTACCGATCAAAAGTTTTACTCAGAAAGCCGTACATTAAAATTTGAGTGAATTTATAAAATATTGAATTATCGGCAAATGTAGGATTTTACAGGAGATACAAAAAAATGAAATTCGTAACTCAGGTTTACTTTTCATGGTTTGGTAGCATCTCCTTGACTCCACTAATTATCGACATCAGCAGCAGTAAGCAAAGTCTTAAAAAGTCCTCTTTCAAAAACCTCAAAAAACAAAACGATTCCACAATTTATATTAAATTTGTCGCTAAATGATTTTATGATAAAAAGATTACAAATAATTTAAACTAAAAGTTATGACGAAAAACAAAATTTTAGCAGGAGGATTATTGTTGGTTATCCTGGCTTTATCTTTTTCCTGTAATCAAAAAAAGGAAGTTCCAACCATTGATAAAGACAAAATCAAAGCTGAAATTCAAGCTATTGAAACCAAATTTGCTTCAGTTTTTACACATAGAAACATTGATTCATTAACCTATTATGCCGATGATGCCACGAGTTATTTTGTGGGGCAGGAGCCTGTAGCTGGCAAAACGGCCATACACAAGTTTATCGAAGATGAATTATTGGATTTTCCGGAAGGCTCAAAAATGATTAATGAAACCCTCGAAATTTATGTAACCGATGATGGCAATAATGTTGCCGAAATTGGTTCTTACAAGCGGGTGGATTCAACAGGTACAATCATGCAAAACGGACACTACTTCAGCTTTTTTGCAAAAAGAGATGGCAGATATGTCTGCACGAGGGATATGGCTACTGCTCATCCGGTGGTTGAATAACAACAATCAAACATACTAAAAGAGGCTACATCAATTTCGATGCAGCCTCTTTTTTTATATCGAAAATAGTATTTTCCTCTCTCCCCTTCTCCCAGTCTCCGTGTCTCC
>CAYOWJ010000416.1:0-2926 GCA_964407625.1 uncultured Lentimicrobiaceae bacterium
TGGTAAACGATTTCAACAATTAATTTATAAACAATCAACCCTTTAAAAAACCAAAACCATGAAAACAACAAAAATTTTCTCAGTTCTCAGCCTTGTGCTGATTCTTAGCGCGGTAAGTTCAGTTTTTTCCGCACCCATTGACACAAAAAACAACCAGACTGCAGCAAAGCCTGCCATCAGGTACGATGTCAACATTTCAATATCCATTGACAAGCCGCTGTGCAACTTATGGCTTGTCAAGATTCTCGACGGCAATGGAAGAATGGTAGCTCCTGCACAGGAATTCATCAGCGGAAAAACCAAATATACCTTTACCGAACGTGGCCCTGTCACTGGTACCAGAATAGCTGTACTGTTAAAATACCAGTATGGTGACCATTTTGTTTGCGAAACCGAACTCTTTACAGCTCCGGCAATATTAAAAGGCACCTTTTTGAATGGCGAAACCTACCGGTTTGATCTCTTTCCGCAGTTATCGCCTGTAAAAGAGTAAGTTTTATCCACACAACCTGTTCAGGTTGCAGAAAAGCCGTCGCGGGAAACCGGGGCGGCTTTTTTAATGCTGAAGGAGAGGCAAAATTTAAAGGAATTGGCCATTTGACGTGTTTTTTACTTATATTTTCTTAGGTTTTTAAGAAGGTTCCCTGATCACCCGTTTTCTTCTTTTCCAGGTTTCCTGCTGAACTTTTGGGAGAAAATCACTTTCCTAAACTGAAGTATTTCGCAGAAAGTGAAAAGCAAATCCCAAGGTTTTGCCTTATTGGGACCAACAGGCTGCCGCTTTTTTGGAACAATTAACCGGGATCGAAGAAATATCCAATTTCTTGATTTCAAAACATTTTGGATAAAAAATCCTTCAGGTTAATATGTCTGATACCCTCTATGGTGTTCCCCTTGAAATCATCAAGACTTACCACCATTTTAGGATAATGATCAGAAATTTTCTGAAGGTTGCCAAATTCCCGATCTATCGTTTTTTGGGAATCAAGGCGCCAGGTAGCCTGAATATAAATTTTCTCATTCTGCTTTTCAGCTACAAAATCGACTTCCAGTTTTCCTAACTGACCGGTTTTTACACTATAACCATGATAAAGCAAGTGATTAAAAATGGCGTTTTCAACCAATTTGTTCATATCAGCGGGTCTAAATCCGGCCAAAGCATTCCGGAGACCGAGATTTTCAAAATAGTATTTTTCTCCCGTTTCAAAAATTCGTTTTCCATCCAGGTCATACCTTTCAGAACGTTGAATAAGAAATGCATTACATAAATAGTTTGTATAGGCTTGAACCTGATTTGGAGCCAGGTTGGTTTGTTGGGATTTCAGGAAATCACTGATGCTTTTGGAAGAAAAGATACTGCCTGTATGTTCTGCAATAAAACGAACCAACTGATCAAGAAAACGGATATTTCTTACACCATACCTTTTTATTATATCCTTATACAAGATGGTTGATACCAAAGCACCAAGATACTCATAAACCACCTGTTCTTCGAGAGGAAGGTTATGAAGATAGGGCATACCTCCATACTTCAGAAAACTCATTAAACTATCATCGGTATTTTCAAGATTCTGGAATAGCAGAAATTCCATGTAACTAAGACTATAAATCCTGAATTCAATATATCGGCCGCTCAGGTAAGTCGCCAGGTCGCCCGAAAGCAGGTTGGCGTTGCTTCCGGTAATATAAAGATCGTACTCATCATGTAACGAAAGACTTCGCAGCGCTTTTTCAAACTCATCTATATCCTGAATTTCATCAATAAAAAGATAGTTCTTTGCCTTTTTAACAGTATTTTCCTCTACGAACCGGATAAGGTCCGCTGCATTCCGGATACCGTCAAAAACAAAATCTTCTTTGTTGATGTAGATCACATTTGCCTCCGGATATTTTGACTGAAGCTGCCTCATGATAAGAAAGAGAAAATAACTCTTCCCTACGCGCCGCTGCCCGGTAAATACTTTTATCAGGGACTGATTGATAAAAGGTTCAAATGCAGCCTGATAATGATCTCTTGAAATCAAACCGGATGGAAAAGAAATATTCTTCATGAAAAATATATGATTATAACTATTGCCAAAAATACAAAAAGTTATAATCATGTTGACAACAATTCGAAAGAATAAGTTGTCAAAACTTCCGTTACATCATTTTATTTCATGATTTCACCTGCCCAAAGATTATTTAAAAATACTTGCCAGGGCAAAACCAAAACCTCCTCCATTTGACGGGGAAATGGGTCGTTTGTGATGAGCAGGCTTGCGTTTATGGACCCTTCCAGTATTTGTTTTCTAATAAACATGATAATCTAAAGTTATAGTTTTAATTATCCTGATATTTAAAGCAAAAATGCATAAATGGTTGGTTAATCCAGCTTTTTTCCGATAGGCAGAGCAGATTTTTTTAATCAGGCACATGATACCCGATTTTTGGAAATAGCCATTTGACGTGCTTTTTACCCCTAAAAGCAAGAAGCCGCCCTGAAGAATCCTTATAAAAGTGAGAAGAATCCTTATAAAAGTGAGAAGGATCCTTATATTTTCTTAGGTTTTCAAGAAGGTTCCTTATAAATCGTTATAGAATCAAGAGATGAATTTATGACCCGGTACAAGTTTGACAAGTTTGTTTCGGGCTAAAGCCCGGGGTCAGCCAGTTTTGCCAGGCCCCCGGACTAAAGTCCGGGGTAATTCATATCCTGACTTGTGACGCTTCCCATTGTTATTGCGGTGATGATTTTTAACCAGTTGAATATGTATAATATAGAAATTAGTATTTTGACTTTCACCGCACTAAAGCCAGTTTTACTTTGTGTTTAGATTTAGAAAAGTCAGAGCTTTGTACTTTATGGCGCCACGCCATGGGGTGGCTCTCCCTCAGGCGTTGTAACATAATTCGCGAAGATGAGATGGGAGGTTTCGGGAGGTTT
>CAYOWJ010000417.1:0-2912 GCA_964407625.1 uncultured Lentimicrobiaceae bacterium
GAGCAGCGTGGTGTAATGTTTTAGCGTTCTCAAAACCAGCACGATGATCAGGGTTATAAAAAATGCAATGTTTGAAGCCCTTAAGATGTTAAAAGTGCCATCAGTAAAAAGCTGCCTGAGGTTATCGATAAAAACAAAACCAAATACTGTAGCCAGAAATCCGGAGTATTCTCTGCGAAGAACGCTTTTAACCGAAAATGGGATGTCTCCTTTTTTATAACTTCCAAAAGCAGGAATAAAAGCAGGCGCTTTCATGGACCAATCGATGTAAATATCGCCGAATTTTTTCTCCAGAAATCTTTCTTCGGCGAACATAATCCGTTCGTAATAAAGCCAATAGCCCAACGAAATGATAATAACAAAGTAAAGGTTGTAGGTAAAGAAAACGATGCCAATCCACATTAAAAAATTGCCGAGGTAGAGCGGATGCCTGATAATGCTGTAAATACCGGTAGTATTCAATTCGTTGGCAACCTGACCTTCTTTGGTGTTTCTCCCGGAAGTGCCTGCCGGGGTGGTACCAATGGTAACGGCCCGGATTAAAAAACCTGCAAAACTGATCGACACAGCAACCATTTGAATCAAAAATTCCCAGGTAGGAGTAAGGTACGAAATATTGGTGATGTAAATGATGGGAACCGCAAGAATGAACAGGATTACCGGAATATGACCACGGTTGCGAAAAAGAAAATTTCCACTTGATTCGAATGAATGGAGCAGTGCCATTTGATTGTCAGATTATTTTATTTTACTGCGGGCAAAAGTATTGCTTTTTTTTAAAGAATACATACATTTGCAGCAATAGCTCGTAAGTGCTTTCCTTGCTAATATTCTGGATAGAAAAATCAATTCAATTATCATCAAATAAAAACATTTGAAATGGACAAATTCGAAAAATCATTGAAATCATGGATGGACGATGAAAAAATCGCCATCGAATTCATTAATGTTGTGGGTAAACTCTGGTTTGATAAATCTATTGAACTCATACTTTTACGCAGTCAGCTTCTTGACCGTGGCGCTGGAAAAGTGCTTAACAAGCACGTTAGGGCTGAAACAATTCTTAAAAAGCCGGTAAAAGTGTATGATTCGTTGTTACTTGCAAAAGCAATTCTCAACGAAAATATCGCGCCTGCACGCATCGATATTGGTCGTTTAAACTCAGAATGGACCGATGAAAAGCATAATTACAACAATGATGAACGGGCATTCATTTTAGATAAACTCAAAGAATTTGTCGGAGCGCCACCCCGGAGCAACCAATCAAAAGATGTTGTTTTGTATGGGTTTGGCCGCATTGGCCGCCTGCTTGCACGTGAATTGATAAGCATGGCCGGAAATGGTACCCAACTCAGGCTCAGAGCTATCGTTACACGCAGCAGCTCGGAAGAAGATATTCACAAGCGAATTTCCCTGTTCAGAAAAGACAGTGTTCATGGACCTTTTAATGGCGTTGCAAACGAGGATATCGAAAATAAATGCTTTATAATTAATGGCCATATTGTTCACATGATTGCAGCAAGCAAGCCCGAAGACATCGATTACACCCAATACGGCATTAATGATGCGCTTTTGATCGATAATACCGGTGTTTGGCGCGACAGGGAAAATCTTTCGAAACACCTCAAGTCGAAGGGTATCAGTAAAGTTTTACTCACAGCTCCTGGTAAAGGTGATATTCCAAACGTTGTGTATGGAGCAAATCAACAGACCCTCGACCTCGAAAACGAAACCATCTTTTCGGCTGCATCATGCACCACAAATGCCATTGTTCCGGGCTTAAAAGTTATTACCGAAAACTTCGGTGTAATCAAAGGCCACATCGAAACCATCCATTCATACACCAACGACCAGAATTTATTGGACAATTACCATAAAAAATCACGCCGTGGCCGCTCAGCGCCTTTAAATATGGTAATCACCGAAACCGGTGCCGGATCAGCTGCAGCAAAAGTTATTCCTTCATTAAAAGGAATTCTCACATCCAACGCGGTAAGGGTTCCAACTCCCGACGTTTCGTTGGCTATTCTTACCCTTGAAGTCGAAAAACCGGTTACTGTTGAGCAGGTGAACGAAGTTTTCCTTCAGGCCGCTTTAAAAGGAACCTTAATCGAGCAAATCAGATACAGCAATTCAACCGAATTTGTTTCGTCTGACGGCATCGGCGATTCCTGCGCCTGCATTTACGATATGCCCGCAACAAAAGTTTCTGCCGACGGCAAAACGGTAATTGTGTACCTGTGGTACGATAACGAATTTGGCTACACCTCTCAGGTGGTGCGCCTTGCCAAACATATTGGCAAAGTGAAGAGTTACAGGTATTACTAAGGTAGCAACGATATTGAAAAAAACTTGCAATAATTCATAAGTGGTGTAAATTTGCACCAAAAAAGGATTATGATTCGACAAAGCATATCGTTCACAGAACCCAATGATGAGTGGTTAAAAAACCAGGTGGATAATAATGAATACTCAAGTAAAAGTGAACTAGTTAATGATTTAATCAGGCAAGCAAGAAAACAACATGTCCAAATTGACTGGATTAAAGCTAAATTAGAGAAAGCTGAAAATAGCGGATTTACTAATGATAGTAAAGAACAGATTTTAAATCAATCAAAATCTTTACTTAATGGCTAACTATAAATTAAGTAATGAAGCTAAAGAAGACCTGATACGAATTCATCATTATGGAGTCAATAAATTTGGAATGACTCAAGCTGACAAATACTTTAATACTTTTTTTGAATATTTTGACATCATTGCCCAACAACCATTTGCATTTGAATCGGTTGATTTTATAAAAAATGGATACCGACGTTGTGTATGTGGATCTGATAGTATTTACTTTAAAATCAATGATGATATAGTTGAAATAATGTCAATTGTTGGAATGCAAGATTTGAAAAATATTC
>CAYOWJ010000418.1:0-2905 GCA_964407625.1 uncultured Lentimicrobiaceae bacterium
CGCTGAACCTGGAAAAGCACCGAATCCGGAGGAATTACACTATTCGGGCGCAGCACTTTCAACCATTGATCTTTTGAAACAAGAAACCGTTGTTTGTGTTTTTCGGCTACGGGCATGGCTGGCGGCGATTCAACCTTCAACGGGTCAATAGGCTGGCCGTTTTTATAAAACCTGAAATCCAGATGAGGGCCGGTTGATAGGCCGGAACTTCCAACATAACCAATTACCTGACCTTGTTTTACGCGTGCACCGGCTTTAATTCCGGGACCAAAATTATTCAGGTGAAGATAGGCTGTCGAATAAGTCCCGTTGTGCTTTATTTTTACCGTCTTGCCGCCTCCACCACTGAACCCGGCAGATGTAACCGATCCATCGCCAATCGAAACAACAGGAGTGCCGCGGTCGGCAGCATAATCAACGCCAAGGTGTGGCCGTCTTATTTTGAGGATAGGATGCAACCTCGAATGGGAAAAATTTGAACTAATTCTTTTAAATTTTAACGGTGCTTTTAGAAATGCCCGTCGCAGGCTGTTGGCTTGTTCGTCAAAATAATCACCTGCGCCATCCTGCATATAATAAAATGCAAATTGATCCTTGCCATAATGGTTAAATTTGGAAGCAAGTATTTTTCCATACCCAATGGCATGGCCCTCAACAAAGAGGTTTTCGTAAACCACTTTAAAATAATCGCCTTTCTGGATGCCAAAAAAGTCGATGGTCCAGGCATAAATTTCCGACATTTCGTTGGCCAGGTTCGGGTCGCCATCATTTTCGGCGATAGCGTTCCACAACGACGATTTGATGACTCCACTCAGCGTATCAATTTTTACAATTACTTCCTTTTTATCACGATGGGCATGGACGGAATCCCCCAAATCGTAAATCACATAATCGATGGGTGAAATTTCATACACAAAATACAGCAGTTTTTTCTTTACATCGTCGGTTACAATTACTGTGTAATCGTTTCCCTGCCTGATTTTACGAAGGTCGAAAAGATACTGGGAGCGTTTTGCCAGCAGGTCAATTTTTGGATATTCAACATTGTACCGAAGCAGGATGTCAGATAAATTCTCGTTAGTACGCACTTTGTGTTTATAAACCATCAGACTATCAACCCTGATTCCGTACTCAAATTTTGGCTCAACTGCGAGGCTATCTGCGTCAATAACAACAGTTTTCGGCTGAAAAAAGCATCCCTGCCACCATAAAAGGAAAATTAATAATGCCAGTGAAGCGAAGATTATCAGGATGAGTCGTTTGTTCATTTTCAGTTTAGTTTTGAGGAAAATATTAGCTCCCTAAAAGAGCTGCTATTTTACCAGTTCGATAAATTTGTTGATTTTGTCGTTTGGCACAGTCACCGAAAGATGGTACTGATCAATCTTCCAGCCAGTTGTTGCGAGATGCAAAGTTCCGGAACCACGGCAAACGCCCATCCAGGTGTCGAGAAGTTCGTTAAACCAGGCGGTTTTACCATCTTTCGAAAAGTACACTTTTCTCGAAACCGGCGTAAAATCCCAGGCTGATTCACGTTTAAAATATTTCAAAGCCCAATCATAAAACTGCTGTCGGGTCCAACATTCGGTAGCATCGGTGCCGATGTAAATTCCATTTTCATCCATCGCATCAAAAAACACCAATTCATCGGCCTTTGCCGCAGCCTTGTGCCAGTCATTTAAAAAGGTGTTAATGGAAAGCGTGTCGTGTGTGAGATTTTCCCTTTCAAAAATTGAGTTTGCGGGAATCTCAGAACAGCCGGTGGTTTGGCGGGTGTCGGTGATTTTGTCAATTTTCCATTGATCACCACTTTTCAGCAGCTCAAAATTATTGATCCCGCAATGATGCAGGCTGTCGTTGAGGTAAAAGGTGTAGTTCATGATACAAACAGCAAAGCCGCCACCTATCGTCAGATGATAATCTCCGGTTCGCTCTTCCCTGGTTTGCAGGTGTTTTTTCCCAACACCATCAATAAAACTGTTTTTAGATACCTGTGTTTTGAACGGAATATTGCTTTTTGAAGTTACCGTTTCGATGGCGGCATTTTCGGTGAAAAGGCTTCTCAACCCCGTTGAATCGTTGCTGTGCATCGCATCGAACAGCTTTTGGATGAGCGATGTAATGGCCATTTTATCAACCTTACTTTCCTGTGAAAAACCCTGAAAGCATGCTAAGAAAAGTGCTAAGAAAAATATTGTTTTTTTTGTCATTTCCCCTGAATCAGTTCGCAAAAATAGGCCTTATCAATTTAGGAAAAAGCCTAAAAAAATAAAAAAATGATCTCTGAAAGTGATGAGATGAGGAGGGTTGCAGTGCAATCTTCACCTGCTTCAGGCTTGTAACCATTTCGATGAAGGCTTTCTCTGTCCTGGCCTGGAACATTTTTCCGAAAGGGCAAAAAGTACAATGTTGCACACATTTGCTTTGGAAATTAATGCTGCATCGGTGCCGGACAAAGAGGCTTTTTAAAGTTTCTGTTTTGGATTGGTTTTCCGAAAAGTTACATCTGAGGAGGAATTTCGATAATTTTACCAAATATTTTAAAAATTCCTGTGATGAAAGTATTGGTGGTTTTTGATTCAGTTTTTGGAAATACACAAAAAGTTGCTGCTGCCATTGGCAAGGGGATCGGGGAACATGCAGAAGTTGAGGTTTGTGCAGCCGGCGTTTTTTCTCAGGAAAAACTTCAGGGACTTGACTTATTTATTGTTGGATCGCCAACGCGGGGTTTCAGGCCAACACCACTTGTCGTTAATTTACTTAAAAACCTGCCTGAAAATAGTTTACAAGGCATCAAAGTAGCAGCCTTTGATACCCGCATTTTGTTGAGCGACATAAAATCAGCGCCGCTGCGGTTTATCGTGAAAACGGGAGGTTATGCCGCCAAACCTATCTCAAAAATGCT
>CAYOWJ010000419.1:0-2904 GCA_964407625.1 uncultured Lentimicrobiaceae bacterium
GATTATCCGGTGGCGGCCATGGTTTGCTTCCGCGATGCAAAACCCAGCAAAAAGGATTATCGTCATTTCAACATCAAAACTGTGGAAGGCCCCAACGATTTTGCCTCGATGGAGGAAGTGATTTACCGGCGGTATAAACGAATGCTTGACGAAAACCAGGGATTGCCGCAACTTATCGTGGTTGACGGAGGAAAAGGACAGTTAAGTTCGGCAGTGACCAGCCTTGAAAAGTTAAATTTGAGAGGAAAAATCACCATCATCGGGATAGCAAAAAAACTGGAAGAGCTCTATTTTCCTGATGATTCAGTGCCTATTTATCTCGATAAAAAATCGGAAACTTTGCGGGTGATCCAGTATTTGCGCGACGAAGCACATCGTTTTGGCATAACGCATCATCGCAAAAAACGCGAAAAGGGAACCATCAAAACCGATCTTACCAACATTGCCGGTATCGGGGATACTTTTGCCCGGAAACTACTATCTGCTTTAAAATCGGTAAAAAAAATTAAAGCAGCAAGCCTTGAAGAACTACAACAAATAATCGGAGAATCAAAGGGGAAAATTGTTTTCGATTATTACAAAAAAAATCCCGAAAGTTAGCTACTTCCGGGATTCTCGAAAAAAATATTATTTGCATTTTTAACCCTGCAACGTAAATTTGATCGGCATATTAAACTGAACCCTTACAGATTTACCACGCTGCTTTCCGGCTTCCCATTTAGGCATACTCTGAATAACGCGAACTGCTTCTTCATCACAGCCTCCGCCAATACCGCGTAAAACCCTGACATCGGATACTTTACCGTTTGGTTCGACAACAAATGTTACATAAACAGTACCCTGGATTCCGCTTTCACGGGCCATTTGCGGGTATTTGATATTATCCTGCAGAAATTTCATTCTGGCAGCATCACCTCCCGGGAAACTAGGCATCGATTCAACCACGGTGAAAATCTCCATTTCAACGATCTCTTCTTCTTTTCTGTTTTCTGCAATCGGTGCATAATCCTGCACTTCGGTTGATTGGTCAGCTTCCATGTCAATTTCAAGGTCAGTATCAACATCAACATTATCTTCAACAATATTGATCACCGTTACCTGTCTTGGAGGAGGAGGTGGTGGTGGTTTTACTTCCTGCTTGGTGATCGGGATGATATCCTCAGGCGTATTGTCAACAACACGTTGAATATTTGAACCTTCTGAACGGTCGTATGACTTGTAATTGAAAGCAAACAACACAAAAGCCAGCGTAAAGACCAGGCCTAATTCCAAAAAAAGCGTTCTTCTGCTTTCCAGGTCAGCTTTTTTACTTTTTTTCTCTTCCATATCCTTTGATTTTATTGATAAATCTAAAATTTAAATTCGTGGTTTTCAAGCTTAACGGCACACTTTATTACTTTATTGTATTTAGAATTTTTGCTTCAAAAACTCCTTTAAATAAAAAGCTGCCGGTATTTAATTCTTTTAACAGGATTATAACAGTTCCTTGTATGCTGCGGCATCGAGCAACCCATCAAGTTCGCTCAAATCGGACATTTTAATTTTGATAATCCATCCTTTTCCGTAAGGATCGCTGTTGACAATTTCCGGATTTTGTTCCAGGTCTTCGTTAAACTCAATCACCTCACCCGAAACCGGCATAAACATGTCCGACACTGTTTTTACTGCTTCAATGGTTCCAAAAGTTTCTTCTTTATCCAGGGTTTCGCCAACTGTTTCAACTTCGATAAATACAATATCGCCCAATTCATTCTGGGCATAATCTGTTACTCCAACAATGGCTTCATCACCATTGGCTTTTATCCATTCGTGATCTTTGGTGTACTTTAAATTATCCGGAATATTCATTTTTTTATCGTTTAAAATTTACCCACAAAAGTATATTTTTTTTAATACGAAATGATTTTGTGATACGAATTTGTTGCAGTAGTATTTATCCTCAAATGATCGGAACAACTTACTTTTTGGTGGATTTTGGATTTTTTTTCATCAGGTAATCTTCATACAAATTATGGATTAATCCATCGGCAAGCCCGATTTTTGGAACCATAATGGTCTCAGCATTTACTGTTTTGGCGATAAATAAAAAAACCTTCGCTGCCGGAACGATAACATCGGCGCGGTCAGGGCGAAGCCCCATTTCCTCGATGCGCTCGTGAAGCGTAAAACTTTTTAAATGCTTGTATGCCTGTTCCAGGTTTTTTACAGGAATTTCATTTTCACCGGCTTTGCCATAAAGTTTAGCTAGCTTGTTAATGTTTCCCCCGGAGCCAATAATATTCATCTTACCAAAATTATCCTTAAACCGGCTTAGCCAGACTTCAAGATCGTTCCAGCTTTCCTTATCAACTTTTTTACTCAAAATACGTAGCGTCCCGATTTTGAAAGAATTAGCGTCGATGAAATTCGTTTTGGAAATCACCGAAATTTCTGTACTTCCACCACCCAGGTCAACATACATGGTTAGGTTTTTATTGGTAAACGAGCCAATGTTGTTTGTAGATCGGATGATTTCGGCTTCTTCAAGCCCGTCGATAATTCTAATTTTAAGGCCTGCTTCCTTTTTAATTTTATTCAGGATTTCGGGGCCATTGGTTGCCTCACGCATGGCAGCCGTGGCGCAGGCTACATAGCTTTCGGGTTTGTAAACGTCGATCAGCAATTTAAAAGCTTTCAGCGTTTTTATCAGGTTTGCAGCACGTGTTTTCGAAATCGTATTATTTTTATAAACATCCTTTCCCAACCTGATGGGAATCCTGATCAGCGAAGCCTTTTCAACCCTGATGTGGTCAATATCACCAATGGCATTAGCAAACATCAGCCTCACGGCATTCGAACCAATATCAATAGCAGCAAATATCATTAGTTTTTATTTGGAGTGGAAGAATGGAAGAATTCGACAAT
>CAYOWJ010000420.1:0-1428 GCA_964407625.1 uncultured Lentimicrobiaceae bacterium
AAGTAAAGCCGGGAAAGATGCAAATCACGTCATTCCCGGCTTTTTATTTTTTGATGATAACTCAACAACCCTGCTAATCCTGTTTTCGCGGGTTTCGGCTCTTTTTGCTGACGAAATCCAACGAATGTAAGTGCTTTGTGAAGATGTCGAAAAGTTGCCGAAATTTTCCCATGCCTGCGGATTTTGGACTAGTGCAGTTTTGAGATCATCGGCCATCACCACTGAATCTCTTTTCCCGTAAGCATTTTCCCATTGGCCATTCTTTTTGGCGGCTTCAATTTTTTCAAGACCGGCACGGGTCATTTGCCCAGCCCCAATCATCATTTCAACACGCTTTTTATTTGTCTCCGACCAAACGCTTTTCGGGTTTCGGGGCGTAAAAATCTGCCGGTACCTGAGTTCATCAATAGTTTGAACTTTACTGTCAATCCATCCAAAACACAAAGCCTCCTCCACAGCTTCGGCGTAAGCTATTGAAGGGATTTTGGTATTTTTCTTATAATAAACCAGCCATATTCCTTGAGATTTATCATGGTTAAATTCGAGCCAGCGCCTCCAGTTGTCGCGGGTTTCAAAAAATAATTCTTCCATAAAATCATCCATGGCAATTTTTCAGATTAATAACCCTTCAACATTTTGTAGTTGATTTCCTGTTTTTGTTCCGACGTAAGTTTATTGTCATAATTGTAAATGGCCTGCAACCAGTCGCCATACATAGGGTTTGGTAAAATAATGAAACGTTTTCCAAACTCCGTTTTCAGGCTATCAACCAAGGCTGATCTTTTTTCCAGGGCCTGGTCGTCGAAAAGTTTATCAAAATCGCCAAGATTATCGCCGATGAGTAAAATAATTTGTTGGTTTTGAAGTACCTGTAACCGCCTGGTTTCTTTACTCGATTCGGCTGTCCTGAACATCAGGTGGCTTTCACCGGTTTGTGGAAGCCCTTTTTCGATCAGGTTATTAACAGTAGCTTCGCGATATTTGTCGCGCCGGTTGGTGATATAAAAAATCTGCACCTTTTTCGAATCAGCGTAAGTTAAAAAGTCAAGCACTCCGGGCAAAGGCTCGGCGGTGGCTTTAAAAATCCATTCATCCCAACCGGTGGGATAACTCATATTTTCCAAAATTGATTTTGCCTCGTAAGGGCTGTTATCCAAAACTGTTTCATCAATGTCGAGCACGATGGCTAGTTTGGATGGCTCCTGTGTTTGTGCAAGTTCCTGGTCGAGGCGCATCCTGGCTATGTTGTAAGCCTGCAACGCTAAAGCCTTCATTTCGGCAGCCCTTTGGTAATAAAGCGTTGCCATAACAAGGTTTTCGTTGCTAACAACATTTTTAACCTGCGTTTGGTCCTGGTTTACTTTACAGGAGCTACTCATTAAAATTATTACCAAAAACAAGGTAAAAGTGAATTTTTGATTTTTCATA
>CAYOWJ010000420.1:1528-2897 GCA_964407625.1 uncultured Lentimicrobiaceae bacterium
CTATACCTTCATTTTCTGCCATTTTCCTGATCTGATGTAAAAATATGAGAATAAGCCAAGTAAAACACTGTAAACCAACTCCGAAGTCCAGATAAACGTAAGTGAGGCCTGCACCACAAAAGTGACGTAATACACATAAATCAGATAAAGAACGATTGATATGCCTTCGATGCTGAGCGCTACTTTTGTATTTGCGGTTCCCGAAACACCGCTAAACCAGTTTACGGCCAGGGCCAGCGGCAAAAGCGCTGCTATTACAACGTAAAAAACCGGTCGTGAGCTACTAATAATTTCCGGATTATTGGTGTAGATTTTAATCAGCAAATCCGGCATCAGGGCACCTACCAGCATAATTAAAACCGTGAGTAAAACTGACAGCTTATTAACACGACCTATGATGGCCGGAACATTTTTACCAAATCCCTCACCTATCGCATTACTTACCAGTGTGTTGGTTGTGGCACTGAACGCCCAGATATGGAGCATGAGCAACATATAAATGCTTCGCATGATGTTCGAAATCGCCAAAGGACGTTCACCGGTTCGTTCGATAATGAGGAAAAACATAAACCATGCTGCCAGCGAAACAAAGTTTTGAAGCATGATATAAACCGAAATATTCCAGGTTTTGATAATGATTTCCTTATCAAATTTCGGAAAACGGAAAAGCTGAAACTGTTTTGTTCTTTTGTCCAGAAAGGTAGCAATGAAGAAAAAAGCAGCCGCCAGACCTTCTGAAATTGTTGATGCGAGGGCAGCACCGGCAATACCCATTTCGGGGAAACCGAAGTTGCCAAAAATCATGCAGTAGTCTAAAAAAATGTTGGCAACCGCCATAATAATCGAACTGTAGGTAAGCAGTTTTGTGCTTGTAATACCAACGTAATATGCCCTGAAAGCCACATTAGCAAACGAAAACAGCAACCCCCACACGCGATACTGGATAAAAATTACGGAGGCTTCAAAAATGGCTGGCGACGACACGAACGTTTTAAAAAATAATGGCGCGCTTAATTTGATAACCACCACCAAAATGATGGCCATCACCACAAAAACGTACAAGGTCTGGTCGAAAATCCGGCCAATTTCACCGAATTGTTTTTCGCCGTTACGCCGCCCAATCAGGATTTGCGCACCTGTACCAAAGCCAAAACCAAGCATAAACAAAACGTAATAAAACAAGCCGCCAATTGCTGATGCGCCGAGTTCAACCTCTCCAACCCTACCCAGAAATGCTGTGTCGGTAACAGCCACAATATTCTGGGCCAAAAGGCTCAGAATAATCGGGTATGAAATTTTCCAGATTTTGTGATATGAAGGTAAAGTATGCAACAGCAATTATTTTAGCTGCAAAAGTATTAAAAACAAA
>CAYOWJ010000421.1:0-2882 GCA_964407625.1 uncultured Lentimicrobiaceae bacterium
TTTTTCACAAACTTCCCTGTAAAGGTTCCTTTTTCAGAATAAACCTTTAAAAAGTAAAATCCGGCTTTTAACTTTGAAACATCAATTTTGACCAGTTCGTTTAATTCTGAAATGGATTGTGAAACCACAGTCTGCCCGTTTGAATTAAAGATTTCGATGCCAACGATTTTGGTATCCGGCAAAGCCAGCTGGATGAAACTATTGGCAGGATTTGGGCTGATGGTTATTTTTCGGGCAGCGATATTTTCATCAATTCCCATTGAAACTACGTTTCCTGCCGAAATCAGACGGATATCAGGATCAACTTTCAACGAATCAATCACAAAACCAGGCGAAATGAAATATTCCTGTCCCGAAAAAGTGTTGTCGAAAACGATGGTTGTGTCTTTTCCATCCCCATAAAAAGCCACCGGAACCGGCATCTCAAAAAACCCGACCGAAGGATGCGATTGATCCTGGTTTATCGTAACCAAAACCTGACCACCCTGCAACTGGTTTACATTTACGCCATATGAAGGATAACCTTCGCCGAAGTACCAATCCGCAAAATATTCCGTCAGGTCAACACCGCTTACACTTTCAAAATGGGCTTTTATATCCTGGGTTGTGGCGAAACGATAAGCCAGCATCGGGTCGTTCAGATAATTTCTCACAGCAGTGTAAAAAGCCTCATCACCAATAATCCATCTGATCTGATGAAGCAAAAAAGCTGCTTTGTGGTACGAAAGCCGTGCATCAAAAATCCGTTCAACCGAGGTGGTGTCTTCAACGTACACCGAGCCACCAGGCTGGCTAACGATTGCGTTTCGTGTATTACTTTTCCAGATGGGCCACCAGTATCCTTCTTGCATATTTTCGAAAGAAATCCCGGTCAAATAGGTTGCAAAACCCTCGTTGAGCCATATTTCGTGCCATGAGTTGAGTGTGATCATATTCCCGAACCACGAATGTGCAAGTTCGTGGGCACGAAGATCATGGCTGTAATACCCCATAAAAGTCATGGTTTGATGCTCCATTCCACCACTCCAGGTGAACTGGGCATGTCCGTATTTTTCGTTTTTAAAAGGATAAGGCGTAAAAAGACTGCTGAAAAGCTCGAGCATTTCGGTGGTATTTGCGGATTGTACGGCTATTGTAGCCGAATCTTCAGGAAAAACATAATTGAGAATTTCGACTTGTTGCCCCTGAACATTTGCATACTGCGAATATTGAGCGTAATTGGTAACTGCGATGGCCACATGGTAGCAAGCGATGGGATACCGGTGTTTCCAGTGAAAAGTCTTGTAATCGCCAAGCTGTGTTTCTGAAACCAGGACTCCATTGCTGCCAACCCGGTATACAGCCGGGGTTTTAACAAAAATATCGATCGAATCAATTTTGTCGGTGATATCGTTCTTTCCCGGCCACCAATCCTTCGCTCCGTATGGCTCGGACAAAGTCCAGATAATGGGAACGCCGTTGTGCTCATCCTTAATAAATGAGCCAAAGCCTGAACCTTGTGGCGGGATGCCCTGGTAAAAAATCCTGACTGAGTCTGTTGTTCCAAGAGAAATTGTAGTTCCAAGAGAAATTGTCAAATTTTCATCAGCCGAATGGGTGTAATTTACCGGCGAACCCCTGAAAATCACCGAATCAACCTGGAGCGATTGTGCCAGTTCAAAATCAAGTGCCGAAATTTCATTCATTATTGTCGTAAAACTGGTACTTATATTTCCTTTGATGTACAAAACTGCCGGATCGACCTCCCAATAAAATCGCGAGTAGGTAACATTGAAGTTGGTTCCGGTGGCTCTATGAGTAATAATGCCAGTTTTGTAAAAGGCTTTTTTTTCAGTTTTTGCAATCATCGAAGTATTATCTTCGTAATGCTTAATTTGAGACCAGGCGCTAATAACAATAAGCTGTAAAAATAATCCCAACAAAAATGATAACCTATTCATAATGTAATTTTAATGTAAAAATAATACTCCGTAAAATCCTTGCTAATCCAGATATCTCATATCTTTCAAGCCTGTCGGTTTTACGACAAATGAAAAAAGAATTAGTCCTCTTTGCATTAAATAAAATTAGTTAAAAACAAAATTTGTAATTTTGTAAAATTATTAAATTTACAGCAAATTAATTAACTCTTTTAAATCACTTTTGAATTAAAGAAAATATGCATGAAGCAAACCAGAATGGACGTGAGGTAAATCTCACTATCATAATACAAGGGACGGAGGTTACTGGTGAATTGTCAACTTCAGATGACATTAGAATTGATGGAAAGTTTTTTGGAAATATCGAAACAAAAGGAAAACTTGTCATTTCCAAACAAGGTTATGTTGAAGGAATTGTAAGAGGAACTGATATTCTGATAAATGGAAAAGCAAAGGGGGATTTTCAGGTTGATAATAATTTTCACCTCTCCCCCGAAGGAATTTTTTCTGGGTCGGTCGAAACCAGATTCATTAATATTTCGGAAACATCCATTTTTGATGGTACTTGTGTAATTTCACAAAATAAAAAGCCTAATCAATTCAAAATCAACAATGATAAGTTTTACTCAAGAAAAACAAATCAGATAGAAAAGACACAGTACAAAAAATCCGATAATGGAATAGACGGCTCAGACAATCAAACCGAAACAGAATACGACAATAGGCCTGCTTACCGTTTAAGGGATGAGCAAACCAAGGAGCAAAGTGAAGAACAAAGCAAAGAAATATTGTTTGCAAATGGGAGTAAAGAAATATCACTCATTAACAGAAAAATTAGTCAGATAGAATTTATTAAATAAAGCAAATTATTAATTATTAATTACTTACTTACTTACTTATGGAAAAATCATTTATTTTCCCAAGCGTGTTTGAAGAAGATTATCGGGATTTTGAAAAAGTAGC
>CAYOWJ010000422.1:0-2872 GCA_964407625.1 uncultured Lentimicrobiaceae bacterium
TCATCATTTTTACACTCATATTTTTGATGTGTGAGGCGCTTTTTGCCGGAGTGAAAAGCATTGGTGTGCCTTATGTTTGGAACTTCAAAAAGCCTGTTTACCAGGCAGGTCAGCAATCATGGATGATTGATGTGAGTAAAAGCGGGCTGGTGTATTTTGCCAACAATGATGGTTTGGTTGAATTTGATGGTAAAAACTGGCGTACCTTCCCGATAAGTTCCGGCTCAGTTTTACGAAGTGTAAAAGTGAGTGATGATGGTAAAATTTATGTTGGGGCATTTGGGGAGTTTGGCTTTTTTAGTCCCGACGAAATTGGGAAACTGAAGTTTTATCCGCTGCAGCAATTTGTTCCTGAGATGTATCGCAATTTTGGCGATGTCTGGAAGATCTTTATCATGCCTCAGGGGGTTGTATTTCAGTCGTATGAACAATTGATGATCTTTTCAGACGATAAAGTCACGGTTATTCCTGCTCCTTCGATGTTCCATTTTTCGTTTTTTGTAAATGGCGAATTGTACGTAAACGACCGGCAGGATGGTCTGCTAAGGCTGGCTGGAGAAAGGTTGGTTAAGACTCCCGGCACCGAACCTTTGAGAGGAAATCTGATCTGGGCAATTCTTCCAATAAGAGATAACATGCTGATATCGACCTCCGACAAAGGTATTTTTGAATACGACGGCATTTCGTTAAAAGAATGGAATAACCCGGCTGAAAAATTCCTGATCAAAAATCAGGTGTACTGCGGGGTGCAAATCAGTCCTTCAAAATATGCTTTTGGAACCGTCCAAGATGGCTTGCTGATTTGCGATGAAAACGGTCGCATCTTTCAGCAGATCAATCTCCAAAGTGGTTTGCAGAATAATACGGTATTGAGTGTGAGCCTCGATCAATATGATAATCTGTGGCTTGGCCTCGATATTGGGATCGATTATGTCGAAATAAATTCTCCGCTCTCCTATTTTTCATACTCCAATGGCCTTAGCGCTGGTTATGCAGCCGTGCTTTTTGATGAAAATCTTTATCTTGGCACAAACCAGGGTGTTTTTTATCAGTCGTGGGAGGAACTCCAGGCTGGCACTGAAGCGCAATTTAAGATCGTCCCTGGCACTCAGGGACAAGTCTGGAAACTCGAGGTGATCGACGGAGAATTGCTTTGTGGCCACAATGCGGGTACATTTTCGATTAATAAAGGAATAGCCGTGAAAATTTCGGACGAACAAGGCGGATGGACATTTCTGGAACCAAAAGGACACGACGATTATCTGATTGAAGGTTCATATTCAGGTTTGGTGGTTTTCAGTAAGGTAAATGGCAAATGGCAATTCAGGAATCGGATTAAAGGAATGCCGGAATCGTCGCGCTTTATCGTAAATGGCAACGAAAACGAAATCTGGATGAGCCATGGTTATAAGGGTGTTTTCAGGATTCGTCTCAACGAGGAACTCGACAGCGCTTCACAGGTTGATTTTTATAATTCCAGACAGGGGTTCCCTTCCGATTTCGGAATTAATGTGTTTGAGTTTAAGGGTAAACCGATTTTTACGACAAGCCAGGGCATTTATGTTTACGATGCACCCACGGATAGTTTCGTTTATTCAAAAGAAATAAATTCCTTATTTGGTAACCGGAATCCGATTGTGATTACCCAGGATGACGTGGGCAATGTCTGGTATTTTATTGGAAACAAGACCGGCGTTTTCAAACGGCAGGACGACGGAAGTTATTTCGACCTTAGCCTGCCTTTCAATCAGTTGGAAGGCGAGTTTGTGAAAGGGTTTCAGTTTGTTTATCCGGTAAACGAACAACATGTTTTGTTTGGAACCCAGGAAGGATTTGTACATTATTTGCCTCAATACCCGAAAAATTACCAGAAGCCATTTACTACACTGGTCAGGGAGATAAAAATATCACGCGCCGACTCGATCATCTTCTGGGGAAATCCATCTTCGGCAAGTAAATTAAACACCAAAATCCCATTTCAATTCAACGATCTCCAGTTTTCTTTTTCGGCCAACGATTTCGAAAACCCCGAATATCTGGAATTTACTACATTTCTGGATGGTTATGATGACGTCTGGACACAATGGGACCGGCGTAATTCGCGCGAGTTTACCAATCTGCGCAATGGCAGTTATACTTTTAAAACCAAAGCCAGGAATATTTACGGGGTCGAAACGGAGGTGGCGCAAATCAGTTTTTACATTTTACCACCCTGGTATCTCAGCGTTTACGCTTACCTTGTTTACTTCCTGTTATTTGTATTGTGTGTTTTCGGGCTTTCCAGGTATTTAAAGTTCAGAATCAGTCTTTCACATAAGCGTGAAAAAGAACGCCAGCAGCGGTTATTCCTCGATCGTGAGAAACAGTTACAAAACGAAGCCCTGCTTGCCGAAAAAGAGGTTAATAGGCTCAGGAACGAGAAACTTCATGCCGAGATGCTTCAAAAAGATAAGGAGCTTGCCAACGCCACCATGCAGATGATCCAGAAAAATAAGTCGCTCATCAAAGTAAGAAGCGACCTGCAAAAGCTTTCGCACGAAATCCATGACGATTTAATTCAGCATCAGGCGCAGGGTTTGATGAAGAAAATCAACCGCGACCTCGATAACGAAAAGCAATGGCAGGTTTTTGAAACCCATTTCGAAAATGTACACGAAGAATTTTTGAAGCGTTTAAAGGATAAGTTTCCTGAACTTTCGCCACGCGAGTTAAAACTGTGCGCCTATCTAAAACTCAACATCTCCAGCAAAGAAATCTCCTCACTCATGAATATCTCAACCCGTGGTGTCGAAATCAGCCGCTACCGGCTCCGTAAAAAGCTCAACCTCGATCGCAACAGCAATCTGACCGATTTTATCATGAGTTTTTAAAG
>CAYOWJ010000423.1:0-1583 GCA_964407625.1 uncultured Lentimicrobiaceae bacterium
TTTGTGATTTGTGATTTGTGATTTGTGATTTGTTTTTTTTGCTCTGCGCTCTGCGCTTTGCGCTAATGTTTAAAAAAATCGTATAAAATGTTTATCAATAAAGGCGATAAAGCCACAAAAACAGGTTTTGGAGAAGGTGTTCTGGAAGCAGCCAGACTCAATAAAAATGTTGTTGGAATTGGCGCTGATATTACCGCTTCGGTTGGCATGAATTTGTTTGCTGAGGCTTTTCCCGAAAGATTTATTTCGTTGGGAATTGCCGAGCAAAACTGCGTTGGAGTGGCAGCCGGACTTGCCCTTTCGGGGAAAATACCGGTTTTTTCGACCTACGGCGTTTTTGCTGCTTTGCGAACCACCGACCAAATCAGGATTTCGGTTTGTTACAACAACGTTCATGTGATCATCGGGGGCGCTCATGCAGGCATTTCGGTCGGGCCGGATGGCGCAACGCACCAGGCACTCGAAGACATTGCTGTGATGCGGGTTTTACCCAACATGACCGTCATTTCGCCCTGTGATGCAACCCAGGCAAAAATTGCCACTCAAAAAGCCATTCACGAACTCACCGGCCCGGTTTATATCCGTTTTGGCAGAGAGCCTGTTCCCGATTTTACAGACGCTAATCAGGATTTTGAATTTGGAAAAGGACAGCTTTTAAAAGATGGAACCGATCTTTCGATTATCGCAACAGGTCACATGGTTTGGGAGGCTTTGAAAGCCGCTAAAATATTGAACAAAAATGGTATTTCGGCTCGTGTGATAAATATTCATACCATCAAACCTATCGATGAAAACCTGATAGTTAACGCAGCAATTGAAACCGGTTTAATCATCACCGTCGAAGAACACCAGGTTATGGCAGGTTTTGGAAGTGCCGTAGCCGAAGTTGTGGTGAAAAACTGCCCGGTTCCGATGGAAATGATCGGTATGAATGATTGTTTTGGTGAATCAGGAAAACCTGAAGAACTGATGCAGAAATATGGACTGGTTGCCGGAAATATCGCTGCAAAGGCGAAAATAGCTTTGGGGAGAAAATGATCGAAGTTTGCTGCGCCATCATTGTTGAGGATGAAAAAATCCTTGCCACCCGCCGTTCTCACGGGATGCACCTGGCTGGATTCTGGGAATTTCCGGGAGGGAAAATTGAACCAGGAGAAACTGCCGAAGAATGTATCACCCGCGAAATCCGGGAAGAATTAGACATCGAAATTATCGTTGAGAACCAGCTTCTGCCCGTGGAACATCATTATCCTGAAAAATCCATCCAGCTGATTCCATTTATCTGCAAAATAAAATCAGGAAAAATTACGCTGACCGATCATTCAGAATTCCGATGGCTGGCGAAACATGAAATATTTGATGTAAACTGGGCAGCTGCTGATTTGAAGGTTTTAGATGAATATCTTTGTTCTACTTTACCATAATAAAAGAAGAAACCACAATAGGCACATAGTTCACAATAGTAATGATATTTAAAAATGATAGTTGCGTTTAATCTTAAAATACCGGTACATATTTATCAATTGACCTGTAAAAATACAGGGAAGTGCATTTTCTTCAAGTTCTATGTGCCCTAATGTGCC
>CAYOWJ010000423.1:1683-2870 GCA_964407625.1 uncultured Lentimicrobiaceae bacterium
TTAACAACTATTCCACAAACAAAACCAGCCCTTTTAAATACTCGCCTTCAGGATGGTAAATATTGATGGGATGATCGGCGGGCTGTGTGAGCTGGTGCATAATCCGGGCATTTCGGCCTGTGTTGGCTGCTGCCGAAAAAATCGCTTTACGGAAATCGTCTTTTGAAACTACCTGCGAACACGAAAATGTGAATAAAATTCCACCGGGATTTAGTTTATGAATGGCTGCCTCGTTGATGCGGCGGTATGCCTTCAAAGCATTGTCGAGCGCCTGCTGATGCTTGGCAAAAGCTGGTGGATCGAGCACGATAACATCATATTTTGTTTCGGTTTCTTTAAAAAAAGCAAAGGCATCATCAGAAAAATAGCGGTGGGCGGGGCTTTCGGTAAAATTAAGATTCATGTTCTTTTCGGCGAGTTTAATGGCTTTTTCCGAAACGTCAACCGTGTCGGTGAGCGTAGCTCCTCCCCTTGCTGCATACACCGAAAAACCGCCGGTGTAACCAAAAATATTGGCTACGGTTTTACCGTGGCAATAGTTTTGAAGCAATCGCCGGTTTTCACGCTGGTCAACAAAGAAACCGGTTTTCTGGCCATCTCTGAAATCAATTTCAAACTTGTTGCCATATTCCAGAACCTGCGCAAAACCGATGCTTCCATCCAGAAAGTTGTCGTTACCTTTGCCTTTTTCGGCCATATTAAGCGTCGAATCGCTTTTATCGTAAATAGCCAGAATTTTATCGCCCAACAAGGTTTTAAACGCTTTCGCGAAAAGCTGCCTCATCCTGAACATCCCAACCGAATGAGCCTGAATGACAATAACGCCATTGTAAAAATCGGCGATAAGTCCGGGCATTCCGTCGCCTTCGCCGTGAATCAGACGGAAAACATTGGTTTCGGCATTATCAAAAAAGCCAAGTTTTTTGCGGTAACTGATGGCTTTTCCAAACTTCTGAATCCAGAAATCCTCGCCGGCATCGGTTTGCTCAAACGAAAAAATCCTGACCATGATCGAGCCATTTTGAAAATGTCCGGTGGCCAGAAATTCCAGATTATTGGTGTAAACTTCCACAATATCGCCATCTTCGGGCTTGCCTTCAATTTTTTTGATGGCACCCGAAAACACCCACAGATGAAAACGGTTGAGAGACCTTTCGCGACCCGATTTGAGGATTATTTTTGGAAAA
>CAYOWJ010000424.1:0-2863 GCA_964407625.1 uncultured Lentimicrobiaceae bacterium
TTTTTTCGCCAGAATATTACGACAACTAACAAACAAATGACAAGGAAGCATACAAATAACAGGCCTTTGACTAAAAAGCAAATTCAATGCTTAATCGAAGCTTTTTGTCCCGGGTTCACAGGATTCAATGGCGACAAACAGCCTGGTGTTTCGAAATCCGCTTTTTGACCAGGCACCGTTAATTTTACACACCATTTTACATCCATATTTACAATATTTTAGCCTAAAAAATATGAATACAAACGACACCCGCCTCCATGTTGTTGATGCCCTCAGAGGTTTTGCATTAGTGGCGATTATGCTTTTACATAATTTTGAGCATTTCGACTTCTACTACCTGCCTCCAAATCTGCCAGGTTGGATGATCCGATTGGATAAAGGAATCTGGGATACCTTGTTTTTTATTTTTGCAGGTAAAGCGTATGCTATTTTTGCTTTGCTTTTTGGATTAACATTCTTTATTCAATCAAACAATCAGAAAATTCAAGGGAAGGATTTCAGAGGGCGGTTTGCCTGGAGATTGGTATTATTACTCGTTTTTGGATTAATAAATTCGGCCTTTTATCAGGGAGATATTCTTACAACCTATGCCATTATTGGATTCTTTTTAATTCCTGTTGCCCATCTTAATAATAAGGCAATATTTTGGATAGCTGTAATTTTGATGCTTCAACCATTCGAATGGATTAATTTCTTTATGTCAATCCAACATGCCGGTTTAAAACTTGCCGATCCGGTTTCATGGTCGTATTTTGGAAAAATGGAGGGATATATTATTGGTAACTCATTTATAAACACGGTAATTGGAAATCTGACCAACGGAAGAATTGCTGTCTTCCTCTGGACGTGGGAAAACGGGCGTGTTTTCCAAACTTTATCCGTGTTCATGTTTGGTTTGTTGGCAGGTCGGACTTCATTGTTTGTGGTTTCGGAAATATCAAAACGGTTTTGGCAAAAATCGCTGATTATTGCAACCATTTCGTTTATTCCATTATTTTTCCTTAAAACCAACCTTGGAGCATGGATAGCCATTGAAGCTATGAACCGCCCGTTATCCACAATCGTAACTTCCTGGTCGAATATGGCATTTATGATGATTTTGGTTTCCGGATTTGTGTTACTATTTCAAAACAACGTATTTCATAAAATTTTAAATGTTTTCTCATCCATCGGACGAATGAGTTTATCAAACTATATTTTTCAATCGGTGTTAGGCTCCTTTATTTATTATGGTTTTGGGCTGGGTTTATATCAGTACACAGGAGCAACCTATTGTTTGTTTATCGGTATTGTTTTGGCAATCGTTCAGGGCTTCCTCAGTTTTTGGTGGATAAAAAAATACAAGCAGGGTCCTTTAGAAACCATCTGGCATAAATTGACATGGATAGGGCGCTAAATAGCGAAAACTAACTGTGAATTGCAAATTGAACTTTACCCCGGCCGCCAGACATCACCCGGGCAATTAGCCAAAGCCTGAGCATTGGCAGCAATTAAACCGTCAAAAACAATTTATCCTCCCGGCACCAAACTTAAAGTAGTACTTAAAACATTATCCCTCAAAAAGGAAGACATCTATTGCTAAGCAAGCATGATTAAAAAAAAGGTAGCCGAAAGAGAATCTCTGTCAAATGCGCAGATTTGTATGGGTTTGCTCATTTTTTTTGTGCCATTAAAGTAACCGGAAAAATGAACATAAGAAGCCACAACAAATTCCTTTAAGACTTGAAAAAAAAGTCTTAAAGACTTAAAAAAAAATCCTTTAAGACTTTTATTTTTTTCCTTAAGACAATTTTTTATTTCCCTGTAAGCGTTTTTTTGGGATACTTAAAGCCAATTTTTTGAAGGCTTAAAAAGCCCAAAAATTTGCCAGAAGACTTTTGAAAAAATCGTTTAAGAATTTTTACTTTTATCCGATGAAAACAGTGAATGAAATTTGGCTACTTTTGAAAGCGAAAATTAGTTTACAAATGATGAAAAGTGATACAAACTTGATGGGATTTACAAGTTCTCATCAATTTAAAAAGGAATCAAATGAAAAGGAATCAAATTTGGATCGTAATCGGGATTAGTGCTTTTTCGCTCGTTCTTGGATTTTTAATCGGTTCTTCAAATAGTCCGGTGATTGGAGCTGCCATAAGTAGCCTATTTGGAGTAATTCTATCATTTATAAGTTTAATAGAAGCGGATAGTGAAAAGCGATTTAAACTAAATTATGATAGATTAAATTCTACAGGAAAGATACTCTTTTGCTTTTCCATTTCACTTTTAGCTGGGGTGATTTCAGGTGATAACTATAGAAATAACAATATCTCACTCTTAAAAGAACAACAGATTTTTCCATGGAGTACCCAGCCTCCAGAAAACACTTACGAAGCTTTAGATTGGATAGTGACTTCCCAAAAGTTAAAACAAATCGGATACTCAAATGACCAAATTAAAGCACTGTATAAAATTAGAGAAAAGGAAATATTAAAATATAAAAATGATACAGTAAGTAATTCTTCGTTAGATAAAGATATGTATGGCAGTGAAGATAAGGACGAATTAGGCTACGATATAAATTCACCCTTTAATTCTGTAATACCTGACAAAACAATTGAGTCTGCAAAAATCACGCGAGGACCCGCAAGCATTAAATAACTAAACTGATGAGAACAAATAGTACTTAAACGCCGCCGCCAGCCATCGCTCAGGAAATTAGCCTGAACTTAAGCGGCGGCTGCGATTTATTATTTACCCCTTTCCTAAAACACCCCATCAATCAGCCCATCATCAGCCAGATTTTGCAAGGTGATTTTTAACCGTGGCTCCTGCTGCATGGCGCGTTTGATGGCAAAAACTGCGCCTTCGTTATGTGCCGACT
>CAYOWJ010000425.1:0-2862 GCA_964407625.1 uncultured Lentimicrobiaceae bacterium
TGCAGGTGGTGGCAATCATTTCGGGCCAGGCTTCGGTTTTACCCATGCAATGTCCCATAAACTCGCCGGTTGCCGTAAAATGGCGGCAATACTGGCATTGCGGAATCTGGTCGAAGTGTTCGCAGGATTCGCCGTCGGCGGGAATATTTTCTTTGTCGCGTTTGCAGATGCCTTTAAAAACATCCACAGGCAGGAAGTGGCGGCAGTCTTTATGATGATTTTCCATGTTTTTTTCGTTTATGATAATTCCTGATATTCTGTGCGAGCGATCACTTCGTCCTGGATTTGCTTTCCCAGCTCGACCCAATATTGCGTAAAACCGGCAACGCGCACCATCAATCCGCGGTATTTTTCGGGATTGGCCTGGGCTTCGCGCAGCATTTTCGAGTCAACAATATTAAACTGAATATGAAAAGCTCCTTTGCGGAGATACGAGCGGATGAGGTCGAGGAACTTCCGTGAGCCTTCTCTTCCGGCCACAGCCGAAGGATGGATTTTCATATTAAGTTGCGAATTTTGAGAAGTTGCATGGTTGAAGCAGGTTGCCGAATTGAACAAGGCATAAGGGCCGTTTTTGTCGGTTCCCGGATATGCCGAAACAGAGCCATCCACAAAGGTTGTCCCGCAAAGGCGCCCATCGGGCGTGGCTTCGGTCACTGCGCCCATTGGTGCATGTGTGGAAACCGAAATCTGGCAGGCATAAAGCGGCTTATCATAAAGCGATTTGTAATTGCTGCACATTCCTGTAAAGAAATCCTGCCATCTCACAAAAAGCTCATCAACGTAAGGATTGTCGTTTCCGAATTTTGGCGCATCGAGGCAGTTTTTATGAATTTTCATCCAGTCCAGGTAATCATTTCCCGGTTTTTGTTCCATCAGCGAAAAAGAGCCTGATTGTTTTGCTGTCTGATAACCAAAGTTGGCGTGGATGGCCTCACGCAGCTTATCCAGACTAAAATGCTGCTTTTCGAAAACATTCATTTTCATCGAAGCCAGCGAGTTTACAAGGTTAACCCCCCCGCAAATCTCCACATTAAAAGTGCGGTTAAACCGTGAACCCTGCTGTCCGATGTCTTTTCCGGTTTCGAGGCAATCAGGTTTAAGCATCGAATTGACGATGGAAGGTGTAATTTTCCGCCAGGCATCGTGCTGAATATTGTTAGTGAGCGTGAGCACCTCCACGGCCCGGCTGAAATATTGGCGGAAAGCCTGCCAGACTTCCTCGTAAGTTTCCAGTTTTAACTGGTGGGATGGGAAAATCCGTTCACCGGTGCGCTGATCAACGCCATCAAAAAGGACGACTTCGAGCAATTTGGGTAACGAAATAAAATGAACGCCAACGCTGGTGGCAGGAGCCGAACCACCCGGAATCCAGTGAATTTTGCCATCCAAATCAAGCGGCATCCAGCTTCCCGGCGAGGTTTCGAGGCACCCGCCAATTGACCATGCGCGCGCTTCTTCAACGGTCATTCCTTCATCGGCAAAATTCGACATCAGAAACTCCATGGCTGTGCGGTTGTTCACCCAGGCCGGATAACCCGTCCCGATTTTGGTACATTCGACGCCCTGCATCAGAAAACCTTCGTGGGTTTTTTCATCAAAAAGCAGCGAAAGCGTGGGCTGCGGCGTGTCGCAGGTCATGCCTGATTCGAGTATCAGCATCTCGAGTTCGTTGGAAGCATCGGAACCATCCTTCTTTAAACCACCAACACAAAGGTTGTTGAAGGTGTTGCCCGAAAGCACGCCGCCAACAACGCCCATCGAAGCAAAACAATCGAGGCAGGTAAACTTTACACGCATACATTCCAAAAGTTCGATGGTTTTTTCACGATCAAGGGTTCCGTGATCCATGTCGCGTTTCCAGAAAGGATACAAAACCTGTCCCAGCCTTCCCGGTGAAAGCCCGGAAATGGCATCTTCGTTCAAAACTGCAACATGAAAAGTCCACGTTAATTGAAGCGCTTCATGGAAATTGCGCGGGGGATTTATGGACAGCCATTCGAGCCTTTCGGCCATTTCGAGATATTCGGTTTGTTGAGGGCTTCCTTCTTTTTCGTAGGATGCCATATTTTTAGCCTCGGTAGCATGGTTTAAAATCCATGATTTTACGCCTTCGAGCATCAGAATAACAGCTTTGTAAAAATAAAGCCTGTCCATTCCCGGTGCACCGGCAACTTCATTTATCGCCTTTTCGCAAATGCTGATGATGCCGCCAATGCCATATTGCAGCGGGTAATAATAATTAATCACCTCGCGCCCCTGCGGCAAAGTATAACCGGAGTCGAACATACAAATCACAGCCCGCATGATGGCTTCTTTTTCTTTGTAGCCCGGCACCATTTGCTCGTAGCGGTGGCCGATGTCGTCAACAGATTTGTTGTGCCATTTGCGGGCGGTTTTCAATAACATCGGCATTTCTTCTTTTCGCATCCCGAATTTGCCTGCAATCGAAATTACGTTGCCTTCGCTGTGCGTAACATTTCCACCACCCTGGCCCATGGTTGTGACTGTATCGGCAGAGGCTTTTCCGTCTTTTAAAGCTTGTTTGTAAAGATCGTCTTCGGCAGCCAGAAAAAATGATTCCGAAAGCCAGGGCAAAGGATACGAGCCTCGGAGGTAGCGGGTTTTTCCCATCACAAGCAATTCACCCGGGAAAATGGTTGGCGTAAGATGTTCAAATCCGGCTTTTAAAGCCGCAGCCCGGCGTACAATGGCTATTTCGCCATCCAGTTCTTCCCACCGCCGGGTGTACCAGTACGGAAATTCCATGGTGGCCGATGATTTGGCCTGAAGATAAAGTTCCCTGAGTTTTCCGGCACGTGCCGAAGGTGACTTCTTTACCGGCCTTTCGGCGATTTCCTC
>CAYOWJ010000426.1:0-2858 GCA_964407625.1 uncultured Lentimicrobiaceae bacterium
AAGCTTTTATTCCACTCACCTTCGTGCTTTATTCCGGATGAAGGCATTTTGATGATTAATGGGGCTTTGATACCACCTTCCGAAGTGAAAGCTTTAAACAACCTGAACGGTGAAGAAGATGCTTGTGCCCATCCCGGACCCACTTCGATTAAAGAGCCGGGCAACCCCCGGTTTTCAAGCGTATTATCAAAGGTGCCTAAATATTTTCCATCGGCATTGCCCGGGTAGGTAGTAGCTAATTCGGCACTGGCACCATTATCGGACATAAAAAGTATCATGGTGTTGTCATACAAGCCTTCCTGCTTTAGGTAGTTTATGAGGCGGCCAATACTCATATCCAGGTAGTCAACCATGGCAGCATAAACCTCCATGTCCCGCGCATACTCTTTTTTCTGCTCAGCATTGAGGGATTCCCATTTTGGAATTCCGCTGGGTGCAAAACTGTTAACATCCTTTGATATAATTCCGAGTGCTTTTAGGTTGTTGAGCCGGAGGTTGCGCAACGAATCCCATCCCATGTCGAATTTTCCCCGGTATTTTTCAATGTATTCTTTGGGTGCCTGCAACGGGCCATGGGGGGCAGTGTAGGCAGCATACATAAAGAAAGGTTTATGGTCTGCTTTGTTTTTTTCAATATAGGCAATCAGGGTGTCAGTGTAATTTCGTGTTGAGTAAAAATCAGCCGGAAGTTCTGCCACTTTTTTCCCATTCACCATGTAATCCAACCCTGTTAAAGCGGATAACGGCTTTTGGTCAGCGTAATGGCTTCCTCCGCCCTGCATCAAGGCAAACGATTCTTCAAACCCTCTTCCATCCGGGGTTTGCCCTTCTTTATCTCCCAAATGCCATTTGCCTGCCATGTAGGTATGGTACCCATTCTGCCGCAATATTTCGGGAAGGGTCACAACCTGATCATTCAAATGTCCTAAATAACCGGGCAGCCCTTCTAATGCAGGATAAGTCATTTCGGTCATAGTACCCAGGCCGGTAAGATGGTTGTCCTTTCCTGTGAGCAGCACCGATCGGGTTGGGGAACAGGTCGGCAAAACGTAATAAGAAGAGAAGTTCATGCCCTCCTTTGCCAACTTGTCGAGAACGGGTGTTTGTATGTCTCCGCCAAATGGGCCGATGTCGTTGAAGCCTAAATCATCAGCAACAAGAAGGATAATGTTAGGTTTGACTTGAGTTTCTTTCTTCTCATTTTTCTGTTGAGGTAAATTGCATGCTGAAACTAAAATTAGGACCAACGTGCATAAGATAATGTTTTTCATCGATTTTATAATCTTAAATAGTTTTTAAGTTGAGTAAAATTTATTTCCAATCGTTACTGCACAAATTTATAAAAAAGGAGGATACACATCTCGTTAATTTCACTCTTTCATTACGCTATATTTGAATTTTGATGTCTAAACATAACGCATAACTCGTTTGTAACCTTCCCAAAGGCATCGAATCCTTCCAAACATATCCAAGCAACCTTACCATTTGTTCATGTTTATTTCAGTTGCGAAACTAACACTTTTTGCCAATCATCAAACGGTGATTTTTCCCTCTATCGAATTGGTGTTGGAAAATCCCAATTTGTTTTGCCGCCGGGGAAACCATTACAGAGAGATATCCAGTCCGGCAGAGTCAGTTTCTCTTGCAGAAATATTAGCTTGTCCGGGCGAGTCCGGATTGCTGAGAGTATCCGGCTTTTGAGTGGAATTAGAAATACCACATTCAATATCAGTTTTTTCTTATCATCTGTCTTCGCCAAATAAACCCGGGAGCTTTAGAAGGGGGCTAAATGCATTGACGATAGCCCCGCACCGCTTAACTCTTTTATTCATTTCCTTTCAGCCGGTGCATGCCTTCAATTAACTTATGCCATCCATAAATCAGGGTGATGCGAAAGGAATCCATTTTCAGATCCTCGGCGGCAGCATCGTTGATGCTTGAAACATAGGATAAGTTGAGTTGCATGTTATCGTTTATCTGATAACCAAGCGTGCCGCCAATTCCGATGTTATTCAGCGCTTCGCCCTGCACAGTGTCAATTGTTGCTTGCCCTCCTGAGTACCACACAAAATCCAACGATCCCCACATCCGCTCCATAAAATCGCGCGTGAGGTGACCTTCAACCTGATACATCGGTTTGGTTTCCATTTTCTTTCCTACAAAATCATTGTTATCGCCGAAAAACCATACTGCAGGCAGAGCCTCGAAGGTGGTTCGTTTGCCCGGAACCCATGATCCGATCTGCCAGACAATCGGCATTCCAATACGACCGTACCACCGGTTTTGTCCAATATTTATCGGGCTTTCGTCATCATATTCCCCGATAGGGATGGCCAGGCTGCCAATAATATCCAATGAAAAGCCGGGCTTGTATCGTAGCATATCAGGAATATTCATGATGGCCTTTGGGCCAATCAAATTCACGCTTAGCTGCAACATCGGGTCACCAAATCCCCGCGCAGTCTGGTTGTCACTTACCGCTCCAAGTGTAAGATCACTCGAAATTCTGCCCATTGGCGCAATAATCGAAACCATGGCTGAACGTTTGAAAAGAGGAATTATACGAGCAAAGCCTGGTGTGGCCATTGAGGCTTCAAAGTTAGAACCGGCTATAACCGCATGGGATGGGTCCAATGGATTTGCATTTCCGCTCATCGAGGAGCCAATTACAGGGACGGCGTAAGTGCCGGCCAATGTTTTCCAGTAAAAACGGGGGCCATCTCCCTGCGCCATAGTGGAAATGGATACACAAAGCATGACTATAAATAGTGCTATCGAAAAATTACCTGCACGCATGCTAGTAAACTTTATATAGTTTTTCATGATTATTTTTTCTTTAGTTTTTCTTTATTTCTTTA
>CAYOWJ010000427.1:0-2858 GCA_964407625.1 uncultured Lentimicrobiaceae bacterium
GCAACCGTCACACTGGAAAATGGAACGATTTTTCGTCGGGCGGAGGCAGCTTCGGAGGCTTTGGCGGTGGCGGCGGAGGCAGTTTTGGTGGCTTTGGTGGTGGCAGCTTTGGCGGCGGCGGTGCTGGTGGAAGCTGGTAAAATATCTTAATTCGAAAAGGTATCCTTTTTTGAAAAGGTATCACCTTGGTAAAAAGGTGATACCTTTAAACCTGACGATTTTCCATATCCCAAACCTTCAGGTTTGGGATAGTTGAAATCTCCAAAGCTAAGATGGTAGGGCGTTTAAGTCCTTTTGGCCATACCGCGGGCCTTATCGTTTGAAGGGCGTAAACGCCCTGGTTAATCTTATCCGTTTTTTAATCCCCGGGCTGAAGCCCGGGGCTAAGGAATCAATTTTTCATTGCTGATTACTGTGGTCATGGATTTCTTTTCATCCATCCGAAACCATTTTTTTGATTAAAAACCTTATCCTTCATTCCTCAACCTTAGTACAAATCTGTTACCCCCTGATTTTTAAAACCTTATTTGTTTTTACAAAGAATTTCCTTTTGGCTGTGCGTAAAAAGGTTTCACCTTTTGGAAAGGTGAAACCTTTAAACCACGTCCGGAAACGGTATCACCTTTCAAAAAGGTGATACCTTTCTTCATGTAAAAAAACATTAGCTTATTTGACTACCCACAATTATACTCCACCATTTGCAGGTTAAATTTCCCGTAACAATATTCACCTTCGGGCATATGCCAGATGGCTTCTCCATAACCAGGGACTTTTCTTCCTCCAAAATCCTTGTAATCCCTTGCCGGCGTTGACCAGGGGAAGTTTTTGTAGGTTTTCCCATCGGCAGACATGAACCTGTCGTTTGAAATAAAATTTATCAGTTCGCCGGTCTCGTTAAAATACAAAGTTGCCGATACTTTGTTCGCACCATTTGTAAAAGTGCCTTTTACGGTCAGGTTATCAATCGTTTGCCACGAAATGTTGGCATCAATCAAGGCGGTGGGGGCCATCAGGCACATATCATTAAAAACCGTAACGGTTTCGCCCTGGTTCATTTTTTCGCCTAGCGCATCAACGACCAGAAATAAGCAGGCGATTTTGATTTTCATCACCGCCTCTGCGTCTTTGTACAAATGAAATCCCTGAAGCAAAATCCCAAACATCCGCATTTTCATCAGAAATACCCTTTTATAATTTCCAAAGAAATTATATTGTTCCGATTCAAATTTCTGATATTTTCTGCCCGGAGCAGTGCTGAAAGTGCCGTTAAATTTGATATGAAAATTCCGGATTTTTTCCTTCCCGACTGCTCCGGTATAAATCAGATATTTTTGAACCGGCTCCGGCAAATGCTGAATATCGTCGGGTGTCACAATTTGTGATTCAGCCGTTGTTTGCAAGGCCTCATTAACCTCGGTGTTAAAGGCTTTTTTGTAGTTTTTGGAAACGGATATCATCATCTTAAATTTAAATTGAAAATAATATTGACCTCGAATTTAACTCAAATTTTCATTTAATCGTTTTAATAGCTGACATTTAGGGTTCCGAACCCTTGGAGGGTTCGGAACCCTCGTTCACCTGAATTTTCATATCTTCTCAAAATTTCTAAAATAGCAATTCTGTTTTAAAAAGCTGCTTTAAGCAACGGTTTTCGCTCATCGTAAATTTTGATGATCATTTCACCAAACAAGGTATTCGCCCAGGCAAACCATGAACGCGAAAATCTGGAGGCGTCGTCTTTATCGAAAGATTCGTGCATAAAACCTTTGCCTGCATGAGTTGCTTTAAGCATTTTGAGGCATTTCAGAATTTCCTGATCATCAGTGCTGGTCATGGCACGAAGGATAATTCCCATGGGCCAGATGTTTACTTTACCGGTATGTGGGCTGGCCTGGCCTTCGGCAGCTTTGCCTTTTAGAAAATAAGGATTGTTTTCGCTCAATAAAAATCTCCGGGTATTTTTGTAAATTTCATCGCCTGGCTGATGAATCCCAAGATAGGCCAGCGACATTAAACTGGGAACATTGGCGTCATCCATAAAAACCTTGTTTCCAAATCCATCAACTTCATAAGCATAAATCTTACCAAAATCGAGGTGGTTTGTAATCGCAAATTTGCTGATTCCTTTTTCGATTTCCAAAGCCAGACCAGAACATTCGGAGGCAAAGGTTTCATCATTTAAACTATTCTTAAAAATATCCGAAATATGCCTCAATTCCTGCGCTGCAAAAAGGTTTGAAGGCACCAGAAAGGGAAATAGTGTGGCATCGTCCGATGGCCGGAACATCGAACAAATCATTCCGGTTGGTTTGATAGGCCGGCCCGTTCCGCCAAAAACGGGTGCATCAATCATAGCCGATGTTTTCCGGATAAAATAATAGGGGCTTTCGCCATAAAGTCGTTGCTCCGTTTTAAAAGTTTCGACTATTACCTTCATCGCCTTTTGCCATTCGGCATCAAAAAGTGAAGTATCGCCGGTACGTTTCCAATACTCGTGGGCCAGGCGCATCACGTAACAAAGGGAGTCGATTTCCCATTTTCGCTCATGAATACCGGGCTTCATTTTGGGTTCATCATCGTTCCATTCGGCACTTTGGGTGGCATCTTTATTAAAAGCATTGGCGTAAGGATCGAGCAAAACACACTTTGCCTGCCGGTTTATCAAACCCTGGATAAGAAGTTTAAGCTCGGTATCGTCATTTATCAAAGGCATGTATGGCCAAACCTGGGCAGTTGAATCGCGCAGCCACATTGCGTGTATGTCGCCGGTGATCACAAAAGTATCGGCTTTGCCGTTCAGAACGCCCATTTCCACGGTGGTATCCAAAGTATTGGGATAGCAATTTTCAAATATCCAG
>CAYOWJ010000428.1:0-2855 GCA_964407625.1 uncultured Lentimicrobiaceae bacterium
AAGTATTACTAAAAAAATGGAACGAAAAATACAAAACCAGATTTAACACCCCACCTGCCAGCGTCCGCCAGCCAGCGGACCGGCAGCGTCAAAAAAAACAAAAAACAGCAAAAGTGCGGAATTGCAAATTCCGCCCAGCGGTGGATTAAACCGAAGTGATAAATGTTTTTTCTTTTCCTTAAAAATATACGCGACAAGCATTTATGACCCCAGTCTAAAAACTGGTTGGTTTTGGGCTAAAGCCCAGTAAATGCTTGATTTTCAATTGCCCCGACCTTAAGGTCGGGGCAATTGATGTGCGTAATATTCAGGGCTTTAGCCACAGTAGTAAAATTTATGGCACCTTTTTAGACTGATCTCAATTTATGTGTTTAAATCTCCCTCATCACATTCAGGAATTCGTCCAGTTTATAGGCACCATCAACAGTCCGGCGTTCGTAAACCATAAAGTAACGGTAATTATTCCCTGCTTTGCCAGCCCACAGGCTGCCGAGCCTTATTTTTTGTTCGGCATCCAGATGGTCGCCTTTGGTTTCCAGCAAAATGGTCTTTCCGCTTTTCGAATGAATGATAAAGTCGGGGTAATGGTTGATGAAACCGTTAATTCTGAATCCTTTCCGTTCGATATTCCTGGTCCAGAAGGCGATATTGCTCATGTTGCCGATTTCGTTAATCACCCGTTCTTCAAATCCGTTCATGCTGCCTTCTTTTTCGTATAGCGATTTGGTGATGTCTTTGGACGTTTCGCCGGGTGAAATGGTATTTGGCAGGGCGAACGCAGGCTTGATAAATACTTTGTCGGTATCCAGAAAGTCTTTGAATTTTCTTTCGGCAAAGGTTTCGGAGAGTGCTTTGATTTTATGCTTGATTTTGTCGGTGTAGGAGTATTCGTTATTTGCAAAGTCGGCGAATTGATCGTCGTTGAAATCGCTCAGAATCCGGCTGATGTATTTTTCGATTTCCCTGTCGGGAATTGGATACATATTACCGATGATATCCATTATTCGTTTTGTAAAGTTTTTTACACGGCTCTCTTTTCTTGAAGGATCGAGCATGTAAGCCATCATGCTTTCTTTTACAACGCCATCGAGGCGGATAAATGTGGGGGTATGATCAATCCTCGATTCGTCAAGATCAACTTTGTAAAGCTCGGAAGTAATGCTGTCGAAAGCAATATTGATATCTGCTTTGCTTAGTGCAAAACCGTCTAAGAGGTTTTCTTTCTCTAAGGGCCATTCTTCTTCGTTATAGCCGAATAAATCGTTAGCCGGAACTTTAAGATAAAACTGCGGTAAACTGATTTGACCGGCCTGCACTTTAAAAATATCTTTGATGCTGTATGTTTTCACGAGCTTTTGGATTTCGTTTGGAAATGCCGACAGGAAGTTTGCTTCCATTTCGGCAACGGTCTTTTCAAATGCTTCATTTTGCTGAAAAGCGGTTTGTTCGATTTCGGATATTGCCGCTTCATGACTTCCTTCAAAAGCATTGATCTGGTTGATATTTATAATGCGCGAAGCATCTATACCGGAGGTAATATCTTCATTTGTATTTTCGGTTGTTGGGAAAAAGGAGAGTTGTTGTAACGGGTCTTTCTTGTTTACCGGATCCGGCATCGCATTATCGGCAAGTTTATAATCTTTATCGCTGAAACCTGCTTTGTTCAGTCCTTTTACGATGTTGTCGAGTGTGTCGAGGAATTTTGAGGAAGCCGTTAAAACATAACTCAGATTGAGCAGTGGGAAGTTGTGTTTCATCACATAAGGCTGGCGCAAAACCCTTCCCAGTATTTGTTCGACATCAACCGCCGAACTTTTATCGGCCATCGAAGCGAGGATATAGGCAAACGGGCAATCCCAGCCTTCTTTGAGTGCATTGATGGTGATGATATAACGGACTTCGCAATCTTTACTCAACAAATCAATGTTTCTGATTTCGTTGATGTTTGCCGTTTTAATTTTGATCTGATTTTCGGGTATCGTTAGCTCGATGAGTTTTTCCTTGAGTTTTTGAACATTCGTTTTTTCTTCATCTGCGTTGGTAAAGTCCTTGCCGTTTTTTGGCTGAGCCTGAAACAACACAATGGGCCGGATATATTTGCCACCTTTCTTTTCTTCTTCGATAGCCTGCAGTTCAAGTCGCTTTTGCAATTGTAACGACGAATTGATGACTTCCGTTTTGTCGTTATGGTTGTAAACAATTACAGGCAGTTTTATCATGCTTTCCTTTTTAAGTTCGAGGGCATCAATAAAACTGATGATGTTGCTGTTTTTGCGTGGTGTTGCAGTAAGGTCGAGGATAAAACAGGGATTGATTTCTTTGAGCATATCCACGCTCAGCTCACTTTCGGCATTGTGGCTTTCGTCAACCACCACAACCGGGTTCAGGTATTTGATGACGGCGCCAAGGGTTATTTCGGTGTTTCTTCCCAAAAGGTTTTCGAACGATTGCAGGTTTCCGTTTTCCTGAAATACTTTGCGGTCTTCTTTGTTTTTGGCTCTTAAACTATCAAAACTAAAAACCATGATGTTAAGCTGCTCTTTTACAGAAGTTGCATTAAAACCGCTTCCCTGCAGCAATGTTGATTTATCGAATATCTCGACCTTATTTCCAAAATGCGAATTGATTTTCTGACGGTAAGGATGCGACGGGTCTCTGAGGTTTTTGATGGTCTGGTCTAAAATGGTGATGGATGGTACGAGCCAGACCACTGCTTTGGGTTTATCGTAGGCAAAAGCATCGAAAATGGTTTTGATGGCATTGCAGGCAATGAATGTTTTGCCGCCGGCGGTGGGCACTTTAATGCAAATATGCGGCACACGCGGAACATTGTTTTTGTAAGGTTCGATGGCCGC
>CAYOWJ010000429.1:0-2853 GCA_964407625.1 uncultured Lentimicrobiaceae bacterium
ACGGTGTAGGCATATAAAGAAGCGGGTAAAAAATGTACGGTCAATTCATCCATTTCTTTAGTGCCACTTTTATCAATCGTGGTTGTTAAAGCCGATTTCAGTTTATTGGTGCCGCAAAAGCTTAAAAGCGATTTCAAATCTCCGCCCCGATAGCTATCGGGGTCATAGTACCGGTTGCTCCATTTAATTTCCAAAGCCCAGACTGGTTTAAAGTTTTGTGGCGACAATCCAACCATATCAACCTCACCCTGAAATCTTCCCTGTGTCCAGCGGGCATACCAGGGTTCAAACCATTCCCGCTGCAACCATTGCGCATAAATTGCTGTTTCTACCATGGCGCCCATTAATTTATCGGTAGCCTGCAAAGGTGTAAACAGCGCGCTCCTTAACGAAGGGTTGGTTAAATAAATTTTGAAATAATTTGCCCTGCTGAATTTTTTGGCATTATGATCAATCCTGTGGACAATCTTAATCAAAAATGCTGCTTCAAGGTATTGGATGTATCGTTTGATCGTATTTTTCTCGACTCCTCCTGATGATTGGCTCAGGGCTTCCAATGAAAATTCCTGTCCCGAATTATAGGCAATGCTTGTAAATAACGAATTTAATTCCTGTACATCCTGGATTCCGTACAAACTGGGCAAATCTCTAAGCAACACTTTATCAATAATGTCAGATTTAATAAAGCGTGAAGGGTTAACCTGCATTTTTTCGGAAAAGATAATTTCGGGATAACCTCCATAATTGATGTATTTCAGGAAATGCTCATTCAGCAAAGCGATATTGGTGGATTCATAAAAGCTTGTTACGTTACCATCCCACTCAATATTGGAAGGAATTATTAAATGGTGCAGTTGCAACAGATGAATGTATTCGTTGAAGGTTAAAGGCGGCAGCATAAAATCGGTAAAACGCCCTGCCCCGCTTTCGTTACTCTTTAGTTTAAGCGCCGCCGCCGCCGAACCGCTTGCCACAAATTTAACATGCGGATAACTATCAACCAGCGATTTTAAATGAACCTCCCAATCTTTTAAATACTGGATTTCATCGAAAAAAACATACCAGCCTTTCGGTTCTGAATTCCCGGTAGCTTTGATGCACGATTTAAACAGTTGCTCCAATGGCATTTTATTAAAAAATGGATTCTCCACCGAAACAAAGGCAATCTGATGCGGCGACACTCCATTATTGAGCAAAGTATCAATGGCATGATAAATCATTACTGTTTTGCCCACACGCCTTGGCCCCATTAAAATGACGGCTCTACGTATCGTAATATCCTCGACCAACGGGAAAAACAAATCGAAATACAAGCGTTTTTGCATTTTCGAATAATCCTCATCCACTTTTCCGGTCGCCCACCAGGGATTTTCCTGCTTTAGCCGCTCGAGCACCTGCTCTTCCGATAATGGTAATAATGCCATAAATAATTATTTTAAATTCGTTACAAATGTAATTTTAAAATTAATTCATTAATCTTAAATTAACACTATTTGCAAATCTAACACAATTTGCGACTATTTCCGAGCTTAATTTGCACTCCTTGTGAAGAGATGAAAGTAAGTGGTGAAGAAGATTTCGGTGATAAAGTAAACGCTATCGAACTTACATAATTGAAAACCGAATCCGGGGTAATCAGATTCGGTTTTCATTTGTCTTCGATATTCAGGACTTTACTTTGAAGTAGCCGGCGGACCTGCTACTTTTTCCATCTGATAACTGGCGGTAAGGCCATTGTCTCTTAATCCTGTCCATGACATGGTATTTCCTACGATATCGAAATTCCAGCATTCAAACGCTTTACCAGTACCTCCTGAGATAAGGTCGTTGGTGTAATTAGTCGCCATTAAATCGCCATACAGAAAATACACACCCTCATTGTCGGGTTTATTAATCCAGTTGCCCAAACTATCCTGATAATAGTAGTCGTAATGCCCATCGGCAAAATAATCCCAGTAATGGTAGCTATCATCAGTGGAGCCCGGTGTGGTTGATTTCCCGTACCATGTGCCCACAAACTGGCTATTGAGATCTTCTGTTATCTTTTTGGAGGTGTATGTTTTATTATCGGGATATTCAACGTTATCTATCAGGAATTTACCGACCGAATAAGTCAGGTTATTTTGATCAACCGACTGGATATCGAACTCCATGTGAAAAAGGCTTCCAAGAGTATTGGTGCCATCAATAATAATCTTTTTACCTTCTACGCTGTAAGTGTATTGGTCGTTTTCGATCCAGGTTTTATTGTTTTCATCAATAACATAACCCGTGGCAAAAGTTTGTACACCATCAGCCCTGTAGCTGAAGGCAAAAGAGTTGTCGGTCAGGACCAATTCATTGTTAACATGCGTATTAACCCAGTTACCCAGAATAAGTGATGCATAATCGGTTTCGTCATCTTTTTTGCAGGCTGATAGCACAACCGACATAATAATGCAAGCCAAGAACAATTTTTTCATCAGCTAATTTTTAATTGTAGTTTTCTATTTTTTAACGTCCATTTTACCTTAAAAGGCTATTGTGGCAAAAGTACAAAAGATGCAACAGTTATGGCCAAAAGATTCGTTCACAAATAAAAAAAACAAACCTGAGATTGGGGTGAGCGATTTTCATTTGCAACAAAACCAGGCCAGCATTTAAATAACTGACTTCTAAACCTGTCACAAAACTACATGACTTGATATTTTCAGATGGACAAATACTGAAGCTTTGGTGCACATCCCGGGAATTTTAATGCCCTAATGTTGCAGTCCTTCAGATTACTAAATCCGGTTTGGTCTTTACCTGCAGGTTTTGATGTAGCAGGCTTACAGCCTGAGTAATCAGGTAGTTTGAAATCCCTTTTTAAAA
>CAYOWJ010000430.1:0-2846 GCA_964407625.1 uncultured Lentimicrobiaceae bacterium
GCTGATACCAATCAATCGTACCGAAAAATTGAGGATTATTACCCTGCCAATGTTGAGGCCACAGCAAACATCATCGAAGCTATCTCTGATTTTGGATGTAAAAGGCTGATATTTGTAAGTAGCGCCAACACGATGGGTTTTGGAACCCTCGAAAATCCGGGAAATGAAGATACACCGGCCTCTCCCTTGCTATTAAAATCGGGTTATGCAAAAAGTAAATATGTGGCTCAGAATTTAGTTTTGGAAGCTGTAAAAAGCCAAATGCTTGATGCTGTTGTCGTAAATCCAACATTCATGATCGGGCCTTTTGATTATCATCCTAAATCTGGCAGAATTTTCAAAATGATCTTAGGTAAAAAAATTGCCTTCTACCCAACCGGAGGTAAAAATATTGTTGATGTGCGTGATGCAGCAAAAGGAATTGTAAATGCAATAAACCTCGGTAAATCCGGCGAATGTTATTTGATTGCAGGCGAAAACCTTTCCTTTCGTGATTTCTTCCAAAAAACAAAGCTTCATGCAAAGCAGAAAACCAAACTAATTCCCATTCCTGTTTTCATTATAAAATTGGCTGGCATTTTTGGAAGTATTTTCCGGTATTTTGGTTTAAACATCGAACTGAGCTTTGTAAACGCTAGTGTTCTTTGTAAAAACAACTATTTCGATAATCGTAAAGCCGTCGGCCAGCTTGGTCTCCAGTGTGCCGGGATTGATAAAACCATCAATGAGTATCTCAATTGGGCAAATGAGGAAAAAAAATAGTTAGATTTGGGTTTAAAAGATTTCGGAATTCTAAAAATATTCAATTCAAAACCTTTACAACGAATGCTTCATTTTTAAGGTTCTTAAGCCGGATAAATGAAGTTTGACTTTGATTTTGATTACTCTGATTTTTAAGCTTCCGCAAGTGTGTAAGCGTTTTGATATTGTTTTCTCATTTCCCAAAACAGAAAAATTCTATAATGAGCTATCTGTCTAATCCTTCAAACAACGGACACTGTTCCCTTCCCCTTTGTTCCACCAGTTGCGGTCAACCAAACCATCGTTATAACTCACACCCCGGTACCATGCCACATAATCTACACCGTTTACTTCCGTTGATGTCCACCAGTGGCCGCGTGAACCCATGTGGTAGAATGGGTCATCGCTGAGGTAGCCACCCGCAGGACCAGCAAACCCCGTTAAATTGTTTGCTGATGGATTATTTCCAATTGCACATGTAACCGTTGAGGTATTCCAGAGGGTTGTTGATGCCAATGATTTTGAGATCCAGGAAACATTACCATTACATAAAAAATCAGTTTGGTTTTTGATGTAATTGGTTAAGTTCTGCCACTCAGTATCGGTAGGGACGTGCCAGCCGGTTGGACAGATTCCTTTAGTTCCCTGGACATTTATATATTGCATCGTTTCATCCCAACGGTAAAGTCCACCATAAACCAAACAATTACTGGGATCATTATTATAACAATACTTTTCGATAATCCCATTGTTTGAAGGGCTTTGCATTAGACCAACATTTATATTTTCTGCAAACCAGCATTGATTCCCTATCAAAACCGTATTGTAAATTTGTCCTTCATAATCAACAGTTTCGAATCCCGGACATGGCAAACCAAATTCCAAAAGTTCAGCATCAAGCTGTGCATTTGAATTTCCAATGTAAATTGATAATTCAATCAGACCATGACCCTGCTTATAAAACCGTACTATTCTTGGCCCCTGCGGCACTCCCAAAATCTGATAATATCCTGTTGAACCAGATGTAGTCATTAAACTACTCGGAGTTCCGTTAGGATTTAAAACAACAACATTCACATCAGGAACGGAATTACCAAACTGGTTGGTAATTGTCCCCGAAACCATGTGCGTGTAGTTCCCCGTTGTCATTTCAATATCAAAAACAACAACGCCAGTGATCACTTCAATGGTTTGGCTAAAAGGATCATAATTCGTTTTCGTTGCAGTGATTGTCCACGTTCCAACAGGAACTCCGATTAGCTCATAAAATCCACTGGATTGAGAGGTACCGGCAATATCAGAAATCTGAACATTTACCCCTGAAATTGGAATTGTTGTTCCGGCGTAATAAATATGGCCGCTAACATTGGCAACATCCAGCGCAGTAAATTCAAACTGATTTCCGTATGAAGTTCCGATGCCATTGGTTGCATAAGCTCTTACAAAATAGGATGTGTTACTGTTTAATCCTGTCAGAAGACTGGTGAAAACACCTGTCCCGAATCCATCTTCTGTATGATTATCATCAGTAGTTGGGTTTTGTGCGATACTCCAGCAAACGCCTCTTAATGTAACAGGAGTTCCGCCATCATTTGTAACTTCACCACCACAGGTAGCTGTGTTTTGCGTAATATCAGTTACCGGATTTGTTACAACTGTTGGGATTGTTAAAGTAGTAAATGATAACTGGTTCCCGTAAGATGTTCCAACTTCATTTGTGGCAAAGGCTCTTAAATAATAGGTTTCATTTTCAGATAATCCGGTTAAATAACTGACGAAATCACCCGTTCCGCTGCCATCTACAGTGTGATAATCATTAATGTCAGGTTCCTGTGTTGTACTCCAGCAAACACCTTTTATTGTAACGGTTGCACCGCCATCATGAGTAACATTACCGCCGCAGGTGGCCGAATTCTGCGTAATATCAGTTACCGGATTAGTGATTACTGTTGGGATAGCTAAAGTACTAAACAATTGCTGGTTCCCGTATGAAGTCCCAACTTCATTTGTAGCATAAGCCCGTAAATAATAGGTAGTATTTTCTGATAATCCCGTTAAATAACTGATAAAATCACCGATTCCGCTGCCATCAGCGGTGTGAAAAT
>CAYOWJ010000431.1:0-2845 GCA_964407625.1 uncultured Lentimicrobiaceae bacterium
TAAACACCTGTCGGGAGCTCTGTATCAGGGAAAGAAATATTTAAAGGTAATCCCTCTTCATTTTTTATTTCCTGATTTACAAACACAACACCGCTGGCATTCATCAGCGTGAATGTGTAAGTCCCGCCATTGTTACCATTCACTGCGATGCGAATATCGCTGCTTTTGCCAGGATTTGGATAAACATAAGCTGCCAAACCCTGACTTGTATTTTCCAGACCACTTTCGTTAACCGTGAATGTGTATGCCGGCGAATAAACGATCTCTTTTTCGTCGGTTACGCCAATCACCGACCAGTAATAGGTTTTACCTGGTTCCGGCTTAAAACCTGAAAGTGCAAAACCTTTTTCTGAACCAATGGGTTGACGGAACACAATGTTTTCGTTCTGGATGGGTGATTCGGTAGCAATAACCAGGGTATAATCTTTCAGGCTGGCATTATCAGTTTCCCAACTAAAAAACAGGTTTGCGTTTTCGGCTGATATTCCATTTTCCGGTGTAAGCAAGTTAATTTTTCCATTGGTGAGGCCAGCAAAATAAGCTATGTACCAGGGCCGCTGATCGCCAAATTCGGAGTAAAACCACCAGCTGGGATTTTTTGAATTTTTGAACCAGTAAATCTTCACTTCGAGTGAATTGGTGCTGGGTCCCCATGCGGCTAATCTGAGGTTTGCCAGTGAGGCATCAATCTGTGTTCCATAAGAAGTTGTAACCTTTGTTTCTGTTGAATAGCTCACCTTGTAACCAGCACTGCCGCTTGCCTTAAATATTTTTGGCACAGCTACTCCAACGGATGCGTTGATCTCCCATTCGGTGGTCTGTTCATAGCTGTCGCTGGAGTTGTTCGTTATTTCGTAGCTTCCATCATCTCCAACCTGGGTATCAATCCAGGTCAAATCCATGATGGGCTGCAGACCATGATTTGAGATTTCGGCTTCCATATCAGCCCTGGAAGACATACTCCAGTCCTGTAAATTTGATGCATTTGGTGCTTCAATTAAATAAGGGTAATCTTCGATAGGAACGTTTCGATCAACCACTGCTATTCCAAACGGACGGAAGAGATACTGTTTGGAATTCGGTATTGGATATGTTAATTGGGTATCCCACCATGGAAAAGTGGCGTATGTGTATCTTTTAATGGTTGGCACCGACCAAAGCATGACGGCAGAATCCTGGTTTTCTTCGAGTAAACCAAATGTTTTGCTTAATGTTCGTTTAACGCTTACCGAGTTTGAAACGGTGCTTTTGAAAGTCTGACTGTATTTAAACTCCTCACTTAATGATAACACATGCTTGACATCTAATTCCATGCTTTCGCCCACGCTCCATTGATCTTCATAGGTTGAGGTAACTTCCGATTCATGTTCACCCGAGACCGTAAACTTAAGCTCGGTGGGATCAGTTCCGGCAAAGTAATGTTCGTTCCAAAGTTCCCAGTTTATGGAAGCTGGCGGGGCGCCATCAATAATCCCTATCAGCGACCACAACTTATTAATACCAGGGTACAATTCATCGTTCCAAAGGTCGTCGCTCGTAATAATCAGGTCATTGGTCATTCTCCACAGATCGGATTGAAGCGGGAGGCCATTAAAGTGTTTGTTTCCATCAGGATAAAGTACCCAGATATATTGCTGGTAACCATTTGTTCCCTCAATGGCATCGCCATAATGATGGGGCTGCAAATCGAAAGTTGCCAGCAACTGGAAGTGGTCGCCACCTTTGCTTGGCGCAGATGATTTGGCAGGATCCAATGTGCCGTATGTTCCGGCAATCATCACATCATTTTCGAACCGGAATTCTCTGAATGAAATCCGGTAATAGCCGTCGGAGCATTTATCTTTGTTGAGGCCGAACACCACCAACCTGTCGGGTGATGTTGAGTTTGGATCGGAAGTGCGGCACGCCTTCATTGATCCTTCGGCTATAGTGGTTGCGGTAGTTACCGTTGAAAAGATGGCATTGCTATCAAAAAGCTGCGTCCAGGTAAAAGTCCGCTTATTGTCGCTGCCTATTCCTGGCGTCAGTTTCCCGATGACCTTTACGTAAGTGCTTTCATTAAACATATTCAGTATCATATACTCTTTGCCGTTGGCATCAATCCGCTTGACAAGTCCTCCCAGCATGGTGTAGCTGGTCGGAATATTTGTCAACATGATGTTTTTCACGTAATGGAATTTGTTATCGCTTGAGCTATAGCTGTATTCCTGGATCATCCATTGCAGGTTGCCATCAGAATATCTGGAAACAAAATACATCATCGAGTCTAACTGAAATCCCCCGAGTTTAAGTTGTGTAAGTACCGGAGAATGTGTGCTGTAATAGGTAAAACACTTTTGCATGGTGTCTATAGGAACCTCGGCGTAACATTCGTAACTTTCATTTTTTGGGTTCAGATCATGTTCACCCTGGTCGGCTGACCTGATGTGCTGATAATGCCAAAGTCTGCCATTAAACAGGAATGCAAAAAACCTCCCTAATGGTCTGCCTTCGTCATAAGCACTGCCTTCACCCCCATAACCCCAAACTATTTTATTATTATGATCGTTACTCGAACCTAATTTAAAATCAGCCATAGCTGTTTTACTGCTCCCCAGATTATGTTCTTTATTGATGGTGTACATGTAGGTGTGTCCGCCATTGCGGATGCCATTGTCCTGGTAATTGAAAACATGGATTACACCGTTATAATTAATGAAGTCTGTTCCCAATCCACTCTGATACCATGTCCTGTTATTTCCATCGCGCCAGGGCGTGTCATCAGGATTTACAGTACTTTGTGCAAACGACAAAAAAGGAACGGCGATGGCTATAATTAATAGAATGCGTTTCATAGTTTTTATGT
>CAYOWJ010000432.1:0-2838 GCA_964407625.1 uncultured Lentimicrobiaceae bacterium
CTTCCTAATTCTTCCCCGGTTTTTAAACTGACCAATCCAACAATAAACCCTGTCTGGGGCTGTAATCCAAGATTTTTGACCTGCACCTGCCAGGTATTTGTAACATCGGGCGAAACATTTGAAGGCCCGGTAAGGTCAAAGGCTGATAAATCGCGATTAAAAACTGAAGTAATTTTCAACGAATAGACGCTCCAATCCCACCATGCATCAGTGGTTGGTCCCCAGGTTCTGAATTTTATCCGGATGATTTTTCCGGCAAACTGTGCCAGCGAAAAAGATATTTCTTCACCACCTTCACTACCCCAATTTCCCTGAGAGAGTTCAATAAACCAGATTACTTCCTCTGAACCATCAAAAATCACCGATATTTCGCATGCTTCGCTTGTCACACTTGAAGAATACGTTTCGATAAACTGGTTTACTGTAAGTTCGGGAGCATTTTCGGGAAGGTTAATTTCGGGTGAGATGGCCGAAAAATCGTAATTAATATTTATTGGAAAATAATTGAAAATCAGAATTCCTGACTCAAAAGCCCAGTTTCCTTCGATTTCCCAGCCGGATTTTGGTGCATTAAAATTCTCTTCCCAAATCGTGGTTTGCGCCAAAATTGAATTTACCGGCAAAACAACTAGAAAAATCAGATACAATGCACGTTTCATACATTAACAGTATTAATTGAAAATCCTGAAAAGTATGCAGCTAAGGTAAGAAATATAAGCCTTGAAAGGCAAAAAAAATACCTCACCTTAAAAGATGAAGTATTTTTTGAACAGATAAAAATTTTGCTAATCCATCAACATAAATTTCCCTGAATTGACCTTTTCGCCAGAGGTAAGCTTGTAAAAGTACATTCCGCTTCTTACCCTGTTTCCCTGCTGATTGGTTGCATCCCAGGTTTTGATGTGCTTACCGGCAGCTATTTGTTCGCTGCTTTCATTGTGAACCAGCCTTCCCAATTCATCAAAAATTTCAAGCCGAATATTTCCTGATTCCCTCAGCGAAAATTCAAAATTTGTAGAACTTGTAAATGGGTTTGGATAATTCATCACCGAAACAGCCTCATTATTCATTAAATCGGATAATGAGGTAATTGTGGTTATGCCGAGAAGAAAATTGATCATCTCAGCCATCAGGTAAGGTCTTGTTCTCAGACTATCTTCATTTTTAAAAGCCCCGAAAATTACCGATGACGAAATTGCTTTGTAAACATCATTCGAGATTGCAAACGTTCTTCCAAAACCATCATCCGATTTATAAAGGCAGGTTGACTGGTTTGGGACAAAATGATCAACACTATAATGTGCATCAACACCGCCGCCGTACGCGTAATTCATATCATCCATAAAGGTGTTGTACTGACAAACCATATGATCGATTTCATAGTTTTCGCCATCGCCTGAATATTTAATTCCAAGATGCTGTAACATGGAACTTCCAGCGTGATCGATTCCAAGATTAACACTTTCGATGTACAAGCTACCACCATTGTCGAGGTAACTGTTTAGCTTAGCCTGGTCTGTTGCATTTACAGTACCGGGCGGGGTATTACTTCAGCTCAGACAGTACGACCCCATCGTACAAATCACTAAATTGAAATCCGAAAGATCATCGGGCAGACTATTAACTTTTATGTATGGAATTCCAGCGAGATAAAGCGCATTTTCGATGCTAACATTGGCCTGCTCTTTTTGCCCGGTTTCTGCGTTGTAGATGGTCGCGATGTCGTTGTCGTTATCCCAGAGAAGAATATTATGCTCAAACGGTGGTTCAACCCTGACAAAATAACCCTTTGAGCGGTTGTTTGCCGGGAATTCATCAACCGGAGCATCAATTACAGCGTACAAACTGGTATTTTGATAATCCTCTGGCACCCATTCGAAATTAACTTCACACAACTCTCCGGGATTTACAATGCCGGTAAAGGTTTCTTCGGCGATCTGACCGCCGGTTTTATAATTGAATAATTTGACGTCGAAATCAGATTGCGGCAATTGTCCTGTATTTTTCATCGTAAAATACCAGCTACCGCCAACTCCGGGTAAAACGTTGGATGGGCCGCCCACTCCGATTGCAGATAGTTCATTATCGAAATTCGTTGTAATCGATACATTAAAAAGCGTCCAGTTCCACAACGAGTTGGTGGTTGCGCCATGGGAACGGAATTTAAACCGAACGTTTTTACCTTTGAATTGCTCAAGTGATTGGCTGAAAGCGCTTCCGCCCATATCACCCCATGTCCCGTTGATGATCTCATAACTGAATACCATCACTTCTTCGTCTTCGGCAACCACGTAAATTTCACACATTTCGTTGGTCACACCGCTCAGGTAAGGGTCGATAAACTGATTAACCGTTAATGTGGAAGTAAAATCCGGAATTTGTACTTCAGGTGAGATGGCTGAGAAATCGAAATTTTCGTAAACCGGATAATAATAAAACAGCAGTGCGCCATTATCAAAAACCCAGTTTCCGTCAGTAGTCCAATCTGTTGGAGCATCGCTGAAACTTTCGTCCCAGACCACGGTTTGGGCCATAATCGGCAACTTGAGCAATAATAATAGGATAAGAAGGAAAAATATTTTTCTCATAATTATCGAGTTAGTTTTTATTAAATCAGAACTTTAAAATCCATGAAAATGAATTTTTGACAAAAATAGCAGGATGTTTGGATTAAAATAAATTTAAGGCTTAAAATTAAAGTATTTTAATACTCTAATTTAGCCAACAAGCAACTAAATCCGATACAATGTGGAATAAAAATGTAATTAAAACAAAAAACCCATTGCTAACGTATTGTTAAACAATGGGTTTTCATTAATTTGGCGGTCTGGACGAGAC
>CAYOWJ010000433.1:0-2822 GCA_964407625.1 uncultured Lentimicrobiaceae bacterium
CTTTTTCTTCGTTTTGAAATGCCAGTTCTTTGTTGGCGATAAGCAGTTCATCAGCCCGCTTTGCTTTCTCTTCGTTTTGAAATGCCAGCTCCCCGATAAGCTCCAGTATTTTGGCTTCTGACTTCATTTTGAGCAACTCTTCGGCCTTTTGGCGAAGGATTGCGCTATTGTATTTATCGTTTTCGTTCATTTCTTTCTTTTTAAAGTTCATCTTCCGTCGGTTTGGTAATTTACATAATAATTAATATGGTGCAGGGAATTATTTCCCCACCCACATATCCACCACCTGCAGAAAAGCCTTGATGTCGAGCGGTTTTATTAAATAATCTTTGATTCCTGTTTTCATAAGTTTTTCAACCTGGTAAGGCATCGCATCGGCGCTGACAACCACAACAGGAATTTCCTTAGTTTTTTCTACTGCCTGTAGAAGTTTAATCACTTCGAAACCCTGTATGTCCGGCAAATCGAGATCAAGAAGAATCAAAACCGGAGCGTATTCGATGGCCAATGAAACTGTCTGTGCCCCTTTGGTATGACTCACTAATTGAATGGATGGCCGGTGATTGAGCAGGATTGCTTCCACCAATTCGGTGTTGGCGGCATTGTCTTCGATATACAGGATAGTCCCGGTTTTTTCGTGAAAGGCGCTGTGCGCCAATAATTCATTTTTACTTTGGAAGCCGGGTTCTATGTTTGCAATGGCAGACCCTGCTGTCAGTTTTATATTCTCTTCATGTTGTTGGTTATCGCTTTTCATGTTTTCGGTCAAAGGGAGTTCAATCCAGAAGGTACTCCCCACGCCAACCTCGCTTTCAAGGCCAACTGCACCGTTCATCGCTTTCATCAGTTCTTTCACGACTACCAGCCCCAGTCCGGTGCCTTCGGTTTTGGTTTTCTCCGCTCCAATGCGCCCGAATGGCTGAAAGAGTTTGGTGATATCTTCGGGCTTTATCCCATTGCCGGTATCGGTTATTGAAATCCTGACCGAAGCGTTTCCATGAACATCCGGTGGTAGTAATGCTGTTTTAATGGTTACCGAACCACCATCCCTGTTGTATTTTATGGCGTTGCTGGTTAAATTAAGCAAAACCTGTTTCAGCCGGAGTTTGTCGGCCAGGGCAAAAAGGTTGCCGGCAGGCGAATCAACAAGAACAATTGTTACATTTCTTTTATCTGCCAGGATTTGAACCACATCCGATATTTCATAAATGATGCCTGATATTCGTACCGGTTCCGGTTTCAGAATTTGCTTTCCGGATTCAATTCCTGCAAGTTCGAGCACTTCGTTTATCAGGTTGAGCAAATGTTTTCCGCTGTTTTGTATTTGATTTATCCATTTTTTGTGCATTGCTGTTAGATCGCCCAATTCCATTAACTGGGCAAAGCCAAGGATCGAATTCATGGGCGTGCGCAGTTCGTGGCTCATGCGCAAAAGGAATTCGCTTTTGGCAAGATTTGCCCTGTTGGCTTCGTTTCTTGCAATAATAATGGCTTCTTCTGCTTGTTTGCGCATAGTGATGTCGTGGTAGTTCATCAAGACGCCATTAATAATAGAATCATGTACTAGATTGACGGCTGTGAGTTCGATGGGTTTATAGCTACCATCTTTACATTTGTATTTGTATTCAACCGTTTTTGATGAATCATCCTTTTGCAAAAGGTTATAGAATTCGATTTGGATACGCTCCAGATCATCGGGATGGACGGTTAACCATCCGTTTGTTCCGATCAGATCCTGGGGTTGCCAGCCAAAGTACTTTTCGATATTGGGGCTTTTATATTTCATTTTCCCGTCAGCACCCATGATCCCGATTACATCAGAGATATTGAAAATCATCGAACTATGCTTTATTTCACTTTCGAGTAAAGCCTTTTCCGCTAATTTGCTTTCGGTGATATCCGAAATGTAACCATGCCATAGTATTGTGCCATCTGCTTCGGCTTGAGGCTTGGCATTGCCCGATAACCAACGTACCGTACCATCATCGAACCGGACCCGATACTCTTGTTGCCAAAGCGTGAGGTCTTTTCCTGAGGCCTGAATGGAAGCAACCGCGCCTTCGAAATCATCAGGGTGAATCCTTGTAAATACGATTGAAGCATCATGGGCTACTTCTTCGGGGCTGACCCGGTAAATGTCGCGGATGCCTTCACTGGCATACGGGAAACATGAGGAGCCATCAGGGTTCAACTGGTACTGGTAAACAACACCTGGAACCCGGTCGGCAATCTTTTCCAACCTGCCCAAAGCTTCTTTATACTGTGCAGTCCTTTTATTGACCGTTAGTTCGAGGGTTGTGTTGAGGTCGTGAATTTTCTGTTCAGCAATTTTGCGTTCGGTAATATCTTCCTCGATGGTCAGGTAATGCGTTACTTTCCCGATGTTATTTATCACAGGCGAAATGGATGCAGCCACCCAATAAAGCCCGCCGTTTTTCCTTTTATTATGAAACTCACCCTTCCATTCTTTTCCCGAACTGATTGCCTGCCAAAAGGTTTTATACTCTTCTTTAGGTTTTTCACCCGAACTGAAAATACGAGGATTCTGCCCAACGAGTTCTTTATTGGAATAGCCCGAAACCTCCGTTGCTTTAGGGTTGGCATATTCAATGATTCCTCCCGGATTTGTAATATAAATGATTACCGGGCTTTGTTCAATAGCTTGCGAGCGTTTTCTTAGTTCATCTTCAGCCATTTTTCGCGCGGTGATATCCCTGAAAAAACCAAGCAATTGGCTCCTGCCATTTAGCGAGATGAGTGCTCCACGGATATCCGCGTAAAAAATTTCACCATTACTTTTGAGGCATTGAATATTTTCGGCA
>CAYOWJ010000434.1:0-2789 GCA_964407625.1 uncultured Lentimicrobiaceae bacterium
AGGTTCAAATTTCAAACCCAAAGTTTTCGTGGTACGTCAATCCCCGCAAAATGGGGTCGGCGTATGTTTGGTGTTTTCCGCATCATAACCACGCCAATATCGGGATTTATTATGATCCGGAGCAACTTCCGCCAGCCGCGGCACGCTTTTTACTCAACATTTATCTGAATAAAATCGGTTGTTTACCGGCCACTTTAAATATGTCGGGTGGCGTTGTAAACTGCCGTTACAGCGGTTGTGAATTTGGCAATATTTTCCTTGCCGGAGATGCTGCCGGCCTCGCCATCCTAAGCAGCGGTGAAGGCATCAGTTCGGCGCTGATTAGCGGGCTGGAAGTTGCACGTAAAATCCTCGATCCCTCCTACCCCATGCCTCAACTCGAACATCTTCTCAAAATAAAAAACCGACAGGAAAAACTCCACCGGATTTACGAGAATCATCCCCGGCTGCAATACATTTTTTATGTGATTTTTTTGCTTGCGCAGAAAAGTAAAAGATTTCAAAAGTGGTTTGGGAATTAGTTTAGCATTTGAAAACTAAAACCCACCATTTCTTTTATCCACCCGAAAATCGGGAATGATGCTATAAAACACAGCCTTCTCGGTAAAATCCATTTTGATGATCTTTAACGTGATCAGATCAACCAGCACTTTTTCGGCAACAGGCCGGGATATTCCGGCAATCCGCCGAAACATCGAAAGGGTAATATTTTCATTTTCACTCAGGTAATCGAGCAGGATTTTTTCTTTGTCGGTGTAACGGATTAAAATGCCTTTTTCGCGGTGCTTCAATTCCCAGACTTTAAGTAAAACGGTGTTTGCCAGTAAATTCTGATCTTTAACACGAACAAAAACCATCCATTTTCCATCTTTGTCAGGCGCCCGGTAAGGCCCGTCTTTTCTTTTGGGGATGTCAATTTCGAGCACTGTGCGGCCATCAACTTTCCATTCCTTCATCTCAAATTTAACCTCGGGGCGGCAATACATCTGGGCTGCTGCTTCGACCATGTAAAATTCCTCGTCGGAGCGCACGCCGGCAATGGCGCCGTTGTCTTTAACGCCAATCAGGAGCTTTCCGCCATCGGTGTTGGTGAAAGCAGCCAATGTACGGGCAATCTTTTTCGAATCCGAAATCTCGAATTTAAAATCCAACTGCTGGTGCTCACCCTGACTGATCAATTTTTTGATGTAGGAACTCACGGTTTTTATTTTAAAATTACTGTCCGGACAAATCTGAAATAAGAGAGCAAAACCCCTGATTTTATTTCGTCCCTCCGGGACTTAAAAACATCACTATTAATTTTGGTTTCTACCAACATTTAGTCCCTGACGGGACAAGATTCAGCCAGCAATCATCTTAACTTTTATTTTCAAAGTCCCGCGGGAACACAAAACAATTTTGCCGTTCAATAGTCAAATTCAAATCTCAAACGAAAACTTGCTTCAATAATTATCAGTACGGAATCTGAATGCCGCCAGATTGATAAAATGACGCCATTCAATGTGGGGAAATCAAAGGCCGTGGCAAACGAAAAGTATCAGACTTCCTGACCACTCGCAAAATAGGCTGTCGCTATATTTTCAAATGAAAGAAAATATTGAAGTTTTGATGCCAGTTCCCAAGAATTTTTAATCCCGGAATGTTGCAGTCCTTCAGGCTGCTAATTCCGGATAAGTTTATTCCATGGGGCATCGCCCCGGGCAGAAAAAACAGAACCCCTTTATTCAGGCTGTAAGCCTGACACAAATTACTGCGAATTTATGAATTAAGCAGACTGCTCCCGTCTAAAAGCGGAACCGACTGGCTTCCGCCGACTGACCGACCGACTGGCAACTGCAAACTGCCGACTACAGTCTTCCGTATTCCAGCCAACCTTAAAACACTTCCCTTTTAATGTGGCAATAAGGCGTTCCGCCTGATTTTTCGTAATAATCCTGGTGGTAATTTTCGGCATTATAAAACTCGCCTGCCTTTTCGATTTTGGTCGCCACTTTGTAACCCTTGCCCTGGAGTAGTTTTACAAGCTTTTCGGCAACAGCTTTCTGACTGTCGTCGGTATAAAATATTACCGAGCGGTATTGTTCGCCAATATCCGGACCCTGCCGGTTGACCTGTGTAAAATCGTGCGTCTCAAAATACAAACGGGCCAGTTTTTCGTAGGTGGTTTTTGAAGGATCAAAAATAACTTCAACAGCTTCGGCATGGCCTGTGGTGCCGGTGCAGACCTGTTTGTAAGTCGGGTTTTTTACGTGGCCGCCAATATAGCCCACGGTTGTCGAAATCACACCTTCGGCCTGGCTTAAATAATATTCCGTTCCCCAGAAACAGCCCGAAGCAAAGATTGCCCGCGATGTTGCAGTGACTTTTTGTGCCGGGATAAAATCCATCGAAACCGAGTTTACACAATGCCGTGTGTTTTTCGAAGTCATGCCTTCGCCCAGGAAAACATGCCCCAGGTGGCCGCTGCATTTGGCACACACAATTTCGGTGCGGCTGCCGTCGGCGTCGGGGATGCGTTTTACGGCGCCTTTAATCTCGTCATCAAAGCTGGGCCAGCCACAGCCCGAGTCGAATTTATCTTCCGAATTATAAAGGGCGGCGCCACATTGCCTGCAAACGTAGGTTCCCTTGTCGGTTGTTTTATAAAACTCGCCGGTGTAAGGCCTTTCGGTGCCTTTGTATTTGATCACCCGTTCCTCTTCAGGCGTAAGTTTTTTGTATTCCATGGTTTGCTGAGCGTTAAGTTGTGAAACGGTAAAAAGCAAGATGCTTAAAAATATCAGTTTAGC
>CAYOWJ010000435.1:0-2788 GCA_964407625.1 uncultured Lentimicrobiaceae bacterium
CCCAAAGCAAGCTGGTTTTTATCGAGAAGTGCCTGAAGTTTTTCCTTTTGCGCTTTTACAATCTCTTTTATGCTCATTTTGCTACGAATTAAATGCTTAAATTATTTACAATAAGTGCTGCGGGCAAAATTAGAAATGTTTGTATAAAAACATGCCCTGAAATGAAAAATTAAAATGGGACAATAAAGGGGGCGCCGTCCAACAATTTCATTTCAGATTGTTAACAAATGTCGTTTAGTTAACAAATATAAAATGGAACGCGGATTAAACGGATCCGCCAGTTGGCGGACGCGGATTAGAACTGTTTATAATACAAGAAATCCGCGAAAATCAGCGTTGCTTGCATCAGCGTTATCAGCGTTCAAAACTTAAACTAAACGACATTGGATTGCTATCCCCTATTTCCCAAAAATCAACCCCAAAACAAATTCCCCCCAAATCCAAAAACCATCTTTTCCCTTGCCTTTTAAGAAATTTGGCTACTTTTGAATGTTGAATAAAAACAAAAAACAAATGGGAACTTTAGCATTATCAAATAACACAATCGACAAGTATTTTGGATATTTGCGCAAACTCGACAACAACTCCAAAAAGAAACTTATCATCAATTTAACCGAATCCATCGAAATCAACGAAGACAAACCATTCGATTTAAAAAGCATTTATGGCGCCTGGGACGATTCCAGAGATTCCGATGAAATCATTAATCAGATTAGAGAGTCAAGAATTTAAAGTTAGCGAATTCAACCGGATTTCCGATATCACCATCGAAAATTGGATAAAAAGATAATGTCAAACTCCCTTCCCCAAACCACCGCCCAAAAATAAATTCCTCCAAACCCAATAAAAGCCACGAAGTGGCTAAACATCAATAACCGTGGGCTTCGTCCGCCAGTTGGCGGATCAGTCGAACGGTGAAACCCCCGGTCTAAGCAATCCCGTGATTTCACAACCCTGAAAGGGTTGATCCTTTTTCAGGGTTCTGAGATGCGTCTCTTTACCTTTTCCTTTAGGCCTTTCATGCCATAAAAACATTTTTACCTTTGGAGTAATAAAACCAGGCCCACGCGAGATTGTGCCCGAATTATTACATGAAATAGCACTTCAAAACCTCATCTCCTTGCTCCAAACCCCAGCCCAAAAATAAATTCCCTCAAATCCAAAATCCCCACCTTTTCCACTCGCTTTTAAATACTTTCATTTACCAACTTCAACCCAGAATCCCGGAACCTAAAACTCATAACCCAAAACCCATTTCCTTTTTCTCATTACCTTTGCCCTTTAAATAAGATAAACAGGTTAAGATGATGATAACACAAACCATTTCGCAGCTACTCCAAACCCGCATCCTCGTCCTCGATGGCGCAATGGGCACCATGATTCAGCAATATCACCTTTCGGAAGAAGATTTCCGGGGCCAACGCTTCGCAAACCACCCTTCCGATTTAAAAGGCTGCAACGATTTGCTGTCGCTCACCCGCCCCGATGTTATCCGCGAAATCCATGAGAAATATCTTTCCGCCGGTTCAGATATCATCGAAACCAACACCTTTAACGCCACCAGCATTTCGATGGCCGATTACAAAATGGAGCCGATTGTTTATGAGATGAACAAAGCCTCCGCGCAACTTGCCCGTCAGGCCGCCGATAAATTTACCACGATGAATCCCGATAAACCCCGCTTTGTGGCAGGCTCAATCGGGCCAACCAACAAAACCCTTTCGATGTCGCCCCAGGTAAACGATCCCGGATACCGTGCTGTAACTTTCGACCAGCTTGTGGCTGCTTACCAGGAACAGTCCGAAGGTTTGATAGACGGCGGTGCCGATATTTTGCTCATCGAAACTATTTTTGATACGCTTAACGCGAAAGCCGCCCTTTTTGCCACCGAAAATGCCTTCGAAAAAACCGGGAAACGTCTGCCGGTTATGATTTCAGGAACCATCACCGATGCCAGCGGGCGCACACTTTCGGGACAAACCGTGGAGGCTTTTCTTATTTCGATCCAACACGCAAACTTGTTGAGCGTTGGCTTAAACTGTGCACTTGGCGCCGAACAAATGCGGCCTTTCCTGGAAGAACTGGCTTCAAAAACGTCGCTTTATGTAAGCGTTTATCCCAATGCCGGCCTGCCTAACCAGTTTGGCGAATACGACGAATCGCCGGAATATATGTCGGCACAACTCAAAGATTTTATCAACAGCGGATTTGTAAACATCATCGGTGGCTGTTGCGGCACTTCGCCCGACCATATCCAAAAATTTGTTGAAGTCGCTCAAAAACGAAAGCCGAGGATTGCTCCTGTAGTCGCAAAAAAGCTGCAACTCAGCGGGCTTGAGCCTTTGGTGGCTTTTGAAGGCAGTAATTTTATCAATATTGGCGAGCGCACCAATGTGAGCGGTTCGCGCAAGTTTGCCCGCCTCATCACCGAAGGAAAATATGAAGAAGCCCTTTCGGTGGCCCGCGACCAGGTTGAAGGCGGCGCCCAGATTATTGATGTTAACCTCGATGAAGCCATGCTCGACTCCAAAAAAGAGATGGTCAGGTTTTTAAATATGATGGTTTCGGAGCCCGATATTTCCCGTTTGCCGGTGATGATAGACTCGTCGAAGTGGGAAGTTATCGAAGCCGGGCTGAAATGTTTACAGGGAAAGTCGGTCGTTAATTCGATAAGTTTAAAAGAGGGTGAAGAACAATTTATCCATCACGCAAAACTCGTTAAAAAATATGGCGCTGCCGTTGTGGTGATGGCTTTTGATGAAGAAGGCCAGGCATCAACGCTGGAGCG
>CAYOWJ010000436.1:0-2774 GCA_964407625.1 uncultured Lentimicrobiaceae bacterium
TATCTTTATTCGCATCAACTTTCACGTTTGAAAATCTTCTCCAGAGATAATAAACCGGCACGCCGGTAAAAACAATAATCAATCCAGGCCAGGTAAAATCAGGCTTCTCGATGAGCAGAACTACGACAATCAGAAAACATACGATGATGTAAATCATCGGCAAAACCGGGTACCCGAAAGCCTTGTATGGCCGCTCGATGTCGGGTCGCTTTCTTCGGAGGACGAAAACTGAACCAATCGTAAGTATGTAAAACAGCAGTGCTGCAAACATCACATAATCCAGCAACTGATTATAAGTCCCCGAGAAACACAAAAGGATGCTCCATGCAGCCTGGATGCCAAGCGAAAATCCGGGAACGCCATTCTTATTCAGCACCCCTGTCCGCTTAAAAAACAAACCATCTTTGGCCATCGCATAAAAAACCCTGGCTCCCGAAAGCACAATTCCGTTATTGCATCCAAATGTCGAAATCACCACCACCAGCGCCATTATTAAGGTTGCTGTGGTGCCGAAGATACCATAAATAGCTGCCGTAGCAACACGGTCTTCACTGGCAAACTGGATTCCCCGTTCCATCACGGTGGCGCCTTCGGGAGAGCCACGCAAAGGGAGGGCAATCACATAAACCATGTTTACCAGAAAATAAACTGTCACCACGGCCAGTGTTCCCAAAAACAAACTCCGCGGGATGGTTTTCTTTGGATTGATGACTTCATCGGAGGTGTAGGTGATGTTGTACCAGGCATCGGCGGCGAAAAGTGAGCCTACCATCGCGGTTCCAAGCGCAATCGCCAGTGCAATCCCCGACAGTGGAATCTGTGTCCCGTCGCTGGCGGCTTTTGAAGCACTCCAGAAATCGTCCAGTTTAAAAATCTGAAAGTTGGTTATGCTGGCGGCATAAACGCCAATGACGATGAATATCAGTAAAATGAAAATCTTTGAATAGGTAAAAATATTCTGAATCCTTTTGCCTTCATCAACGCCACGTGTATTTATCCAGGTAAGAAAAAGAATGAGAAGGGTCGAAACAAGCTGCGTGGTATTGATATTGAAAGTACCAAGGCTGAAAAGCACATTCTGCTCCGAAATCCAGGGAATGAGTACACCCGAATATTTGGCAAAAGCCATCCCAACTGCTGCAATAGTGCCGCATTGAATTACCAGGAAAAGCGTCCATCCATACAGGAAACCAAAAAGCGGCGAGTAGGCTTCGCGCAGATAAACATAAATTCCACCTGCATGAGGCAGCATGCTGGCTAGTTCACCATAAGCCAGCGCAGCAAGAACGGTCATTACACCTGTGATAGCCCAGATCACCAGCAGCCAGCCCGGCGAACCAACACTTCGGGCAATGTCGGCACTTACGATAAAAATGCCCGAGCCAATCATCGAACCGATTGTAATGGCGGTGGAATCGAAAAGATTCAGCGATTTCTTGAATTTGCCTGCTTCACTCATGGGTTTTGCTTTGTTTATATTGTACTTGTCGTAAAATCAGCCTCAACGATTGGTCGTAGGTAAAGTAATTCCAGAGCCAGTTGATGAAAATTAAAAGCTTGTTTTTTTGCCCCAGGATGGCCATAAGATGTACAAAAATCCATACAAACCAGGCTGTAAAACCGAATAAACTTATTCCCGGCAGATCGGCTACGCCCATATTCCGGCCAATGGTGGCCAACGAACCTTTATCGTTATAGTTAAAACCAAGCATTTGTTTTCCTTTGCCGGCTCTGACAAGATTTTTTGCAATCAGCCGGGCCTGTTGAATGGCTGCCTGAGCTACCTGTGGATGGCCGTTAGGATAATCTTCACTTCTGAGAAGTGCCATATCTCCCATGACAAAAATTTCGGGATGGCTTTCGATCTGAAGATATTCGTTTACCAGCAACCGGCGTCCCGGACCGTAAAACTCGGGTTGCAAACCTTCGATTTCGTTGGCTTTGATGCCGGCAGCCCAGAGCAGTGTTCGTGTTTTGAAAACAGTACCGTCATTCAGTGAAACTGTTCCACCATCAAAAGACTTTACGGATGCATTTAATCTGACATTTACTCCCAGATTTTCGAGATACTTCAAAGCTCTTTTTGACGATCTTTCTTTCATGGTTTTTAAAAGTCTCGAATTGGCTTCCAGAAGGTAGATTTTCATGTTTGTAAAATCCAGTTCGGGATAATCTTTGGGCAGCACATATTTCCGCATCTCAGCCAAAGCACCTGCCAACTCAACGCCGGTTGGGCCGCCGCCAACAATTACAATATTCATCAATGCGGTTTCTTCGTCAGGATCATTAATGTTGACCGCCGTTTCGTAATTCATCAAAATGGTATTTCTGATAAAAAGCGCCTCAGGCGTCGATTTCATCGGGATGGCGTTGGCTTCGATATCTTTCATTCCATAAAAATTGGTGTCGGCTCCAAGAGCAAGCACCAGGTATTGATAGGCCAGTCGCCCGATATTGGTGTTGATTTCCTTGTTTGAAACATCGATGCTTTGAAGTTCGGCAACCCTGAAATGAATGTTATCGTGTTTCTGGAAAATTTTACGAAGCGGAAACGAAATCGAACTTGGCTCAAGCCCCGCAGTGGCAACCTGGTAAAACAATGGCTGAAACTGGTGGTAATTATTTTTATCCAGAAGAATGATCTGGAAATCGGACTTCGACAACTTCATGGCCAGCTTCAAACCGGCAAACCCACCACCCACAATAACAATCCGTGGTTTGTCGGTTTGGGGTATTTTACTTATCAAATTATTCATTTTTAATTATTTAATCTT
>CAYOWJ010000437.1:0-2762 GCA_964407625.1 uncultured Lentimicrobiaceae bacterium
TTCATTCGAATGTTTCGACAACACGGCCTGGATGGAAAGGAATAATTGGTTGCCGCGCTCAGCAATCGATTGCATTAAATGCAGGCTGGAATGGCTTATCTTCATTTGTACAACCTGAAAATGCGGATTTTGATGTTTTGTTTGGTCCAATCATGAACCAGATTGTAATAATTCAAAGTACAAATGGATTTTTTCTTCCTGGCCAAAATATCAACACGCTCGGCGAATGGAATTCAGAGCAGGGTTATCAAATCAAAATGCTCGAAAACAGTACTGTTGAAATGGGCGGAATATTGACTACCGGAATTACAGTTAACCTCAGGGAAGGCTGGAATCTGATTCCCGTCCTTAGTCCGCTTCCGGTGTCAGTTGAGGACTTGATCGAAGGAATAGCTCAAAAAATTGTCATCATTAAGGAAAGTACCGGGCTTCAACTTTACTGGCCTTCGGCAAATATCACAAGTTTACAATATCTTCAACCGGGTAAATCTTATTTTATCAAAGCATCGGAAGCAGTTACAATCAATTTTCCTGAGGAATGAGGATTTGAATTTTCACAAATCACGACATTATCTTTTAGGACTATTTACAAAAAAGTCTGTTGTTATAATGCATTGAATATTTTATCCTGACTAATTCAAAAATCCAAAACACAAATTGATTTGGAACGTAAATGATCCATAGAAACCATGCGAAATTCATTTGTTTCAGCAGCGCCAGAGTAATCTGCAAACAGGTGGAAAAAGCTTGGAGAAGTATTCGTTAAGAAAAGATGTTTTATTTTTTTTGAATTTGCTAAAAACTAAATTTGACCATCCTTCGTCTTTTTCAAACTTGAAATGGACATGCAAATTAGAGTAAAAATTCAGTAATTATTCAGTGAACATCAAAAAGTTCTCAATTTGCATCCGTTTCTCATTAAATGATCTTTATTTTGGAATATCAATACGTATTATTTACGTGTTATATTAGTAATCAATAATTTATGAAAAGGGAATGATTCTTGAAAAATACACTTCATTATTAACTTAAAAATTTGCCAAAATGAAATTGAAAATCTACCAATTTGTTCTGATCAGCATATTTGCTGGTTTTTTGTTTACATCGTGTAACAAAAGCATTGACCCTGCACCACCCAGCGGCAATGGCTTTGAGTCTCTTCAGGTGCCGGATGGTTTTACCTGGTCAACACTCAATAAATCGCATTTTACGGTTCAGATTGTTGACGCTGGCCTAAATCCATCAGCCGGATTAAATGGCTATCCACTCGATGCCACCGATTTAAACGGCAACCTTTTACAAAGAGTTACCGTAAAAGAAGGAAAAGCCAGTTATTATCTCGAATTAAACAAATCAATAAATGATGTCAGGTTTTACGCCCCGACCCATGAAATTGAACATGTGATTGGTTTGGATATTCAAACCAAGCAATTTCCGCTTCCAGTAAATCTGAAGTCAGTAAAATCATACACCGATACTGATGGAGATGGTGTTTTTGATGATTTTGACGATTTCCCATCAAATCCAGGCCTGGCTTATAAAGTTTATTATCCATCACCTTACAACAAATCCAATCTGAAATCTGGTGATGATTCTTACGAAGTCTGGTATTACCAAATGTTTGAAGATCTTTGGCCATCCAAAGGAGACTATGATTTAAATGACCTGATCATTAAATTACGAATGGTGACTAATTTTGATGCTAATAACACCTGGGTAAGCGGAACCTTTGATTATTACATCTGGACAAATGGTGCTGCTATAAATTTAGGTTGTGGAATGGAATTTTTTAACTGGGTTGGCAATGCCCCAGACGGTAAAATGAATTTTCAATACCTGAACGCAGGCCAGATTCAATTGGTTGATGGTACCTACAATCCCGCATTAACAATGCCTGATCCAGCAGTAAATAATGGATTTATCATTTTCAATAATGCTGATTTGGCAAAAGGTATTGATTATTGGAATACTGGTGCAGGCCAAAGTGCGGACCCAATGGCCAGTCATCTTTCATTTGATTATGAAGTTACTCCACCAACTGAAGAGGGTCACATGGCAGCTTTTATGTACTTATTTTATACTGATGATCGCGGTCATGAAGTCAGACCAATTGGTTTGCCACCAACTACTGCTGTTACATGGAGTTTACTGGGAACTGGAAGCGATGCTTCACCAACCGAACCATGGGTTTATACACCGCATGATGCAACATTCTCTTATCCTTACGATCCACCATTCTATGCAACAATCAATCAGCATCCCTGGGGTATCGAACTTGAATTTGATGGCAATTTGAAAGTTGCATTTGAAAAAGTAAGCATTATTGATGCGTTTCCACAGTTTAAGGATTGGGCCGAAAGTGGCGGGGAGCAGAATGAAACCTGGTATGAAAATCCTGTTAATGATCCAACCAAGGTTTTTGATGTTGGTGCATTGATTAATACAAAATAACAATTACAATTGCAAGCGTAGTGATTGTGATGATAAAGAAAAAAGGCTGTCGGGTGAAATAACACCACGATGGCTTTTTCAATTTCATGATAGCTGCTGTTTGTGAGCTGAAGCACCATCTCATGATTAATTGTATTTTTTTTTGAATTTCTATTGTTTTGAAAATCAAATTTTTTTTTATTTTTGCTAAACTTTATAATAGGCATTTTAAATGATAGAAAATTAAGGTATGGAGTTCGTGAAAGTATGAAAGTAATTCATACTTTCGGGCTTTACAGAGGGGGAAGTTTCACAAGAAAAGGCCGGTTCGC
>CAYOWJ010000438.1:0-2755 GCA_964407625.1 uncultured Lentimicrobiaceae bacterium
TGATCGATGATTATCCAACTGATCCGGCAAGGGCTTTTAATAATTATTATCCTGGCGAAAATCAAAAAGGCAGTTTCGCTTTTGAAGATTTATGGCCAGGAAAGGGTGATTATGATTTTAATGATTTGGTCCTGGATTATAATATTAACCAGGTCACCAATGCAACTAATAAAGTTGTTGATATTGTTTCAAATTATACCATTCGCGCCATCGGAGCTGGTTTTAAAAATGGTTTTGGCTACCAGCTGAATCTCCCGCCTTCGGCAGTTGCAAGCGTAACAGGTTCAAGCCTGAAAGAAAATATTATCTCACTCTCTGGTAATGGTACCGAAGCAGGGCAAACAAAAGCCACAATTATCGTCTTTGACAATACCTATAATTTATTTCCAACCATTGCATCGGGTTTTGTAAATACCAAAACTGACATGCCTTATGTAACGCCTCCAACCATCACAGTTACAGTAAACCTGGCAACACCGCAAACACTCGCTGCAGTTGGGTTACCTCCCTATAATCCATTCATTATTGTTAATAAGGAACGGGGCAAAGAAGTGCATTTACCAGGTTATGCACCTACTTCACTGGTAAATCCTGTTTATTTTGGCACCGAAGATGACGATTCAAATCCCGCACTTGGCAAATATTACAAATCAGCATCAAATCTTCCCTGGGGAATGCACTTACCGGTTTTATTTGATTACCCGATCGAAAAATCAGCCATTATTAAAGGCCACCTCGTTTTTGATACCTGGGTAATGAGCGGTGGATACAGCTATATGAACTGGTACGAAGACAAGCCCGGATTTAGGGAAGTTAGTTTCCTTTATCAACATTAATAAGTCATGTAAAACATATTAAAAATGAGCAACCAGCCATCTTTGTTTAGTCTTTCACTTTCAATCGGACAGTCGTTTGATTTGAAAATAAATTGCACGAATTTCCTTAATGAACTTAGGGTGGTCAAAGATTTGGATTTCGCTTCGGTGTGGATTAAGAACAAGCTTTTGAACACTGATTTACCGTCATCTCAGGTTACGTTGGTTTGTCATGTTCCCGAATCAAAAACGATAAAAAAAGATACAGCTTTTGAGGAAGTCGTTTTTCAGAATTTTCAGAATAATCAGTTTTTAACAACCCCGGCAAAGGAGGTTGATTATAATGAATTGTTCCCTGGTGATTCCATCGGAAATTCCTCATCAATGGTGATTCCCCTTGGTGAGATTGGGTATCTTCAAATGCTTGTTTCAAACCGGAAAACCAACATCTTCGGAAAGAAGACAGCTTTTTTTAAACCCGACGAACTTTCTGATTTTCTCCTGATTATCGAAAAATTCACTGTTTCACTTTCCAATTGTCTCAAATCTCAATCGCAGGGTCAGAATATTGACAATGAAGGATTGAGATCACTTAATTTATTCTCGGATAAGAAAATTGTGGCTACCATGAATCACGAGATCCGAAATCCCATGAATGTTATCCTGGGATACTCTGAATTCATGGCTGATACCGATCTTACTAAAAAACAAGCCGAATATCTGGAGGTTATCACAACTTCAAGCAAGCATTTATTTAATGTTTTAAATGAGGTTATGGATTTTTCGAAAATCTTAGCCCGCCAGTTTGATATCAAAGAAACTAGTTTTGATGTCAACGATTTGATCAGAATGCTAATCAGCTCAAATAAGTCAGAAGCTGAGAAGAAAGAAATTGAACTGTCATTTTCGGTTGATAAATGGATCATCAAACCGCTGATTGGCGATAAGCATAAATTGCTTCATGCGCTTCAATACCTGGTTGATAATGCAATAAAGTTTACCAACAAAGGATTTGTCAGGGTTTCCTGCGAGCTTGTCGATCCGGGAATGGAGGCTTATAAACTTGCTTTCAGCGTAGAAGATTCAGGGATTGGCATCGAAGAGAAAAACCTTAATAAGATTTTTAAGAGTTTTAAGCAGGAAGACGACAGCATAACCCGGAAATTTGGTGGAATGGGCCTTGGCTTATCTATCAGCCGGCATATTATCCGGGCTATGGGTGGTGAAATAGAAGTGCAGAGTAAAAAAGGTGTCGGCACCAAATTTTCGTTTACACTGGAATTGAAGATTGACAAGGATTTTATTCCTTCAAATGAAGAACGTATCTTGCATTTTGATAAAAGTAAAACAAAAAAAATAAAGGTCTTGCTTGTTGATGACGATCAGCACCAGCGCAATTTGGGAGGCGAATGTTTGACCGACTGGAATTTTACTACAGCTAACAACGGTGAAGAGGCTGTTGAGCTACTTCGTAAAAACGGGGCATTCGACATCGTCCTGATGGATATCCGGATGCCGGTAATGGATGGTATAGAAGCCACCCGGCTCATCAGGAATCAATTAAATCTGACCATGCCAATAATCGCGGTATCCGGCGAGGTACTCGAAGGTACCATCAAGGAATGTAGCGAAGCGGGTATGAATTCTTTTGTTTCAAAACCTTATAAAAGGGAAGAACTCATCAACCGCATGATTAATAACCTGCCGGTATTTTATCTCCCCGATCATGCCGGGGATACACCGGATATGGCGAGTTTAAATGGCCGAAGGGCTTTGGTTGTTGAAGATAACATGGTTAACCAGATGATCACCGTAAGGCAATTAAAAAACTTACTTTGTGAAGTTGATGTGGTTGACGACGGTAATCTGGTCCTCAATAAAATCCAGAACAATACGTACGATTTTATCCTGATGGATTTGTACATGAACGAAATGGGCGG
>CAYOWJ010000439.1:0-2750 GCA_964407625.1 uncultured Lentimicrobiaceae bacterium
TAGTAAAAATTTCTTTTTCATCGTGTAAAACTTTTAATGTGAAATTTCTTATTTAAATGTTACGAAATCAATGGATTATTAAGATGTAACAAAAATGAAGGACTTTTTAATTTGCTCTTTTCAACTGTTTTGTAAGGGCTGAAAAGGGAAGGCAATCCTGAGCATACAATAAAGTCGGTTATATGATTTTTCATCTTCTTCTAATTTAAATGAACAAAGCATTTTTGAACAGGCATTCCATTTTTCCCATTCCAAATCAAATATCTTTATACAAAATAATGTCATTTCCCGGACAAATAAAAATAAAAAGGCTAATATTTTTTTGGCCTTTTCGCTGCTTTTTTTTACAATGATTTGCCGAAAACCAGCACCTGCATTACAAAAATTCCGTATTGTTAAAATTAAGGCAGCCCGGGCTAAACCAAAGCCTCGTTCGATTGCAAACAAGTAAGCCAGTATTAGCTTTTTTATATTGTAAAGCATTTATAATTCAACAAAGAAGCCCAAAGGTGTTTAAATGCCGAAGTGATTTAATTAATTAACAGTTAAATAACATCATCTCAAAAAATCAAATCTCAAAAACTCAAACCTAAAAGATCTTTACAGCGAAATAAGATTTAAAATCAGCAAATTTTGTTGGTCATTCCGGATTTAACAATGACGAATTGCACGCGGTTTACCGCATTGGCTATGAGCAGATATCTGCCTACAGGCAACGAGTTACCGAACTTTTCACCAGCGAAAAGGTAAAAGCTGTTATCAATGCAAAAGGCATCAGGCTTATTGGGCACAAAGACCTATAAATATTAAACCGTTAGTATCCACCTGTTTTCAATTGGCTTTTGATTCCAAAAACAAAAAAATATTTGTTTCCCAAATTAGATGGCCGGAACAGATTTTCCCGGATCTTTCATTCAATTAAAGTACTTTTGAAACCTGCATTTGATTTTGTTTACTAAACTCAATGCAAGTTTTTACCAACAAATGAATGGAATGATGATTAGATTTCTACTTTCAAGGCTTTTGATTTTGCCGTTTTTTCTTTTGATGAATAGCCTTTTTGCCATTGATCTTAGCTTTAACCCGGCCGATTCAGTCATTTCGCTTTCTACAAAACCGTACAAGATTTATGAAATCAATAATGAAATCGAGAAAGCGGAGAAGAAATTTAACCGGATGAACTACAATCTGGCTCCTGATGCCTTAGTAAACAAGATTGATAATGAATTCAGGGCTTATCAGATTACTTTAAAAAAGGAATTTCAGGAAGTTAGTCAGCATAAACTCTCCCATTATTCAAAATTCGTACTCGATAACACCTATTTTATCTGGTCGGATTTTAATATGAAACTGCAGAACTGGCAGTCGAAAATAAATTATAAGATAAAAAATAACCGTACCATTTTAAGCGAACTGGACGAAATGGAGCAACGGTGGAAGTTAACCCTGGCAGTGCAGTCAGAAATAAGAGATTCGGAGCATTTAAGTATGCGCATCCAATCGGTGCTTGATGAAATTGCCAAACTAAAATCTGCATTCACAATAAGAGAAAGCGAATTTATTGTTCTCGAAAATGAAATTGCCAGGGAATCTTCATTTTGCACCGATATTGTTGAAGGTGTGTTGTTACTGCAGGAAAATTTGAGAGATAGCCTGTTTTATGCCACATCACCGCCAATATGGGCGGTTTCGAAGGATTCGGATTACTACCTGGATTATGACAATAAATTCGGCGAATTCTGGCACCGTTCAACCAAGACGGTGAGAATTTACCTGGATTCCGAAAAGAAAGGGCTGATCTTAGCTTTGCTGGTTTTTTGCTTACTTTTCGTATATTCGATCAAGTACAGCTTTTCCAAATATCAGATCCGTGAAGATGAAGCCATCCAGGGAAAAGGGATTCAGGCAATATTATTCAATTATCCGACCCTGGCAAGTTTTGCATTGTTTTTCCTGTCGTATCGCCTGTTTTTCCCCTATCACCCTTTGATTATTGGAAAACTCACCGTGCTGTTCCTGTTAATTGCATCTCAATTTTTATTGGAGGGCTTTAAAGATAAAGGCAGCCAGGGAAAGCGGTTTTTCAGGGGACTGATTTTATTGCTGACTCTCAATTATCTCCAGGTCATATTCTGGTATTTTGGGTACCTTTCGAGGTATTATGTTCTTATCGAGCAAATTGTTGGTATCGTAATCAGTGCATACTACCTTACCCCGGCTTTTTGGAAAAAAGTACCTCCCAAATATAAATTGTTACGGTTTTCGGGGTACTTGTACATCAATGTTTTTGTGTTTTACCTGCTGTCGCTTTTTTGTAATGTGTTTGGATATTTCGATCTGAATATCCTGCTGTTAAAGGTGGGGATTCATATTCCTGCCTACACCATAATTTTCTTTGGCATTTATCGGATATGGATTGCCTTAACCAGTGCTACTTTAATGGTTGCCAAAGCCAGAAAGCAAACTTATCTGACCCATTATTGGGAAAAAATGGAGAAACGGATTTTACAATATGTAAGACTTTTTTTGATGCTTTTCTGGGTTTTTTCGGTCATCGTATTGTTTGAAATTGGCCCGCCAACTTACCTCTGGCTCACTGATTTTATCCTGAAAGAACACCACATAGCAAATTTACATTTCTCATTAGGTGAAGTAATAGCCTTTGTTTCGATCATTTTATTTACATTTTTAACTACCGGGGTAATAAAATTTATTGTTGACGATGAATTTATGAACCGGTCAAAACTTCC
>CAYOWJ010000440.1:0-2738 GCA_964407625.1 uncultured Lentimicrobiaceae bacterium
ATAAGGTTTCGATGGAGGTTAAACAAACTGGTAGGGTGGGGGCGTTTGGTGATATTCCCACAATAAGATTATCATGCTGTTTCAGCCAGTTTTTTTTCGGTTTCATTTAAAATTGGATTGTTGTTGCAACCAACCAGAATCAATGTTATAAAAAATGACAACAAATATCCTTGCCAATTATTCATTCGTTTTTTTTGTTAGGTAAGGTCGTAGAATCGAAAACAACAAATCTTTTTTAACAGGCTTCGAAATGTAATCATTACATCCCGCTTCGAGGGCTTTTTCGCGGTCGCCTGATAGGGCGTAAGCAGTTTGGGCAACAATTACAATATCTTTATTAATACTTTTTATCATCCGGCTCGCATCATAACCATTGATGATCGGCATTTTTATATCCATCAGTACCAGGTCGATGCCGGGGTTTTTGCGGCAGGCTTCAACAGCTTCGGCACCATTGGCAGCATGCAAAATCTGCTGACATTCGGTTTTCAGGATTTCGGTAAGATAAAAATCAGATGTTGCCTCATCTTCGGCAATAAGAATGGTGAAATCTTTCTTTATTTGGGGTGATTGTTTTTCGACCTCATTTTTAATGTCTCCGTCTGAAATATTTTCAGGAATTTGCTGTAAAGGAAGATTGAGCAAAAATGTTGAACCTTGTCCTGGTTCGGATTCTACGCGGATATTTCCACCCAGCATTTTTGCATAGGCGTTCGAAATGGCCAGGCCAAGACCTGCGCCTTCCAGGGCTTTTCTATCTTCGATGTCAGCCTGAACAAAGCGGTCGAAAATAGCATGCTGCCGGTTTTTTGGAATACCGATGCCGGTGTCCTTAACGTAAAATTGGAGTTCGGGGGTTCGACTCCGCTCACCCACCTCACTCGCCATTTTATCCGGGGTTTGGGTTGTTGAGCCTGTCGAAACATAACCAAATTCGATACTTCCCTGCTGGGTGTATTTGATCGCATTCTTGAGCAGATTGGTAAGAATGGCGTACACTTTTTCTTTGTCGGTTTTGATAATTAAGTGGGTATTTTCGGGTGGAATGTTCCAATAGAATGCGAGGCCTTTTTTTATTATTTCAGGTTTAAAAAAGTTGAACAGGAATTCTGACAAGGCAAAAAGGTCGGTGTCCTGAATGTTCGTTTTTACCTGTCCGGCTTCGATTTTCGAAATATCAATAATGTCGTTGATGATGTTGAGCATGCGCTGGCCACTTTTTTCGATAACGGCAATGTATTTTTTTTGCTCCTCGCCGGTAAGTTCCGGTTCTTTGAGCAGTTCTGCAAAACCGAGGATGCCGTTCATGGGCGTGCGGATTTCGTGGCTCATGTTGGCCAGGAAGGCCGATTTGAGGCGGTCGGATTCTTCAGCCTTTTCTTTGGCAATAACCAATTCTTCTTCCTTGCGTTTTCGCTCTGTAATATCTGAGGCCACACCAATGAGGCCTATCGGATTTTTATTTTTGTCTTTGATAACTGTGGTTGACAGGTAAATAGGAAATTCATCTCCGTTTTTTCTGACGTTTATTAATTCGCCCTTCCATCCTCCATTTAAGGTGGCGGGCAATATTTCCCGGATAAAGTTGGCGGCGTTTTCGGACGATCGTAGCAGGTTTATTCTCTTCCCGGTTAATTCATCCGCACTGTAGCCATAAGTTGTTGTAAATACTTCATTAACAAACAGGATTTTATTTTCCATATCCGTGATAGTCACACATTCGTTTACGCTTTTTAAAGCATGTGCAAGTATCAGGATTTCCTCTTCATCGCGCTTGCGGTCCGAAATATCCTGCACCTGAACCAGGTAACCATCTAACTTCTTGTCATGCGAATTAAGTAAAGGGGTGATAATATAGTCGAAATAGGCTTTTCCCTTTTTTTCGGTGTTGTACTGTCCAAGTTTTTTAACCTTTTCAAAGTCGAATAACGTCTGATAAGCCACCGACATCCCTTTTCGCAGTTTTTCGACTTTTTCGGCATCTAAACTGGTCCCATCAAAAAGGTTGAAATTTTGTAATTCAGCCAGGTTCGATATTCCAAACATCCTGAGCGACGCTTTGTTGGCAGTGAGCTGAGTTCCATCAGCCTTATAAAGTTCGATACCAATAGGCGACTCATCAAAGATGGTTTTCAACCTTACTTCGTTTTCACGCAATGATTTTTCGGCTTTTTTCCTTTTTGCTTCCTCCTTTAAAATGGAACTCACTTTGGTGAGCGAATAAAAATAATACAACATGATCATAAAGAGCAGGGCAAAAACAAAGATCAGGCGGTTTTGAAGCCGCGACAACGCAACATAAATGTCTTTTTGCTGATACGAAATGATAATGGTCCAGTAAGTGTTGCCCAGGGGAGCGCGGTAAAAAGCCACATATTTTTCGATAAACTGAGCATCCCCATCAACTAAAACTTCCTGATGAACACTTTTTGCTGTTCCAAAATTTTCATTTTTAATTTTCTCAAATAATCCGACAGCCAATGAATCATTCAGGGTATTCGTCAGAAAAGAATTTCCTTTGTGTCCGTCGACAGGGCAATAAATTTCGATACCATTTTCGGTAAGTAGCCACACATTTCCAGTTCCTCTTATCTTAATTTTTCCGAGGTATCGCTCGCCCAGTTTATCAATCGGGATTAACATGGCAAGGCTGCCTTTGTATTCTTTTCCTTTAAAGATCGGTACATGCAGCGCTATTGCAAGATATCCCTGAACAGCCATAAATACATCGCTTAAAA
>CAYOWJ010000441.1:0-2724 GCA_964407625.1 uncultured Lentimicrobiaceae bacterium
ATGAAAACTATTTATGTAATTCGTCACGCCAAATCCTCATGGGATGCGCCAAATTTAACGGATCACGAGCGCCCGCTGATCGACAAAGGAATACAACGAACAGCGCTTGTCACGGGCTTTTTGGTGAAGCACAACATTAAAATCGGACTGATAATTTCGAGTGATGCAGTGAGAGCCTTCGAAACAGCAAAGCTGATAGCCGCTGCAATTGGCTATCCAATCGGGAATATTAAAACCGACAGGAGAATTTATCAGGAAAGCCTGGACTCTGTTTACAAAGTAATCAGTGAGGTTTCTCCTAAAATCGATAGTATCATGATTGTTGGGCACAATCCCACACTCACCAACTTTGTAAATGATTTTCTTGAAGAAGAAATTGATGAGCTTCCGACTTCGGCAATTGTAAGCATTTCTTTTGAAACTGATGACTGGCAAGGAACTGAAGGGCAGAAGCCTGTAATTAATTTTTTGATTACGCCAAAATCGTTAAAAAACGCAATCCTTTAAAAAATCAGGATTATGGTAAAAATTAAAGATTTGACGCTTCATCGCGAAATCAGTTGGCTTCATTTTAACCACCGTGTTCTGCAGGAAGCCAGGGACGAAACCACGCCATTGATTGAACGAATGAAGTTTTTAGGGATTTTTTCGAACAACCGCGATGAGTTTTTCAGGGTAAGGGTTGCCACGCTTAACCGCATGATTAATGTCGAAAAGCTCGATTACCGGATAAAATCATCACCCAAAGAAATTTTAACCGAGATTTTCGATATTGTTTCGGAGCAGGAAAAAGTATTCACCGAAACCTACAATGAAATTGTCAGCAAACTTAAAGACCGTAACGTTTTTATCATCAACGAAGAACAGCTGACTCAGCGGCAGGGTGAATTTGTGACCAATTATTTTCACAACAACGTGCGGCCACTGCTTTTCCCGATCATGCTCGATAATCTTAAGGACAGCAACAGTTTCGAAGACCGGTCCATTTACCTCGCTATCCAGCTTTTGTCGGGCCACGATCCCGACAAGGAGGAATTTGCCATAATACGTGTCCCTGTTCAGCAACTTTCGCGCTTTTTGATTTTGCCCCAGGAAGAGGGTAAAATCTTCATTATTCTGCTCGATGATGTAATTCGTTATTGCCTGCAATACATTTTTTCGATTTTTGGTTTCGACTCCTACAAGGCTTACACCATCAAAATTACCCGCGACGCCGAGCTTGATATGGATAATGATATTCAGAAAAGTTTTCTCGAAATCATGAGCGAAAGCCTGAAGCAACGCGAATTAGGTGAGCCTGTGCGGTTTGTTTATGATAAAGCGATACCCAAAAATTTACTCAATATTATCCGCGACAAACTGCATCTTTCCGAAGAAGACCTTCAGCGTGGCGGTGGGAGGTATCACAACTTCAAAGATTTTATGAATTTCCCCAGGGTTGGCCCTCACGATTTGTGTTATCCTGATTCGCCACCTTTGCTTAACAGGGATTTGCCCATAAACAAAAGTATTTTCGAGGTAATCCGCCAGCAGGATATCATGCTTCATTACCCGTATCAGTCGTTTCAATACATTATCGATCTGCTGCGCGAAGCTTCAATCGACCCAAAAGTTCGATCGATAAAAATGACCTTTTACCGTGCTGCCAGCCACTCCAACGTGATCAATGCTTTAATAAATGCCGCCAGAAACGGGAAAACTGTTACTGTTTTTCTCGAACTTCAGGCCAGATTTGATGAGGAGGCCAATATTTTTTGGGCAGAACAACTGCAGAAAAACGGGGTTAGAATCTTACCGACTATTCCTGGTCTGAAGGTTCACAGCAAACTCATTCTGATTCGACGTAAGGAAAATCAGAAAAATGTTTTTTATGCCAACATCAGCACCGGAAATTTTAACGAATCAACAGCCAGGGTTTATGCCGACGAAAGCTTGCTGACATCTCATCCCGGCATCACGGGTGATGTTTACAAAGTTTTTCAGCTTTTCGAAACCCGCTATTCCATACCCCGGTTCAAAGAACTGATAGTTTCGCCATTCAGTACCCGCGATTTTTTTATCCAGAAATTGAACCGTGAAATCAAAAATGCCAAAGAAGGAAAAGATGCGTGGGCAATCATTAAGCTCAACAGCCTTTTGGACAAAAAAATTATCCGTAAACTTTACAGTGCAAGCCGTGCAGGTGTAAAGATTACCATTATAGCCAGGGGAATGTGCGTGCTTATTCCCGGAATCCCGGGCAGCAGCGAAAATATTGAAGCCATCAGCATTGTTGATAAATTTCTTGAACATTCGCGGGTGTTTGTTTTCTGTAATGATGGCGACAACAAATTTTTTATAGGCTCTGCAGATTGGATGCAACGAAATCTGGATTATCGCATCGAAGTTACCTGCCCGATTTATGACAAAAAAATAAAGGAAGAACTTTGGACCATGCTTCAGATTCAAATGAACGACAATTGCAAAGCACGCATTATCAGCCGGGATAATCCAAATCAATACCGTAAAACTACCTCAGAAGTGCCCGTGCGATCACAAGTTGAAATCTATAAATACTTTAAAAATAAATATGACGAAAACAGCTAAAGCCCAGAGTGCAGAGCGCAAAGAGCAAAGAGCAGAGTACAACACCGATAACCCGGGGTTCCAAAATTCCATTTCCGCCAAATCGTGCTTTCGGCTAACGTCCAAATATTCCACTATTCCACTATTCCACCATTCCAT
>CAYOWJ010000442.1:0-1408 GCA_964407625.1 uncultured Lentimicrobiaceae bacterium
CATTCAAACAAAAGTAAATATTTATCCAGGTACCAGCCTTCCTATTCCATAATAATTCCTGCCAACCAGCTAAAAGACAAAACAAAAGAGGCCATTTAGATCCATAAAAAAAGGCGCCGGTTTCCCGGCACCCTCCTCATCAAAATTACTAACTACAAGTATTGCACCTTTGGGTGCGTAAAAATTATTCTTTTATCAGCTTGCCAACAAATACGTTGTCGTCTTTATCAGTCACCAGCATCGAATAAACTCCGGCCGGTAATGTTGAAACATTTAGATCTGATAATCCTGAATTATCTTTAACAACAAGCTGTCCTGCCATATTGAAAATTTTCGTTTCCGAAATATTCCTTACCCCAATAATGCTGACCGTGTTTGAAGCCGGGTTTGGATAAACCTGGACTTTGTTGAGCTGGTTTTCGAATATTGAAGTCGGTCCCATAAAATGCATATCATCCCAAAAATAGGTTTTCTCACCAGCCTGTGCGCCGGTTTGTCCGAAATTAAAGAAAATCGACGCTTTGTTATAGACATAACCTAAGTTAAGCTCGGCTGTTCCGGTTGCTTCGTTACTAAAATCGAAAACCAAAGTTTGCCAGGCATTTGCCACGGTGCTGTTAGCTTCAGTTTCGACGCTGATAGTAGGATCAGTTGATTTTTCGACTTTTAATCTCATTGGCGTTCCTGCTGTTGGCGACCAAACCCTGACGCTCATCGAAGTATAATTTTCTTCAAAAGGAATTGGATTGGCAAAACCAACATTTCCTCCAACGGTGGTACCAGCCCAAAGTTCGGCTGCGGCAGTCTTGATGGTTTTTACAACATGATTATTGGCATTTGTAGGATCAACAACGATTTCGGAAGCATTACCGCCAAAATCAGTCAAAGCATAATTAATTTGAGGATCATCAAAAGTTACCGGAAAATACAAACCTACCACCGGCGTACCACCGCCATATTCGGGGCCTTCAACATCATCAAAATAAAAAGTGTTGTCGGTGGTTGTAGCGAAATCGAAGAAGATTACAATTTTGTCGTATAATTCAGAGGCAGAGCCTGAAAAATTATACTGGATTTCGACCCACTGGTTTGGCGTGGTTACATTTCCCATTACCTCTTTAGAAATCCCTCCATTGGCCTGATCTTCGAGTTTAAAAAGTACCTGGCAGGCAATTGGCGACCATACTTTAAGTTTGAAAGTTGTGCCGGTTTCAAAATTTATTTTGCCAGGCAAAATAGCGAACGCATGTGCCCACTGTTCGCCACTGCGGGTGAATTTGGCAACGTGTGCACTTGTGTTTATCCCTGATGGGTCGGGATTTGCGATTACTTCGGGGATATTTGGCCATCCCGAAAATTCATGATTCTGATTTGCATCAAAATCGTTGTAGATATACTGCGAGTAGCC
>CAYOWJ010000442.1:1508-2722 GCA_964407625.1 uncultured Lentimicrobiaceae bacterium
ATTTTATAAAATAACATGAACAAGGCACACGACATATACAAAATCCCGGGAATAACCGAAACCAGCAGTTTAATTCCGGTGATGGCTGTGGCGCTCTGTTCGACATTTGGGACAAATTGCGAAATTGCCAGAATCCATCCGGCTATAGCGGCTCCAATTCCCCAACCTGCCTTCTGGGCAAATACGGCAGCCGAAAAGTACAATCCTGTCGATCGGCGACCAGATTTCCATTCGCCATAATCTGCCGAATCGGCAATCATCGTCCACAATAGTGGAACTGCAGGTGCATAGGCCATTTTGGCAATAATGTTAAATACATAAATCGTCGTTAAATCGTTTACTCCAGGCAAGTAGATCAGCATAAAAAAGACGCCTGAAATTAAGGAACTGCCGATGAATACCCTTTTATTTCCAAATCTTTTTGCCAGTGGTTTCGACAAAGGCAAAGCAACAATGAGCGCTACGGTACCAATTACGTTAAAAAGCTGGACATTGTTTTCCCGACCCAGGTAATATTTAAAATAGTAGGCAATGGCGGCGTTTTGCATGGCAAACATCACAAAAGAAACAATGCCAACGATGGCTAAAATAATCCAGGCTTTGTTGTTGAAAAGGTTTTTGACATCCTCTTTAATCGAATTTTGTTGATCTTTTGGCGGCTGAACCCTTTCGCGGGTCGTTTTAAAAGTGATGAAAAAGAAAACGAGACTTAATGCAGCAAACAAAAACAAAGTGTATTGAAATCCCTGCGCCTTGTCGCCACCCCCAAAAAATTCGGCTAAAGTTAATGCAAGGCCGGTAACAATAAATTGTCCGCCAAAACCGGCAATAAAGCGATAGGTGTTTAATCCGGCACGCTCGTAGGTGTCGTCGGTCATAACAGCTCCCAAAGCTGAATACGGCAAATTAATGAACGCGTAAGCCGTCATTAAAAGCACGTAGGTTGCTCCGGCATAAATTATTTTTCCATATTCGCCAAAATCGGGGGTTGTAAATGTTAAAACAGCCAACACAGCGTAAGGGACGGCCCCAAACAAAATGTACGGGCGGAATTTTCCCCAGCGGGTATTGGTTCTGTCGGACACAACGCCAATAACCGGATCGATGGCCATATCCCAAAAACGGGCAATGAGCATGATGGTACCTGCTGCTGCGGCTGAAATCCCGTAAACATCGGTATAAAAAAACAAGAGCCAGAAACCCACCATATCCCA
>CAYOWJ010000443.1:0-2719 GCA_964407625.1 uncultured Lentimicrobiaceae bacterium
CATAAATCATAAATCATATCCCGATAGCTATCGGGAATAAATCATAAATCATAAAGGTATAAAGCGTGAAGTTACGAAGGATTCAGATAGGTCGTCATCTCAGGGATAAGTTTCATGGAAGCTGGATGGTGATTAGTCTTGTGCTGGTGATGAGCAGCCCTGTTTTTTTATTGGTGGGCCTTTCGGTGAAATCCTGGCTTTTGCTGGAAGAAAATTCGATTTTTGACCTCTTATTATCAAAAGAGTGGAAACCGTTGTCGGGGCAGTTTGGTTTTTATCCTTTTATCATTTCTTCGGTTTGGGTTACAGTGGTGGCTCTGTTGATTTCAGCCCCGATTTGCCTGCTCACGTCGATCCATCTTACCCAATATGCCAAAAAGTGGGTGCTCAAAATCATGCACCCGATTATTGATATTCTTGCAGGAATACCTTCGGTAATTTATGGAGTATGGGGAATTTTAGTAGTGGTTCCGGCTATTTCAAATTATGTAGGGCCATTTCTGGGAAAACAGATTTCGGGATACTCCATCCTTGCGGGAGCTGTCGTGCTTTCGATTATGATTATCCCTTTTATCCTGAATATTTTAATCGAAATATTCAGAAATATCCCCACCGAACTCAGTGAAGCATCACTTTCGCTGGGTGCAAGCAAATGGCAAACCATCAAGTTTGTTCTGGTAAAAAGGGCAATGCCTGGAATTATCTCAGCGCTCGGTTTAGGGATGTCGCGGGCATTTGGCGAAACCATCGCCGTGTTGATGGTGGTTGGAAATGTCACAAAAATCCCCACCGGACTTTTCCAGCCCGGTTACCCATTGCCAGCTCTTATCGCCAACAATTATGGCGAAATGCTTTCGATACCATTGTACGACTCGGCATTAATGCTGGCTGCATTAATCCTTTTTGTGGTGGTCATGTTATTCAACTTTGCCTCAAGGCTTGTGATTATCGAATCAGAAAAACATGCATAAAGAATGAATATCAAGAAAATTGAAGAAAGGTTTTTCAGAGTACTGATGTTTTGCTCAACAGCGATTATTGCCACAACGCTGATGTTAATTATTTTCAGTATTCTCTACAAAGGCCTTCCGTCGGTATCGTGGGAAATGCTTACCAGCACGCCAAAAGGTGGTTTTTATTTTGGAAAAGGTGGCGGGGTTTTAAATGCTATCGTTGGCTCATTGTATCTTTCGCTGGGAGCCACAATCCTCGCCTTGTTGTTTGGCTTGCCGCTGGCGCTTTTTATGAATGTTCATCTCATCAAACGACAAAAACTGGTAAATGGAATCCGTTTTATGCTCGATTTACTCTGGGGCGTGCCCTCGATTGTGTATGGGGCTTTTGGATTTACGATTATGATTTTTTTTGGAATCCGCGCTTCATTGCTGGCCGGGATCATTACGGTTACGCTTTTTATAATCCCAATTATGGTGCGGGGAATGGACGAAGTTTTAAAATCAGTTCCACGCGGGCTTCTCGAATCGTCGCTTTCGCTGGGTTCGACGCAAGCCGAAACTTCATACCGTGTATATTTAAAACAGTGTATCCCCGGCGTTATTACCGCAATTTTGTTGTCATTTGGCCGTGCTATCGGCGATGCAGCCTCCATACTTTTTACCACCGGCTACACCGATTATATCCCCACAAGCCTTAACCAGCCTACAGCAACATTGCCGCTGGCCATATTTTTTCAGCTGAGTTCACCCATCGTCGAAGTTCAGAACAGGGCTTATGCTTCGGCTGTAATTTTGGTTACAATCATTTTGATAATCAGTATTCTGGCAAGAGTTTTTTCGAGTAAATTCCAAAAAAACAAGATTAATTTTTAATTCGATGGAAAATCCCAAAATAGCAATCAGCGACCTCAATCTATTCATTGGCAAACAACATATTCTTAAAAATATTAATGCAGAGATACCAAGTAAGAAGATTACGGTAATTCTGGGGCCATCGGGTTGCGGAAAAACTACCCTGCTCAAGAGCCTCAACCGGCTTACCGACCTCAATACTGACGTGAAAGTCACCGGTAGTATAGTGATTGATGATGAAGATATCTTAACGACCAAAAGCGATATTACCGATATCCGAAAAAAAATGGGATTGCTTGCACAGAGGCCTTATCCACTACCCATGAATATTTACAACAACATTGCTTATGGCCTGCGCATCAGCGGACGAAAAAACAAACGATTCCTCGATAAACGTGTTGAGCATTACCTGCGGCAGGTGAATTTATGGGAAGAAGTTAAAGATCGGTTGCGGGATCCGGCTGCGGCTTTATCTATCGGGCAGCAGCAAAGGCTTTGTTTGGCGCGGGGTTTAGCGGTAGATCCTGATATTATCCTTGCTGATGAGCCAACTTCAGCACTCGACCCGATTTCGAGCCAGGCTATTGAAGAAAAGTTTATCGAACTTAAGAGTAATTATACCATCATTTTGGTAACTCATATTTTGAGGCAGGCCAGGCGCATTGCCGACCATGTAATATTTATGTACCTCGGCGAAATTATCGAACAAGGCCCCGCTGCCCAAATATTTGAAAACCCACAGGAAGAAAAAACCAAATCTTATTTTCAGGGAATGTTTTATTAACAGGATTACAGGATTTTACAAGATTACAAGATAAAACAGGATGACAGGATATTAAAGCATTAAAATTTTAAGAAAATGAAATATCCATAAATTTTTAAACATACCCACTGTAAATGAATAAATTTTC
>CAYOWJ010000444.1:0-2712 GCA_964407625.1 uncultured Lentimicrobiaceae bacterium
GAATGAATCCGGTTTTTGATATTTTTTAATCCCATCCCTTGTTTTCCATCTATTTTTTCTTCCGCCAAAAAACCAATCCCATTATCTTCGTACAGCACATTGAGCAAGCCTTCGGATACAAAAATCTTTAACGAAATATGTGATGCTTTTGCATGTTTTACGGTATTATGGATGAGTTCCAGAATTGTCCGGTAAATGGTAAGTTCCACTTTCAGATCAAAACGGTTGATCTTTTCAAACGACATATTAAACCTGGTATTTTTGCCAATGTTCATCTCGCTCACAAAATTTTCGAGCGCAATCTTAAGCCCGTATTTTTCGAGAATATGGGGGCTGATGTTATGCGAAATCCTTGATGAGTCGTCAATTGCACTATCAATAATGATGATAAGTTTTGATTCGATGGCTGCTTTATCATCAGCATCTTCGGCATCAATATATGCCTGAAAATAGAGTTTTACCGCCGATAATAATGGGCCAAGCCCATCGTGTAAATCGGAGGCTATCCGTTTTCGCTCTTTTTCCTCGGTTAGGATAACGGCTTCGATAAGTTTTTGCTTAACAAAATCCTTACGCTTTAACCTGAAATAGAAAAAGCTAAGAACAAATGCAACCGACAGGATAATCAGGATAATGACAAGAAATACCAACTGTTTTTTATGAAATTCGTTCTTTTGCTCACCTTCCCTTATTTTTTGCTCCTTGGTAAACAGGTCGTATTTGGCCGATTGTTCGTTGATCTGCGTGCTAATCCTGTCTTTATAAAAATTTTCCAGCAGCGAACGGCTTAGCGTCATAAAACTGTAGGCATCTTTATAATTTCTGGTCCGGTTATTAACAATTGCAAATTGCAGGTACAACCTCATAAAAAGATTCCTGTTTTCCTCGATCGCGCAAAGGTTTGTGGCATCTTCTACAGCTTTAAGGGCCAGCCTGTAATCCTTTAACCCGAGATAAATATTGCTCAGGTTTATCAATGCATTCATCTCGCTGTAAAACATGCCTGCCTCGTCGAAATTTTTTATAGCTTTTAAAGATAATTCAAGGGCTTGATCGTACTTTTTTGCTAACGTTAACCGATAGCAAAGTTCGTTTTGAGCCAATGCCAGGTTTGCTTTGCTGCCTATTTTTTCGGATAAAGCTATGCACAGAGCAGAATATTTTTCGACCGAATCGGCAACGTTAAATTTATTAATTCCCCATTCGTCGTAAATGGCAGCCAGACGGTTGTAAGCATAAGCCCTGTTAATATCTGAAATCGGTTTTTTATTGTTCAGCAGCTCATTCAGCATTTCGATTCCTTTGGCGTACTCCTGCTTTTGCCGGTAGGCTTCACATAAATTTATACTGCAATAGTCAGCCTTTTCGGAGCCTGGTTTTAAGGTATCAAGGGCTTCCATAAGCAAATGGATTGCTTTATCGGGCATCGATTTTTCGAGAAATTTCCGGGCAGAATAAATCAGGGCATCGGCATGGTCAAGAGAATCAGGGGCTGTAAACATTCTCTTTTCAAGTGCCTTTACAGCAGTGGTATCGGCATAAATTACCTTTAGCCTTAAATAATTGGTTTGTGCCTGTTGAATAAGCGATAATTCCTTTTTATGATCTTCTAATTTTTTCAGGTATTGTTTTGATAAATCGGGATTGGAAATAAGGACTTCGATCCCTTTACTGTAAATGCTGTCGAATTCAAACCCCTTCTCAAATTGCTGACCGTAGGAGTTTTCGGAGATGAAAATACAGAGAACAAAACCAAAAAGGAACAATGGATTAATCCTATCGTTTACAGTTTTAAATATCTTCTCTAACCTGTGTAAAAAATACGTTTCCATCTATTTTTTTATGCTATCACCTTATTACAAATTTTAAACATCAAAGGTAAAATTATTATGATGTAAAAATAAAAGCACTTTTCAGTCATCTTTCAATCCTGAAAGCGCCACAATTTCAAAAACGGTTTTTCTTCCGACTCCTTAAACAATACCCAACCTTTGCTGTTTAATTGACAAAACAAATTTAAAATTGCTAAAAAATGAATAAAAGAGAATTTTTAAAAACAGGCGCTGCACTTGGTGCAGCAGGTCTGATGGGAATGCCCTCGTTTGGAAAAAACCCTCCGGTTGCAGGTGATTTCAATAAAATGGATGTTTTGACCGATGCCAGCGGCGAATACGTTCTGGCGCCGCTACCTTACGCCTACAATGCGCTGGAACCTCACATTGACGAGGCAACCATGAAACTTCATCACGACGTTCATCACCTCGGTTATGTGAAAGGATTGAATACCGCCACAAAAATGATTAAGGAGGCCATCGAAAAAAGTGATTTTGGGATGGTAAAACACTGGGAACGCGAACTTGCCTTCCACGGCAGCGGCCATTTTTTGCACACCATTTTCTGGAACAATATGAGCCCTGATCAGGGAAAACGAAGCGCAGCCCTTGATGCACAACTCAGCAAAGATTTTGGTTCTTATGAAGGTTTTGAAAAACTTTTTAAGGCAGCATCAAAATCAGTCGAAGCTTCGGGCTGGGGAATTTTGGGTTATCAGCCTCACGCCGATAAATTAGTTGTTTTGTCAGCCGAAAAACATCAGAACCAATCGCAATGGATCACTTATCCAGTGCTTGTTCTGGATGTTTGGGAACATGCCTATTATCTTAAATACCAAAGCAAACGCGGCGATTACGTGGAAGCGTTTTTTAATGTGAT
>CAYOWJ010000445.1:0-2711 GCA_964407625.1 uncultured Lentimicrobiaceae bacterium
AGTTTGTGGATTAAAGGCAATAAACCTACATTCAGACGATCTTGTTGCTGATAGAAAACCGTATCAGTCTGGCAACATTGCTTACGCCCAGTTTGCGCATGATGTTGGTGCGATGGTTGTCGACCGTGCTTGGGCTGATGAAAAGCTTTGTGGCTATCCGGCTGTTTGAGTAACCCTGACAGATCAAAGGGATTATCTCAAGTTCACGTTTTGTAAGTTGGGCAATTCTGGCAAGAGCGTTTACGTCAGGAGTGGAATCCTGCACACCGGAAGATAAAAGCTCGCCTGTGTAGTAGGTTTTTCCTTTGAGAATTTTGTTGATGGCAAAAATCAGCTCCTCGCTGTCACAGGTTTTTAGTAAATAGCCTTTGATACCTAATTCTTTTGCTTTACGAAGGATGCTGCCCTCATTGTGCATGGTTAGGATAATGATTTTGAAATCATTTTGCCGATGGATCAGCATTTCGGATGCCTGCAAACCATCGATGACCGGCATATCAATGTCAACAATGCAGATATCCGGATCGAGTTCTGCAGATTTTTCCAGCAGCTCCTTACCATTGTGGGCTGTGGCAATTACTTTCAGGTTATCTTCCGCATTGAGCAGAGCTGAAAGTCCGTCAAGAATAACCTCATGATCGTCTGCTATAATTATTCTGGCTTTATTTTCCATTTACAAACTAATTTTTATGGCGGCAAGCGTACCTTTACCGGGCAAGGCTTCGATGGTAAAACTACCATTGAGCGCATTCACTCTGCTGGTAATATTGGTAATCCCTATGCCACGGTTATCAGCCTGCTTTATTCCGATACCATCATCTTTTACCGTCAGCAGAATCTTATTATCGATCCGCGAAAGCTCAATAATAACAATGGATGCGCCCGAATGTTTGATCACGTTGCTGATGAGTTCCTGAGCAATCCGGTAAATGCCGGTTTCGATCTCCTGCGACAGCCTTTCTTCCATGCCATGAATTGAAAACTCAACCTGAATTCCACTATTTTTAAAACTGATTTCAATAGTGTCCTCCATTGCATCTACCAGCCCGAGTTGAGTCAAAGCCCGTGGCATCATCTGGTGTGAAATAGAGCGGATTTCTTCGCTGGTATCGAAAATCAAACTTTTGATTTTTTCGGTTTCTTTGCCGAGATCAGGAATGTCTTTCGCAATTTTTCGGGTGAATGCCTGAAAATTCATCGAAATAGCGCTGATTTGCCGTCCGACACCGTCGTGAAGATCCTTTGCAATCTTTCTGCGTTCATCTTCCTGTGCCTGAATTATGGCCGCCAATCCACGCTCCTGTTCTTTAATGATCGCCAGATTTCTTTCCTTCAGCGCTGTGCGGTTCATCCGCGAATAAATATGAAAACCCACAAGAGCTAATATTACTGAGCCCAGCAAAGCACCCCAGAGCCATCTACGTGTTCGGCTGGCAGAGCGTTCTGCTTCAATTTTTTCTTTCACGATTCGCTCTTTTTCTGCTTTTTCCACCAGCAGTGCCTTTTCCATGCTTTTGGTTTCATATCGGGCAAACATCTGTGCAAGCTGTCCTGTTTTGGGTTCATTCAGCATCGAATCGCGGATCATCGAATATGTGATGTAGGCCTCAAGCGCGTGATCAATTTTTCCAGTAGCCTTGTCCAGTTCATAAGTTCGATACCAGGCTTCGCTGAGCAACTCTTTTTTCTCAAATATCGAGGCATAATAAAAAGTACTGTCAAGAGCTTTTCGGGCAAGTTGATAACGTCCTGTTTCGATGTAAACCTTTGCCAGATTGTTGAAAATGTTTGGCTTCCGGTCATCAAAGGTATTCAGCCGTAATGCTTCCATCAAAAGACGTTCAGCCTCAGCAAAGTTGTTCATTTTCAGGCAGGTGTTGGCCAAATTTGACATCCACTGCGCCACATAAACATCATCACCGGCTTTTCTGAAGTAATCAATTGCCAGATTGTTGAAATAAAAAGTGCTGTCGTATTTACCTAATTCGTCGTAATTAATCCCGATACTACCCAGAATGAGTCCTCTCCGGGTTGGTTGATCCATATTACCAAGCATTTCCAGGGCTTTATGCTGCCAAAGAATGGCTTCTTCATAATTTTGAAGCTTGTTGTGTAAAAAACCCATCAGGGAGAGCGACTCAGCCATTTGCAATGTATCTCCATTTTTTTGGGTTATTTCGATAACTCTAAAAACGCACTCAAGAGCCTCGGGATACCAATCCTTGCTGATGTAAATGTCTGCGGCATTTTTGTAGCCAAAATGCGCCCAGGAGTGGTTTAAGGAAGATAGAATTTCTGATGATTTCAGATAATAGCGCAAAGCAGTATCGGGTTTAATATCAGCCCATGATTGCCCAAGAAATAGCATCGACTTACCTTCACCTTCCTTGTAATTCATTCGTTTTGCAAGTTTTAAGGCTTCGCTTGCATACCGGATGGACAAGGTATCCTGAGCAGTGAGATAATGCCCGGAGATGTTGATAAACGTGTTCACTTTAGGCTCACCAGTCTGGTTATCAACAACAAGGAGCATACTGTCAAGTGCCTGAAGTTGTGGATATGCATTGGATGCAAACATCAACATCGCAATAAGTATAGGTATTTTGTAAAGCAGCTTCAATAATTTAAAAAGTTAAAATGGCAAATCCAAAATGACTACAAAACTATAAAAACAAAATCAGCATGATTCAAACTGGTGAAAGAAACTAACA
>CAYOWJ010000446.1:0-2707 GCA_964407625.1 uncultured Lentimicrobiaceae bacterium
ATAAATCAACTGCTTCAAATACGAAAATTATGGATTTACACATCAAAACCAAAGATGAACTCATAAACGAGTTACAAAAATTACAACAGGAGAATATTGCCTTAAAGGCAAATTACGAAAAATGTATCAACGAACAAAAGCTGATGGAAAAAGCTAAAGAAAAAAAACTGCTCAAATCTGAGTTTATTGTTAGCATGTCGCACGAAATACGGACACCTTTAAATGCAATTCAGGGATTCTCATTTATTCAGCAAGAGGATAATCTTGAAATCAATGATTTAAAGAAATACGCCAAAATCCTCAACCAAATGTCCACGCGACTCAGGAAAACCATAGATGATTTTTTTGAGGTTTTGTTTATTGATTACTGCAGAAAAGCCAACATTTCGGTGACAAACATCACCGAAATTATCGAAGGAGTTTATTCAGCACTCAAACCGGAGATTGAAACAAAAGGAATCCTGTTTTCTATAAAAAATACGTCGCTTACACAAGCCGTCATTGTTAAGACAGACAGGTTTTTAATTCAGCAAATTCTGACCAAACTTATTATGAGTTTCCTGAAGTTTACCAATGATGGTACAATCGAAATGGGTTTTGCTCAAAAAATGGTTTCCGACACGCCGGAAATAGAATTTTATATTAAAAATACCGGCATTACCATTCCTCAAAATAAACATCAATCCATATTCAACCTGTCGGGGCTGTATGGTGTTTTTGAGACAAAAGATTTTGAAGGTTTGGGATCAGACCTCTTTGTTGCCAATTCGTATGTGGAGATGCTTGGCGGGACAATCCGTCTGGAAAGCGAAGAAGGGAAAGGCACAACAGTTTATTTTACTGTTCCGGATATCACCCCAAATTGATGATATCCTGTACTTTTCGCAAAAACTGACAGATTAAAACCATCCCTGCCAGATGCAAATGCCGTTTTTTTTAAATTTGCCAAAATTACAAACCACCCAATGAATGCTGGTAAATCTTCTGAAAAAAATGATTCTTCCTGACCAACTTCGTTTCGCTGGCGATTCATCAAACCAAATTTACTTCTTTATTCACCCGTTAATCCGCTCCAATAAATAAAATGCTTCAAATACGAAAATTATGGATTTACACAATAAAACCAAAGACGAACTCATAAACGAGTTACAAAAATTACAAGCAGAGAATTTTGCTTTAAAAGCATCCTACGAGAAATGCCTCAGCGAACAAAAGCAATTGGAAGAGGAATTTATTACAGCGACTGAAAAAGCCAAAGAAAAAAACCGTTTCAAAGCTGAGTTTCAAGCTATCATGTCGCACGAAATACGACCCCCATTAAATAGCGTAATAGGGTTCTCTGAAATCTTACTCGATGAAGGGTTAACTGACAGTAAAAGAAAAGAAATTTATAAAATTCTTGTCCAGTCTTCCAAAAAACTATGGAATAATGTTGGAGATTTTTTCGATGTTTTATTTGTTGATTCTGAGCGAAAAGTTTGCATTTCTGAGGTAAGTATCAACGAAATTATCAAAGACAGCTACTCCCCTTTAAAATACAATTTTGATAAGAAAGGAATTCAGTTTTCCTATAAAAGAAATTCTCCCGAAGATGATGTCCTCATTTATTCGGATGGACTTTTAATCCTGGAAACTTTTGACACTCTTTTAACTAACGCCGATAGATTTACCGAAAATGGATCAGTCGAATTTGGATATGTTTTAAAAAACGCCGGTTCTACAAGTTTGATGGATGAAACAGGTGAAACAATTTTTGAACCCACCGAAGTAGAGTTTTATGTCAAAGATACTGGAATTGGCATACCTCAAAAAGAACACCAGACAGCGTTTGAAGCTTTCGGGTTGCATCATTATTGCATTGAAAGGGAAATTGATAGCCTGGGCTTAGACCTTTTCATCGCCAAATCTTATGTGGAGATCCTTGGCGGGACAATCCGGCTGGAAAGCGAAGAAGGAAAAGGCACAACAGTTTATTTTACTGTTCCGCAACTGTCTCCTTTGTCTTCCGAAATAAAACCCCAAAGATTTTCCAAATTTTATCAGATTAAAGCTATTTCTGCCAGATGAAAATGCCTTTTTTTATGTATGTCCGGTAAAAAAGGCGTTCCCCGAGATTATCATATGATTCCGGGTTTAATGCAAGCTATTAACCCCTGTCCCTTTTAGGAATATCAACCTTCATTTCGATGGCTACATCGCCGTTGTCAATAACTTTAAGATAGTAAAAATCGTCGGTGTAGGCCGTAGCATCAAACTCAAATTTAAGTTTATGGTCGCCGGGTTTTTCAACCGTGTTCTTGTACAACTCCCTCACCACAATATTATCTTTATCAAACATCGCAATTGTGATCGAACGGTTTTCGTAAAGATTGTACGAAAACTCCCCCGACATCTTGAGTTTGTAGGTTGATGTCGAATAATAATTCCGCTCGTAATCGTCAGGAGCAGGCGGCGGTGGTAGTTCCTGACCTGTTTCATCAGCCACATAGCCGATAAGCTGGCGGGTAAGCACTGTATCGAAACCGGTGATATAATCGATCGGATATTTGCACGATAAAGCCCAGACGGCAGTTTGTGCTTCAAAATTGAAGAGTTCCTCCTTTTCAATTTTCCTTGTTAGTCCAAGCAGACTTGAATCGGCGAGCTTCGAAGGGTGATAAACAGAAGTTACGTCGGGTGAAGCATCGTAACTTTCGAGACACATGGC
>CAYOWJ010000447.1:0-2696 GCA_964407625.1 uncultured Lentimicrobiaceae bacterium
TTTTATAACCTCACCTTTGGGGATATTAGCCATCCAGAAATGGATTGCTAGCCTTACCTTTTAGTGCTTTTATTTCTAATACAAACATATGGTTTTTTTTCAAACCATCAATTATTCTTAAAATTGAAAAACAGAGGATTCATCATTATAATTGGAATTTATAATGTCGCTTCTACGAGGCTGTAATTCGTGTGCTGTTATTTTCTAACATAATTTCGTTTCTACGAGACTCAATACGGGTAAAATGTATGTAAGCCATCAATCAAACAAAGGATTTTATAATAGTTTTAAACCTTTGTCTTCATAGCATTTCCAAAATAACCCTTCTTAAACCTCAAAGCCACATTTACCAGCGCAATCATTATCGGCACTTCCACCAATGGCCCGATAACGGCAGTAAAGGCTTCGCCGGAATTGATACCAAATACGGCAATTGCTACCGCGATGGCCAGCTCGAAATTGTTGCTGGCGGCAGTAAACGAAAGGGTTGTGGCCTGTTCGTAAGTGGCGCCGGCTTTTTTGCTCATCCAAAATGAAAGCAGGAACATCACCAAAAAGTAGATGATGAGCGGGATGGCTATCAAAATTACATCAAAAGGCAGTTTTACGATGTATTCGCCTTTGAGCGAAAACATGACAAGAATGGTAAACAGCAAAGCTATCAGCGTAAGCGGACTGATTTTGGGAATAAATTTGGTGTGATACCATTCTTTGCTTTTTACGCGGATCAGGATAAAGCGGGTAAGGAAGCCTGCAATGAAAGGGATTCCAAGATAGATAAAAACGCTCTCTGCAATTTGCCCGATGGTGATATTTTCGACGATGCTGCTCGTGGGAACGCCAAACCAGCCGGGAAGTATCGCGATAAAAAGGTAGGCGTAAACGGAAAATAAAAGAACCTGGAAAATGGAATTAAACGCCACCAGTCCGGCGCAATATTCGGTGTCGCCTTTGGCCAGGTCGTTCCAGACTATGACCATGGCGATGCAGCGCGCCAGGCCAATCAGGATAATTCCGTACATGTAAGGCAGGTTAGCGTTGTTTTCGCCGGGGAATATTTTGAAGAAAACAATAGCCAGCGCAAACATCAAAACCGGCCCGATAAGCCAGTTTTGAACCAACGAAAGACCAAGAATTTTGAAATTGCGGAAAACGCCACCCAACTCTTCGTATTTTACTTTGGCAAGCGGCGGGTACATCATCAGGATAAGGCCGATGGCGATGGGAATATTGGTGGTGCTTTCGGGTGAGGATTTTAACGATTCCCAGAAACCGACGATGCCCGGAAAGAAATACCCCGAGAAAACGCCGATAAACATGGCCAGAAAAATCCACAGGGTTAAATACCTGTCGAGAAATTTTAAACGCGCTTTTGATGGCATATTTGTATTTTTTTGAAATTAACAACAACAGTTACAACCACATTGGGTGGGCTTTTCGGCATAAACGGTGATGCTGAAAATTCCGGTACCTGATGCCCTGAAGGCTTCGAGTTGCGGGCCGGTTAAGTATTTGAGTAAGATTTCATCGGGAATCTGAATGGCTTTCTTTTTTTGAACTTCGATATTATCAAGGCCAGAATCGTGGATTATATTCAGATATTCGTTGAGTTGAATGGCACCGGAAACACACCCCGCATACATTTCAGCAGCTTCTTTAATTCCTTCGGGAAGGTTGCCTTCGATCACCACATCGGAAACTGAAAGATGGCCGCCGGGTTTTAGAATACGGTAAATTTCATCGAATGCCTGCTCTTTATCCGGAACCAGGTTTAGCACGCAATTGCTGATGACAACATCGGCTTTGTTGGCCGTCATGGGCATTTTTTCGATATCGCCAAGCCGGAATTCGACGTTGTTATAGCCAAGCTTTTCGGCATTTTCGCGGGCTTTTTCGATCATGGCTTCTGTAAAGTCGATGCCAATAACTTTTCCGGTTTCGCCGGCAATCTGCCTTGCCACAAAGCAATCGTTTCCGGCACCGGAGCCAAGGTCAACCACGGTGTCGCCCGGTTTGATGTGGGCAAATTCGGTGGGCAGGCCGCAGCCAAGTCCCAGATCGGCATCCGGATTGTAGCCATCCAGGTTTTCGTAGCTTTCGCTGAAAATGGTGTAGTCAACACTTCCACAACCGGAAGCGCCGCAACATGATGTTTCGTTTTGCTGCTTCGATTGCAGCGCGATTTCGCTGTACTTTTCTTTTACGACAGCTTTTAAATCTTCATTTTTCATAGTATAAATTTGTTAATGTGTTAATTCGACAATTCGACGATTCGACAATGAAATGATTACGAAATGTGAGTTTCATTGTCGAATTGTCACATTAATTAATCGTCGAATTAACTAATTTCTCTTTGATGTTCCTATTATTTTTGAAATGATTTTTTTAATTGGTTCCAAATCTGCCAGTAGCTGTGTGGAATCAGGTAATTTATCTGAATGTTTACAAAGTAATAACCAATATTCGGTTTCATCGGCTTCTTTGGCAGAAATCTTGAATTTGTGGATAAAATCCGCTTTGCTTTCTGCATTTTGCGCTTCCCTGGCATTGGCGCCAATTGATGTTCCGGACTTAAAAAGCTGGTTTGACAACGCAAACTTCCTTAATCCATCGAGTTCATCGCAGAAATCAATAATCTTTAACGAAAACTCAAATGTTAAGTTGATGATTACATTTTCTTTGAATTCATCATTCAT
>CAYOWJ010000448.1:0-2678 GCA_964407625.1 uncultured Lentimicrobiaceae bacterium
CCACCAGCGAAAAAGACCTTGAACAATTGATCCTTAAAACCATGGAACATTTTGGAGGTAAAATTGACTTTATCCTTCATTCCATCGGTATGTCAATGAATGTGCGAAAAGGAAGGCCATACAATGACCTGAGTTACGAATATTTTTTAAAAACATTGGATGTCTCGGCAGTTTCGTTTCATAAAGTGCTTCAGGCGGCCTATAAGCATGATGCGATCAACGAGTGGGGCTCTGTGCTGGCTTTGTCGTACGTGGCCGCACAGCGTACGCTTTATCGCTACAACGACATGGCTGATGCCAAGGCATTACTCGAATCGGTTGCCCGCAGTTTTGGCTATATTTATGGTCGCGAACGTAAAGTCAGGGTAAATACGGTTTCCCAATCACCAACCCGGACAACTGCCGGTAGCGGTGTTAAAGGCATGGATGGTCTGATGGATTTTACCGAGCGTATGTCGCCACTTGGCAACGCTTCCGCCGATGAATGTGCCGATTATTGCATCACACTTTTTTCGGATCTCAGCAAAAAAGTTACCATGCAAAACCTTTTCCACGACGGAGGATTTTCGAGTATGGGTATGAGCAACCGGGCAATGTTGATGTACAACCGCAGCCTCGAATGTAAAGATTGTCCTGATTTTGATGAAGAAGATAAAGGATTGACAGATTAGAAATAATCCTCATTTATAAAAAGAAAAAGGGTAATCGACGGTTCGGTTGCCCTTTTTTTTGCAACCTAAATGTTTTTCAATCCTGCCTTTCCACAACCAAAACCCCAACATCATCCACAAACAAAACCTCATTTTTTGCCGGATTCCAAAAGTAGGCTGCGATTTGACTACCTAATGCTAGGGCTTCAGGAACCTTGACTGAAAATTCGATTTGTGTCCATTTTTTTTGTGGCAGGAATTCGTCGAGGTACAGGCAGTGGTAAGACATGCTTTTGTTTTCGGAATCTAAAAAATCAACCACCAATTGAGATTTTGTTGTTTTGGGTGTTGAATAAACCATCGCCGAGACAAGGATTTCACAGTCCCCGCTGAGACATACTTCATTCATGTTTTTCCTAAATCCAACGCTGTAAATATTTGCTGAATCCAACTTTGATGAAAGCCGGCCCGAAAAGGCGTTTTCATCAGAAACCGAAGTGTAATTAAGCCAGTTTGGATCGCTTTCCATATCTGTAAAAAACGACTTTTGAATTGTTTTATCCTTTTCCAGAAATACCCTGGCTTTGGGTATGGTTGAGAAAAAATTACCAAAATAGGTTTCACTCGTCAGGTGCTTTGCAGGTAAAATGCCTTTATTAAACTGCCAGCTTTTAAAAAGGTTAAAGCCAACCAATAAAACAAGGATCGCCAGAAATCCCCAAAAAAGTGCCTTTTGCTTTTGATACTTTTCTAAAAGAAGCGCCAGCAGAATTGCCGGAACAAAGTAAAACTCGATCAGCGGGCGGAATCCAAAAGCTTCGCCATACCACCACACCGACCAGCATGAAATCAGATAAATCACAAAAACCAAAAATATCAATAGCCAAAAAGCACCGAACCGGTTACGTTTAAAAAGCGGGATAATTCCAAAAAACGAAACAAAGGCCAGTGGCGTGTAAACAAACCATCCGTTGTGAAAACTGAATAAAACTTCAAAAAAATGGGGTTTCAAAAAGTCAAATCCTTCGCTACCATAAGTGTAAATCAGCCACTTGCCGGTTTGGATTTTCCACAATAACGGGACTATGGAGATTATCAAAATTCCAACGAATATCGGGAAAACCAGCTTTTTGTAGTTTCCGAAAATCTCAGTAATAAATTTTCGGGATTCCTTGACCGAGCCTGCAACAAAAGGAATGATCAAAATAATGAGGCCATTTATCGGCCTGATGATCACAATCAGTGCAAGCGAGATGGTCAAAATGAAAAGCCACATTGAAGTGATTTTCCCGAGGTTTTTAAATAGGGCAAGGACGAAAATATTGATCAGCGCAAAGCTGTAAACATGCGTAAATGAAGGCTCTTCGATGGTGTAATAGTAAAGATTAGTCCCGAAAAACAATGCCCAGACCGAGAAAAAGATAATTTCCTTGCTGATTTGAAATCTTAACAAAATCAGTCTTAAGACTTTCAATCCAAGCCATAAATAAAAAATCGCTGCCAATCCGATCGAAATCTGGTAAGGCAAAGAGTAGCCATCAGGTGCGAAGGAAGTCAGGAGGCAGAATAGATGTGCCAGATTGAAAAACGGCAACCATAAAATGGCAACGCCTGGAAAGTATTTATTGGCAGTTTTGCCATCGGCTTTAATTCTGAAATCAAAAAAATCGTCGCCAGACTGATGATATTTTTGTTCATAATCTTCAACAAAAGCATAATCAAAACTGTGGTGGATGAAAATTGCTGGCAGGTAGGCGTAATAACCTTTTCCGTCGCTTCCGATCATTTTATCATAAGGCGAATTTGGATTTCGGGTAGCGAAAAACAAAATAACAGCCAGAAAGACAAGGATTTCGATATGATATTTCAGGAAAAATGCTTTCAACTATTCGGTATTATTTTTTTACCACGGAGGCACGGAGATCACAGAGATTTATTTTAGGATGATTTCACCATTATTCTCTGCTTTCACTACCTCCGTGCTAATTTGATTTTTGAGATTTGTAATTTGCTATTTGTGATTTGCTA
>CAYOWJ010000449.1:0-1269 GCA_964407625.1 uncultured Lentimicrobiaceae bacterium
AGATTTTGCTTTTATAACAGATTTTTTGAGATAAGATATTCAGCAATCTGAACAGCATTGGTGGCAGCACCTTTACGGAGATTATCACTCACAACCCAAAAATTAAGCGTTTTGGGCTGCGAAAAATCCCGGCGGATGCGGCCTACAAAAACCTCATCTTTTCCTTCGGCATATTTCGGCATAGGATAAACATTTCTGGCCGGATCATCCTGAACAACGACTCCAGGCATTTCGCTGAGTAATTTTCGAACTTCTTCAAGATCAAAATCATTTAAAAACTCAACATTTACCGATTCTGAATGCCCGCCATAAACGGGAACCCGCACCACAGTTGCAGTAATTTGAAGGGTTTGATCGCCCAATATTTTACGCGATTCGTTTACCAGCTTCACTTCTTCTGACGTATAGCCGTCATCTTCAAATACGCCGCCATGTGGGATTAAATTCAGGTCGATGGGATGGGGATAGGCCATTTCGCCGGAAATTCCCTCGCGTTCGTTTTTAAGCTGGACGATGCCTTTAACCCCGGTACCTGTGACCGACTGATAGGTTGAAACCACCATCCTCCTGATTTTGTATTTCCGGTGAAGCGGCGCTAATGCCAACACAAGCTCGATGGTTGAGCAGTTTGGATTGGCAATAATTTTATCGGCCTTTGTTAAAATTGATCCGTTTATTTCGGGAACAATGAGCGGAATATGATCAAACATCCGCCAGGCCGAGGAATTATCAATGACAAAGGTTCCAACTTCTGCAAATTTTTCGGCCCAGGTTTTTGATGTTGCACCACCAGCCGAAAAAAGGGCAATCTGTGGCTTTTGTTTGACGGCTTCTTCCATCGAAACAACTTCAATTTCGCGGTTTCCGAAAACAATTTTCTTGCCGACCGATCGCTCCGAAGCCACTGGAATCAATACATCCATCTGTATTTTCCGTTCTTCTAAAACCTTTAACATGGCCTGACCAACAAGCCCTGTAGCACCAACAACAGCAATTTTCATTACTTAAATTTTGAATTTGGGCAAAATTAGTACATTTACCTATTCTTAAGTTCCCTTTATTTTATTTGAAATGAAGAAATTTATTTTCCTTTTGGTTTTGCTGCCAGCCTTTAGTATGGCGCAATTTGAAGATGATTTCGCTGATGGCGATTTTGCATCAAATCCCGCCTGGACTGGCGACATAAATCAGTTTACGGTTAATCCCGCTTTTCAGTTGCAGCTAAATTCGCAGGGCGAAGCAGTGTCGTCACTTTCATCGGTTTACCAG
>CAYOWJ010000449.1:1369-2671 GCA_964407625.1 uncultured Lentimicrobiaceae bacterium
ACCAAATTTTACTTCGACGATTTTTATGCCGGCCCTTTTGTTTTTGACACCGAAGCCCCGAAAATCTCCGGGATCGAGGTAAAAAGCCCGCAAACACTCGATGTTTTTTTTGACGAAGCCGTCACCGAAATTTCGAGCCAGAACATCCAAAATTATGTTGTAAACAACAATATCGGGTACCCTGTTTCGGCCAACCGTGATATTTCGGCCTTTTCGCTGGTGCATCTCACCTTCGACAGGCCTTTCCAAAATGGCGTCAGCAACATCATCACCATTCAGAATATTGCCGACCTGGCAGGGAATGTTTCAGGCACTCTGACTGCGGATTTTTCGTGGTTTACGCCGGCAGCTTTCGATATCCAGATCAACGAAATAATGGCCGATCCAAACCCAACCGTGAGCCTTCCTGATTTTGAATATCTCGAACTTTTTAATCGTTCACAAATGGCTTTAAATTTAGAAGGTTGGAAAATGATCGTCGGAACGTCTGAAAAAGAATTTTCTGATGTAACGATTCAACCCGGCGGTTTCCTGATTATTGGTGATGAAGATGCTGCCGGAAGTCTTTCGGCTTTTGGCTCATTTTATGGATTTTCGAGTTTTGCTTTGACAAATGCCGGCCAGTTAATCATTTTGAAAAACCCCGAAGATGCCGTGATTTCGACAGTTCGATATTCGGATGAATGGTACACCGACCCTGTCAAAATCGAAGGTGGCTGGTCGCTCGAACAGATTGATCCCGAAAATCCCTGTGGCGGATCATCAAACTGGAAGGCTTCTGAAAATCCATCAGGAGGCACGCCCGGACAACAAAATTCCGTTTTTGGCTCAAATCCCGACGAAACTCCACCTGCTTTGAGCCGGGTTATCATTCCGTCGGAAGGACAGCTTCAACTCTTTTTTACCGAACCCATGGACAGCACAGGCCTTTCAAATCCACAGGCTTACCTCATTGACCATAGTTTTGGAAGCCCGGTTTCGGCTCGGGCAGTTGCGCCTGATTATTCGTCGGTTTTGCTGCTGCTTCCCGCGCCACTTCAGGCGGGCATCGTTTATTCGGTTTCGATTACCGGCGATTTTACCGACTGTGCCGGAAATCCTGCCGACAAAAACATTTCGGTCGAATTTGGACTTAATGAGGCCGCCCTTAGCGGGGATTTGGTGATTAATGAAGTTTTATTCAACCCAAAAGATGATTTTGTTACCGGCGTTGACTTTGTGGAAATTTATAACCGCTCCGCAAAAATCATTAACCTGGGCGACCTGGTTCTGGCCACCGAAGACGACTACACCGGCGAAATT
>CAYOWJ010000450.1:0-2659 GCA_964407625.1 uncultured Lentimicrobiaceae bacterium
ACATCTGGGAGACGTTTACCCCGATTCTGCAACATGATTATTCGATCCGCTTTCAATTCGCATTTTCTGACAAGGTTGAATTGGAGAAAAACAACAAATTCTGGAACGAATTATTGGCTTTTCCTGAACAAATCCCAACTTTCGAACAATGGCCTCCCCAGGGTTGGTCGCCAACGGGTGGGTGGCTTTTTACAAACTGGACACAGTCGGCGCCCTATAATGGATTATGCCCTGTTGATCCAACTACTCACCAACGAAGCGTGGCTGGCTGTCCGGCCACGGCAATGGCGCAGATTTTGAATTTTCATCATACCATCAATAATACGAGGTTTTCGGATGCCGACGATTATTATCACAACTTTGGTTCCGGCAATCAATTCTGGATTGACAACGATTGGGAAAGCCGGGGATTTCCCTCATGGCCGAAACTCAACGAATACCTGGATACCCTCGATTTCCATTACACCAACGAAATTCCGCTTACCAACACCGACAAAGCAGCGATAACCTATGCCTGCGGAGTTGCGGCCAGACAGGTTTACAGCCCGAGCGGTTCTGGAACTTACGGCATCGATCAGGCTTTTGATGCTTTTGTAAGGTTTGGGTTTTTGGATGCCATTTTGATGTTTCCCAGCGACACCAGCCTGAATACACACCTTGCCCAGAATGTGATGAATGCTTTGCCAGCTCATCTCGGATTGGTTGATCCCGGAGTAACCGTCGGCCATAATGTGGTTGTGGATGGTTACTCAAGTGATGGATTTTACCATTTTAATTTTGGATGGGGCGGCTCGGCCAATGGCTGGTACACCATGCCACCAACCAATATCCCGTATAATCTTACAGTAATCGAAGGCATTGTTCTGGATGTTAATCTGGGCAATGCACCGGTTAAAATAAATGACAAAAACCAAATTACAAATCCTGAAATCCGGTTTTTGCAGGCTACACATTCAATTCAGATTAAATGGCCTTGCGGGGAAGTTGAAACTGTGATGATCGATGTTGTTGACCTTTTGGGAAGGGTGATTTTGCATGATCTGGTCAGGTTTTCACATGAAAATAATTATACCGAAATAACATTACCCGCGCAGGTTAAGGGAATTTTTATCCTTAACCTGAAAACCAATTCCGGAATTTCTGTTAACAGGAAATTTTTAATCCCCGGATAGTTTCTATCTAAGCATCATTTCTTGTAAAATCAGTTTTAAAGTATTTCCGGATGCTCCGGAGTTTCCGATCCAAATTATCATGGCTTTTGCATTACAGTCACACTTCCTGTGAACTGAATTCGTTTATCTTTGCAAAAAAACTGACTTAATATGAGTGAAGAATTGGAAATAGTATTGGAAAACCATGCCAGGATTGGCTTTACACATGGCGATATTAACGGCATCGGTTATGAAATTATCATAAAAACACTTACCGATATTCGAATAGTTGAGCTGATAACTCCCGTGGTTTTTGGGATTTCAAAAGTGGCTTCATACCATCGCAAAACCCTGGCTTTGCAGGATTTTAATTTTAACCTGATAAAAAGGGTTGACGGCGCAAATCCTAAACGACCCAATATTTTTAATATCCACGAAAGGGAAGTAAAAATCGACCTTGGAACATCAACCGAAGTTGCCGGTGAAATGGCCCGCCTGTCGCTGGAATCGGCACTTGATTCGCTTGATCACGGCGAAATTGATGCCATCGTAACTGCACCCATCAACAAAAAAAATATACAATCCAAAGAATTTGCGTTTCCCGGTCATACCGAATACCTGGCGCATCGTTACAAGGTTTCCGATTATTTAATGCTTATGGTGAGCGGGGGTTTGCGTATCGGCGTTTTAACCGGACATATTCCTTTGCGGGATGTTCCAAATGCATTGACTGAAGATCTCATCATTAAGAAATTAAGGATCATGTGTCAGTCGCTGAAGCGCGATTTCGCCATCCAGAGACCGAGAATTGCCTTGTTGGGCCTCAATCCTCATGCAGGCGATAATGGCCTTATCGGTAACGAAGAACAAAAAGTGATGCTTCCGGCAATAAACAGGGCGCAAAACGAAGGAATACTGGCCTACGGCCCATACCCGGCAGATGGTTTCTTTGGCTCGAACAATTATACAAAATTCGACGGCATTCTGGCCATGTACCACGACCAGGGAATGGTTCCTTTTAAAACCCTGGCTTTCGACAGTGGCGTAAATTTTACAGCAGGATTGCCGGTTATCAGGACTTCACCGGCACATGGTACGGCTTACGACATTGCAGGTAAAGATCTGGCCGATGAAAGTTCGATGCGCGCTGCCGTTTATCTGGCTTGTGATATTTTTAAAAATCGTAAATATTACGATGAAGCATCTGCTAACCCGATGAAATCCAACGCAGCAGATAATTCGGATGATGAAGGCGAAATGGATAACTAATTGAAATCCTGATCTTACTTTGAAAGATTTTTGATTTAATCACCCACCTTTATGTTCACACAAAAGTTCAGAGTCTCTGAAATTCCTTTTATTATCAAAGGGGTAATAAAGCCTGAATTAATTCAAGATGAATTTATTAACGATATTCTGGTTGATAGCCGACGGGTTTTTAAAGTCGAAAATACCCTCTTTTTTGCCCTCACAAGCAAACGCAACGATGGCCATAAATACATCGCCGA
>CAYOWJ010000451.1:0-2658 GCA_964407625.1 uncultured Lentimicrobiaceae bacterium
GCGCGAAACTGGCTGATGATGACTTTGCCATCCGGTAACAGGAAATACAACAATCCTAAAATTACTGCTGAACCAAAAAATACAGGTCCTGCGCCAATAAAAAAATTCCCGGTTAAATGATAAATGTTGCGTGGATCGTAGGAATGTTCGACATAACCAAGCGTGCCATCCTTTGCATTTGGCCTGAACAGGCTTATTCTTTTTATCGAATGGCCAAAAAGAATGCAGAAAAACGCATGGCCCAATTCATGAACCGGCGTACCAATCCATGCAGTGATAAAAATCTCGGAACGATCGCCAAAACTCTTGGCAAACATATTCCGCGTAAAGCGGGCAAACAAATAAAGCAAAAGGCCAAAAATAAAAACTCCGGCAAAGTAGCCCACGATTTGGTTTGTGGTCATCAAAAAAGCCTGCCACGAAATATCAAGAATTTTGTTTAGGATTTCCACAAATCGTATTTCAAAATTGGTTAGAAATTAAACCCGAGATTAAAGTAAGCCATAAAACCTTTGGTAACATCCGACGACATAAAATTAAGTTCGATGGGACCAATCATCGTTTTCACGCCAACGCCAATACCCCAGCCATTTATAGCCCTGTTGTCGCTGAAGAGTTCATCCAGACGGGCCGAATGAAAAGCGATATTATATTTTGGCAAAACAAAGAAATTTCTGGCAAATTCGTATTGCAGATCAACACGCCCAACTATTGCATTTAAATCGCGTATCTGCATAAAATTTAGCCCAACAAAAGGGTAAATTCCATTTTTGTTATCGGCTCTCAAACCGCCCAGGTAAAAATTGTATTGTGGCAGAATGTACGTCCCATGACTTAACACGCTTCCAAAAAATGCGCTGAGCTGGATGGTAAGCCTTTTGTTAACCGGAACCGACTGCTGGTATCTGAATTTAAAAAAAGCAAGTGGTTCAACGCTTTTTTCGGTGATGGTATCTTTAATTCCGGTAATCAGTTTAAATGTCGAATTTATTCTGAAACCATCCCTTGGATAAACAACCCGGTCGAGGTTATCGATATTGATGTAGGCCAGCAAATTTGTCGTAAACTTATTTACATTTTCAAGGTCGATTAGAAAAACATCGGATTTTAATTTCGAAAATTCAAATTCAATTCCACCACCTACAATCGAGAAATCGTTAAAATTTGATTGGGTGTAAAAATTTGCGAGGGCACTCGAATACTGCAAACTTGCCGATTTCCGGTTTAAATCGACCGAATCGTACAAAAAAGCGTCAAAAGTATAGGCCTGAAACCGGGCACCAAAACCAGGTTTCCAACCGCGGTCGTACAAATAATCTGCTGTAAAGCTGCTGTTATCGCCCAACGCCAGATCAAAAAACAGCCGGCCACCACTGAAAATAAAATTCCGGTAGGTAAGATTTAACAAAAACGCAGCCCGATAATCCGTGTCGTAATGCAGGCCAACACTAAACTCACCACCTTTGCTCTCTTCGAGATTGATCTTGAAACGAACTCCGCCCCTTTCCAGCGGAATTAACTCATAATTAATCTTATCAAAATTTTGAGTGCCGTAAAGCCTGTTGATGCTATGATTTATTTTTTTGAGCGAGTGAAACTTCAAAACCTCCAATTGCAGTACGCCAGCCACAAAACCCGGCGAAACCTTGTTGATGCCTTCGATAACAATTTCGCTGATAAAAACCGAATCAACAGGACGCGAATCAAGACAATAATCAGGCTTCAGATCATAGCTTCTTTTGAGCGAATCGAGCATGGCATTAATTTCAGGTAACGCCAAAAGTGCGGCAATTTCGCCAAGTTTGATGATGGAATCGGCATCAGTAAAACTCGAAACACCATAATCTTTCAAATCGGGATGGATGTAAATGTCGGTCTGTTTGAGCGCCTCTTCGTACAAAGGCCGCCTCAGAAAAGAAGTTGCCTGGTCGAGGATTTTAAAAAACGAACCAAGTTCTTTCTTGGTGTAAAGCTTCCCTTGAACGTCGATCCCGATAATAATATCTGCACCAAGGTCTTTTACTTCCTTTACAGGGAAATTATTGATCAACCCCCCGTCAACCAGGAGTTTTCCATCAATTTCGACAGGGGCAAAAAAAGTTGGGATGGCCATTGTTGCCCTCAGTGCATCGGGTAAATAACCATGATCAAGCGTTACCGACTCGCCTTGCTCAATGTCGGCAGCAACGCAGAGAAATGGAATCCTGAATTTGTTAAAATCGGTGATGCCGTATGCCGGGCTGCAATAATAGGAAAGCATGTTGTAAACTGATTGCCCGGCAACCAGGCCATCAGGCAATTGCAGCCGGTTTTCACGAAATGGGAGGGTGAAGAAATATTTGCCGTCCTGGGCTTTTTCGGCCATCGAAAGATCGCGGCGTGCAATTTCATCAGCAAGTACCGCCTCCCAATCCTGATCCAAAACCAGTTTCTGAAGACTGTCGGGATGATAACCGATGGCAAACAAACCTCCGATAATTCCACCCATGCTGGTTCCGCCAATATAATCAACCGGAACACCTGCCTCAACCAAAACTTTGAGCGCTCCAATGTGGGCAAATCCTTTGGCACCACCCCCACTCAAAACAACTCCAATTTTAGGCCTGTTAGCCTGTTGCTGCGAAAATACCGGCAAATCCAGCAAAATCAAAACCATTA
>CAYOWJ010000452.1:0-2644 GCA_964407625.1 uncultured Lentimicrobiaceae bacterium
TCCCCTAAAACAACCGCCCCTTCATTATCTTTGCCGCCTTCAAAATGAAATTTGAAAGACTTTATGCTGAAATATTTTTCTTTTGCTTTTTCCGGACTTTTATTTTTTTTACTGGGTCATGGTGCCTTGGGGCAGGAAACGCCTAAAAACCCCTTTGCCGATGGAAAACCAATCGGGCTTGTGTATTCGAATGTTCACTTCGGAATAAATGAAGGATCAAACCCCGCAGCATTTGAGGTAACGCGGGCTTATCTGGGCTACGAATTTAAGATGAGCAAATATTTCAGCAGCAAAATCCAGATTGATATCGGCAGCCCCAACGATGTTTCGCAATATTCGCTGCTCAGGCGTTTTGCTTACTTCAAAGATGCTTACTTGCAATATTCTCAGGGTAAAATCACTGTCCGGTTTGGGATTATTCCACTTCAGGCTTTCCGTTTACAGGAGCAGGTGTGGGGGCATCGTTATATTGCAAAAACCATCATGGATGAACACGGCATGGCATCAAGCGCGGACATTGGCACTTCGGCGAATTATGCCATCAGCAAGGTTTTTGAGATGGATTTAACTTTGGTGAATGGGGAAGGTTTTTCGTCGCCACAAACCGACAATTCGTTTAAAACAGGGCTGGGACTTAACATAAAACCAGTAAAAAATCTGACAGTCAGGTTTTATGGTGATTTTGTCGAAAAAGAAACCAGGCAGTTTACGCTCGTCAATTTTGTAGCTTATCAGATTGATAAAAAACTGGCAGCAGGCATCGAATACGATTTTAAATTCAATGATAAATATGAGGAAGACCATAACAGGGAAGCTTTTTCGGCTTTTCTGTCGTACGATTTCAACGAAAAATTCCAGGTTTTTGGGCGTTACGACAAGATTATCTCCAACATCACCGAAACTGAAGACGCTCCCTGGAACCTTGATAAAGACGGGAGCTCCATCATTGGCGGGATTCAATACAGCCCTATCTCCAAAGTAAAAATTGCCTTAAACTACCAGGACTGGTTTCCTTACGCAAAAAACCTTGAAAACCAATCATCAATCTATTTAAATCTTGAATTCAGGATATGGTAAGAAAAAATATTCTTATAGCTGTTATCTCGATATTGATTCTGTTGGGTTCGTGCCGCAAGAGCGATTATGAAGTGAAGGAAAGCAGCAATATAATTGATGGCGGGCAAGGAACAGGAACCGTTACCTGGTATGCCGGCAAAAATTACGTAATCGAAGGATTGGTTTTTGTTAACGATGGCCAGACACTGACAATTGAAGCTGGAACCGTTGTTCGCGCCAAAACCGGTCAGGCCGAAAAAGCCAGTGCTTTAATTGTTGCTCGCGGAGGGCGTATTCTTGCAAAAGGTACTGCCGAAAAGCCAATAATTTTTACTGTTGAAGGCGACGATTTAAGTGGCAGCATCCCATCCAAAAGCCGCGGCCTGTGGGGCGGAGTTATTGTTCTGGGCAGCGCACCGTTAAATGCATCCGGCAATGAAGCAGCCATCGAAGGCATCTCGATTACCGAGCCTCGTGGTGTATTTGGAGGCGACATTCCAAACGATAATTCAGGGATTTTGCAATATGTTTCGATCAGGCACGGTGGCACCAACCTGGGCGAAGGAAACGAAATTAACGGGCTGACACTTGGTGGAGTTGGCAGTGAAACGACCATTGATCACATCGAAATAATAGCCTGTGCCGACGATGGCGTTGAGTTTTTTGGCGGCACTGTTAACTGTAGATATTTGGCCGTTGCTTTTTGTGGCGATGATGCCTTCGATATAGACATGGGTTACCAGGGAAAAGGACAATTCTGGCTGGCTATTCAAACCATCGAAGCGGGAAATATGATTATTGAAGCCGATGGAAGCCCCAGCCGGCCATCGAACAAGCCATACACCAAACCAAACATTTATAATATTACTGCTGTTGGGCGTGGTCACGAAACCAACGAAGGAATGATGAGTTTTAGAAGCAATGCAGCAGGCAGTTATAAAAATTCGATTTTCATCAACCAGCAATGGGGAGTAAAAATTGAGTACGACCTGCAAAGCGAAAACAGCCTCGAACAGTGGCAAAAGCAGAATCTGGCCATCGCTTACAACACTTTTTACAATGTTGCTTTCGACACTCCCGAATCAATTTTTACAATTACTGGCGATAATCCGGGCAATGAAATCATCCAGCAATGGCATAATTATTTTTATGAGGCCAATAATCAGGTAAAAGATCCTGGCTTTGAAATCGTGGGTGAAACCTATCATCTTATCCCCTCAGCCGATTTTACCGGACTCATCGAAAATCCCACCGATCCCTGGTTTGAAAACGTTACAATGCAAGGAGCTTTTGATAACAATAACTGGCTGCTTGGATGGTCGCTGTTGAGCAGAGAAGGAATTGTTTATTAACTGATTTTTTGAAAATCTTTGGGATTATCTTAAACTTCATGTTAATCAAACTTCAGACAGCTTAACCTCGCGCGAATTGAAATGTCGTGACATTTTCACATGAAATCGGAATAATGAAGTTTTAAAGCCCATTCCTGACCTTAGTACAAATCTGAAACCCCTGATTTTTCAAACCTTATTGCCTTATTCCAGCCGAATAGCCAAAACCCCATGAAAATAAGGTAATAAGGTTTGAG
>CAYOWJ010000453.1:0-2640 GCA_964407625.1 uncultured Lentimicrobiaceae bacterium
AAAAATCCGAAATGGTACAAAGCGCATTTTTTGCTGCTCAGGAAAAAATTCTTTTAATCAAAATTGTAAGTATTCTTTTCCTGTTTTTGGAAGCAATCGCGCGGAAATATTGCATCTGCAACAGCTTCTTCCGATTTTTGCGACAAACTGAATGTCAGCGTTTGCAGCGCCTGACAGCTTCTAAAATACACATACAAAACAGCAAAAAAATCATTGAACCCAATATTTTTGGAAAATCAAGTTTCTGTTTTTGTTGTTAACCTTGTAAAAATTCTATTTTTAACCAAAATAAACGAAAATGGAGAAAAGGATTTTCACTTTGATTTTTTTAGTTAGTTTCTTTTCTGGTTTTATAGGTTGCAGTTATTTAGAAACACATAAAAACATTGAAACAGAATGCATTAAAAATTCAAATGAAAGCCTTGCCATTAAGCTAAAATTCGATTCACTCGTTCATAACACAGCTCAAACTAATCCTGATTCCGCTATTTATTACAGCGTTAAACAGATCCGTTATTTCGATTCAATCGGTTGCCGGGCTTTGATTTTTGATTCATATTTCTACCTTTCCGAAATTTATATCTACAACAAACCCAACGACTACCTGGCAACATTTTATTACTCCGAGGGGTTGAAATTGATGATAGGTAACAATCTTGAATTTGAGATCAACCCTTTTTATCTGATTGATCTGGGGAACATACTTTTTCGGCATAGGTTGTACCAAAATGCTATTTCGAATTATAAAACAGCGGTTGGAAATGCACAAAAATCCAATCATAAATATGCCGAAGCCGTTGCCCTGAATAATATTGGATTGAGTTTTATGAAAATCCAACAATACGATTCAGCAGCCTGGATGTTTCGCAAAGCCCTCGAAATCAGGGTGAATATCATGCCCTTGCTCGAAGCCCAAAATCATCTTTATTTGAGCAAACTGTTCATCGAAACCGAACTGCCTGATAGTGTGCTGTTTCATCATTCAAAAATAACGCAGCTTTTGCAAAAGCAGGATTTTAGCACCAACGCCATGTCGGGAATTTCTCTTAAAAATGCACATGAACTTAAAACTGAAATTGAGATTGAAAAAGATCTGGTGATGGGCAAATACCTTCAATTTTCAGTTGAAGCCGGTGTGCTAAACCAGGCTGAGACCTATTTTCGGCAAGCTGCTGCAAGGGCATCCATATGCAATAAACCCCTTCTTTTGAGCGAAGCTAACATCCTTTTTGCGAGGCTGCTAATCAGCGAAAACCGGTTTAATGAAGCACTCAGCCTGATTGATACTACACTGATCGTTACGCATCGGGTAAGCAACATGAGAACCGCGCTCGAATTATGCCGGATGGCCACCGCATTGTATTCGCAAATGAAACTCCCCGACCTCGAAAAGCAGTGGATGTTAAAAACCCTGCAATTTGCCGATAGTTTGCTTCTTTTTGAGACCTCGGAACAGCTTTTGACTGAAAAAATTCTTTTGCTCACCGCGCAAACCGAGCAGGAATTGAGCAACTCCCGAATTAACCTTCAACAGAATAAAATAGTTATCAAAAATCAAAGTATCAGTATTTTAGTATTGGCTTTGTCGGTAATTGCCATTTCAACTTTTCTTACGATTGTGGCGGTGCAACGCCGAAAACTCAATGCAGCATATCATGCTTTGGTAGAGCGTACCATTCAAATCATCGATAAGGAGAGTTCAAAACATAAAGCGCATGATCATCCGTTGGCCGATAAGCAGGCTTCAGCTTTGCTGCATCATCTTGAAAGCCTGATGTTGGAAAGCCAGCTCTACCTTGATCCGGAAATCTCGATAACTAATCTGGCTAAGCACTTGGGAACTAACGAGAAATATCTTTCCATGCTTTTCAATAATCAACTAAAAACCACTTTCAACGACTACATTAATTCATTGCGCATTGCTGAAGCTTGCAGGATGATGAATAAGGCTAACAAACCGAATAAATCTGTTGAGCAAATTGCAGAAGCTTCAGGGTTTGGATCACGAAGCGCCTTTTATACGGCCTTTAAGAAATATACAGGCGTAACTCCTGCATTTTTCATGAAATCGAAAATGGGCAAAAAAACAGGATAATTATAGGTTTTATCTATTCGCAGGGTGACTTGAAGTCAACCGGTGAATTTCAAATTACAAATATGTCCTGATTCCTGAAATTCATAATTCCGGACGGAATTTCTCTTGCTTTTGAAGTGTACCCTGTCGAAATTTGTAAACAAAATTTCGTACAATCATGAACGAAACACAAACAGCAGATTTATGTGAACGGTTAAACCGGTTGGTGAACGAAAAAAAAGTGTTCGTTCAGCCCGATATTAAAATCAGTTCGCTGGCCACGGAGCTAAAAACCAACACCAACTACCTCTCGAAACTTATCCACGACAACTTCCATCTTAATTTCAACGACTACATCAACCGGCTCAGGGTGGAATATGCCTGCCAACTGCTGAATGATGACAACGCCAAAAACCTCCCGTTGCAAAAGATCTGGCATAAGGCAGGCTTCGCCACCCGAAGCACTTTTTATGAAGCCTTTAGAAAACATTCAGGAGCAACGCCTTCAGCCTTCCGCAAAACACCCGAAAAAAATGAAAATCACCAGGTTATAAACAGAAATCAGA
>CAYOWJ010000454.1:0-2634 GCA_964407625.1 uncultured Lentimicrobiaceae bacterium
TTCCGGTTACAAAAAACAACCAGGTTGATGACCATTTTGGTCATTGTGAGTTTTATAATGTTTATTCGGTTTCTGATGATGGCGAAATCGCCGAAGTTCAGAAGATTCCCTCCGTGCAGGGCTGTGGATGTAAGTCAAACATTGCAGGTGTACTTGCCGAAATGGGTGTAACAACGATGTTGGCTGGTGGAATTGGCGCCGGCGCAATCAATGTATTGAATTATGCGGGTATCGAAGTGGTGAGAGGCTGCTCAGGCGATCCAGCCGCTGTTGTGAGAAGCTTTCTTGCCGGACTTGTTGCCGATAGTGGTGAAAGTTGTCATCAGCACGAAGCACACCATCAGGAAGGGCAAAACCATCAATGTAATCATTAATCCGAAAATCAATAATTTGTCAGTACTTTTTAAAAATCAATATTTATGAGAAAATTTTATACTGTCATTTTAACAAGTCTTTTATTAATAACAACAGGTTTACAAGCTCAAATTACCAACGATACAATCAAACTTGGCACGGTTGAAATAACGGATAGTCTGATCAAACGAAAATCGTTTGTAACTAGCGAAATCTCTGCAGATAACCTTAAATCAGAATCTACACATGATATTGGCGATTATTTGCGAAGTGTACCCAATGTTTCAGGCATCAGAAAAGGTGGCAGCGCCATTGATCCGGTAATCAGAGGTTTTAAATTCTCTCAGTTGAATGTAGTTCTGGATGGCGGTGTTAAAATCGAAAATGGCTGTCCAAACCGCATGGACCCTGTTACTTCGCATGTTGAAGCCGAAGATATTTCGACTATTGATGTGATAAAAGGTCCTTTTGTGCTTAATTATGGCCCCGCCTTGGGAGGAGTTATCAATTTGCAGACGATGAACCCCCGCCCGTTTTCAAAATTTGAAATACATGCAAACGCCTCAGTTGGTTACGAAAGTAATTGGGATGGCCAAAAGGAACATCTCACAGTTTATGGAGGCAACAAAAAAATTTACTTTTTGGTAAACGGTGGGTTCAGGAAATACGGCGACTATATGAGCGGAAACATTGACGGAGAAGCAACTTCATACAAAACTTCCTTCAAAAAGTATAATATGGGTGCCAAAGTTGGATTTACAATCAATCCAAAACAAAACCTCATGGTTTCGTACAGTGAAGTGCATGGAAGAGATGTGCTCTTCCCTGCTTTAACTATGGATGAAAAAAGTGATGACACCTGGATTGCAGCAATTGATTACTCATTTAAAAATCTGAGTGAGGTTGTAAAAGAGATGGACCTAAAAGTCTATCACTCGGATGTGCACCATGTTATGGATAACAGTTTCAGGCCAAACTGGGCAAATCAGCAAATGGTTGCCATTGTTGATGCACATAATACCGGAGGTAAGGCTGTGATGGGAATGAAATTCGGAGATTATTCCATTAAAACAGGTATTGACTTTGAAAACATCTACAAGGATGGCACCCGAACCATGACCATGGAAATGATGGGAGAAACCACCACGAAAAAGTTCAACCTCTGGAATAAAGCAACCATCAATAATGCAGGACTTTTTGCAGGATTTACCAGGCTCTACAATAAGTTTGTTTTTAATGCAATGCTACGATTCGATTTCAATGATGCAAATTCAGGAGACACGTTAAAGATCATTCATGACGGTGTCAATTATTATAACGAACTAAGTTCTCAATTTCTAAATCTGAGTGCTAACCTGGGCGTAACACGAAACATTACCAATAATTTTTCGGCATCGCTGGCATTTGCACGGGCAAGCCGCAGCCCCAATATGCTCGAGCGTTATATAAAACTGCTGAGTGCAGGATACGACAGTTACGATTATCTGGGCAATCCGCAACTCAAACCTGAAATAAATAATGAAGCCGACCTTACCCTAACTTTCGCGAAAGAGAAATTTGGTGAATTATATTTCAATTATTTTTATTCGTTTGTTCAGGATTACATCTCTTCGGAGTTGGTTCCGTCATCGGTGGTTAGGCCGGCAACGCCCGGAGCACCCGGCGTAAAACAATTTGTAAACGTTGATTATGTAACCTTTACTGGTTTTGAAATGGGTTTTACCTCACCGCAAAACTACAAATTCGGGGGTAGCGTGGTAGCAGCTTTCACTTATGGAAAAATTCCAACAGTAACAAAATATATTCTTACCGAAAACCAGGTTACAGGCGAAACAATCATAAAAAATGATGCACTTACCGAAATACCACCCTTCGAAACAACAATTGCGGTGCATTACAAAATGCTTAAAGGAAGCCTGATTCCAGCACTTTCGTACCGATTAGTTGCCGATCAGCGGCATGTTTCGGAGGCGTTTTACGAACCCGAAACACCGGGCTTTGGATTACTGAACTTTTCGATAAATTACAAAATGAGTAAAAACTTCAGGATTCTGGCAGGCGTAAACAACATTTTCGACCGTTCGTACTATGAACATCTTAACCGGAAAATCATCGGAACTACCGAAAAATTGTACGAACCCGGAAGGTCATTTTTCATAAACCTAAGTTTCGATATCTGAGAAAATCGATTTCAAACCATCAGAAAACAAAAAATTTCCGATGTTTCATCCAAAAAAAATGGCCTTCAAAATAAAACTGAAGGCCATTTTTTCATTTTAA
>CAYOWJ010000455.1:0-2634 GCA_964407625.1 uncultured Lentimicrobiaceae bacterium
GTACACAAGGTATGGAATGTAATAATTGGCCACGCTGTCGGTTTGATAATGCACTTCAACATTTAATTGCGGCGCTAAAGGCAAATTCATCGTATCCGACTCAAATTCCCAGAAAGCCGACTCCAGATTGTCGCCTTCGGTGGTGGACGAACTATTTATCTGGTCGCCATTCTCATCAATCATCCTGAAAGTGATGCTCGATGTATTTGCAGGCAAATCGTAAGCCATAAAAAAATTATCGCGCGAGGTGCCGATGGTGTAAGGCCCAAAGCCGTTAAGCGATTCGATGGTTATTTGTGGGATGTTAACCGTGTCGGTTGAGGCTTGGGCAGACACCTCAAAAGTGCAGAATAAAAATAGAATTATGGCTGAGAAAAGCGAAACGCTGTATTTGACTCTCATACTTTTAATTTTTATATGTGTTAATAATTTTCCGGTATTGCATGTATCAAATTTTTTCTAACGATTACGAAAAATGAAGGAAACAGCAAAAACCCGGAAGACTAATAATTATCTCCAAGGTTTTTGCCGAACCTGTGCATAGGCTATTCCACCAGTTTTTTCATTGCATTGTAAACTTTCTTGCCTCCGTAGCCTGCTGCCAACGAGATTAATAAAACCAGCCCGCTGCCAATGGGCGCGCCACCACCAACCGGACCGCCGCCACCATTTGATGGATTTTCCGGTGGAGTTGGCGGAGCCTGGGCTAAAAGTGAAATCCCCGAAATCATCAGTACAATCGAAAGAATCAAAATTTTTTTCATCGTTAAAATAATATTAATTTTTTAATTCTGTTTTTCTCTTTTTTAGACCCTGTCGGGTCCGCCGGCTGGCGGACACCAACAGGTCTTTTAGCCTCCAAAACCCGCCGGTATCGAAAGACCCGACGGGGATTTTACACATAAATTACTCTATCACCAACCTTTTGATGACCACATTTTTGTTGGTTTCAATCTTTAAAATATAAACGCCGGGCAGTAAATCCTGAACATTGAGCTGGGTTTGAATTCCGGTTAAAGTAAAGGATTTTACAAGTTTGCCTTCAACGGTCCGGAGGGTTCCGAACCCTTGAAGGGTTCGGAACCCTTTCGTTGTAATATTCAATGCATCCTTTGCAGGATTTGGATAAATATAAACATCAACAGCATTTCCTGTCTCACCAATTCCTGTGGCCGTTTCTTTAAAGTTGACAATCGCTGATTGCCCGTTAGAAGTGAATAATCCATCGGAATCTGGAAAATTGGTGTTGAATTCGGCGGTCAATTCAGTTTCTGAATTTGTGGATGTATTAAAGCTTCTGAACGAAACAGGCTCTGCTTCTTCGGCTCCGTCTTTGGCATCGGTAAAAGCATCATTTCCAAAAACATTTAAAAGGTAGTTGCCCTCTCTCCCATCGTTTCCGGTATATCCGATGCAATTTCCAAAACTATCGAAGGCACCGATAAAAGAAGCGTCTCCAAACCTGTTCACCGCCTCGCTGCTGATGGCTACAAAATGAACACTTCCGGTGCGGGTAAGTGGCCAGGGGCCATTCATTTCGGGTTCGGTGTTGTCGGTCAAAATTCCGGATTTAAATCCTGAATAGTAAGGATAAGTCAGGGTTACATCCTTGTTTAAATTGGAAATGTAGCCTTTTCCGGGTAAAAGCGTAGTGAGACTAAAAATCTCTCCCTGTGGCCAGTAGAGCGCGTTTGTCCTGACATCGTACATAAAAAAGATGTCATTGAGCGGATCATTAAATACCGAAGTTATCGGGCAGGCAACATTCGACAGTACGGGGATAATATGGTAACCCTCGCTTAGGTCAAGGCTGCGGCTTGTCAGGGAATCGCCACGAACAGTAAATTCCCCGGCATTATTCATCTTTAATTTGTAACCACTTTCAACGCTCCAGTTGCCAATGGTGTTATAGTTTTGTGATGGCCAGTAAACCCCGTATTCGCTAAGCATGATCACCAGATTATTGTTATTGGTGATTTCATCCATCATCGCTGTCAAATCAGGATTTAATGGTGAGAGATAAGATGAAATCGCCGACCAGCCCTTTGGAATATTGATGATTTGAATGCTCAACAAAACTTTGATGTTTGCAACATCTGAATATAAATCTGTACCATCTTTTGCCCTGGCCTGGAGTGTGTTTTTGCCAGGTTCGAGGTTAAGACCAATCGTCCATGTATCTGTTCCTGTTGCTGTCTGCCAACTTCCGGTGTTCAATTTTACTTCAACCAGGCTAAGATTTCCGTCAGCATCACTGGCAGTACCTGAAATTGTAACCGGATTCGTATACACACTGCTGCCATCCACCGGTGAAGTGATACTGATTGTTGGCAAGCTTCCATTTGCAATTGTTAATTTAATGCAGTCGGTCGAATCAATAATACAGGGGCTCATTGGCCCGACATGCAAGCACAATTCGAATTCTTTTACTGTTTTATCGTTTTCACCAGGTACATAGGTTGTGTTAATGATGTTGATATCGCTAAACGAGCCATCTCCATTGGTTGTCCAGCTTATCGAAGAATAATTTTCAGCAGAAGCATCCGACAACGAATAGTCATTACCTTCGCTGATGGTTGCATCATTACCTGCAAATGCGCCTGGTTTGGGTTGGATTGTTACTGTCCAGGTTCC
>CAYOWJ010000456.1:0-2612 GCA_964407625.1 uncultured Lentimicrobiaceae bacterium
TTCATAAACGTTAGGGTTTGAGCCTTGCCATTAATTTGGCAGGGCTTTTTTTATGACCAGGTTTATTCAATTTTCTACTATCATTTACCAAAAAAACTTGACTTTTAATCTTTTCAAGCGGATTCTGGGCGCTGGCTAAAAACAGAAATAAATGAAACCCGAACGGCTTGCCGTTTTACTTGTAAAACAAAAAAACGTAAACTAACCTGCCAATTATGATTTTGAAAGAATTGAAAACCTCGTACACCACAATTTATCTCAACTACCAAAAAAATGTTTGGTTTTAAGTTGTGGAAGGCTTTCAATAAAAACAAGGCAATGTTTGAAGGTATTGGACATTTGCCATAATGGAAGGCGTAATTTTGGAAATTGAAGTTCAGCCTCTTATGTTAAATATTTCACCCAGGATGAAACCATTGCAAATTAGCTCTTGAAGTTCTAAATATTGGTGCATTAAATAGCTATCTGAAAATGCTGGTTTCATAGCTTTGCTTCGTTGTTGTTTACATCAAAAAGGCCATCTTAAAAGTTGACAGAAAAACTATCTTTGTTGTTCTTTATCGTCAAATGATTATTTATGATTTTCAGAATAAGATTAATAATTTCGCTTCTCCTGATTACAATTCTTTTCCCTGTTGTTGGAATTGCCCTGACAGCAAAAGACAGCCTTTTGTTACAGAACAAGCTTACCGAATCAACAACAGAAAAAATCAATATCTTATTAAGCATTTCAAAAGTTGAGGAAAATCAAAATGCCGACAGTGCGTTGTATTATGCCGAAAAAGCCTACAATTATGCACTTACTTATGAAAACCTTGAATTGCAAACCAAGGCATTAGTCGCCATTTGTCGGATTCAATCAACGAAGAACAATTTTATAACTTGTGTAAATGCTGCAGAAAAAGCAATTGACCTGGCAAAAAAAACCGGACAAATTAAGGAAGAGGCCATTGCTAAAGGCATTCTGGCAATTGTGTATGCCGAAACCGGTAATTATGACAAGAGTGCGTCGTATTATTTTGATGCACTGAAATTGTTTGAAAAAATTGGAGATAAACAAGAAATTGGTTTGGTATTGGGCAATATCGGGGCCGACCTGATGCTGCAAAGGAACTTTGACAAAGCTTTAGAATACATGAACAAATCGTTGGAAATTTCACGCCAGATTAACGATAAACAAGGGATTGCCCAGCAATACAATAACATGGCCGGATTTTATCTGGATCAATCGAAAGACTATCCAAAAGCCATGGAATATTTTCAAAAAGCCAAAGCCGTAAATCTGGAGATCAACGACAGGTACCAAACAGGCATAAATCTGATTAATATCGGTTCAATTTACCGACAATTAAATCAACCTGATTCAGCGCTTCACTATTACCAGCAGGCACTGAATCTTTTCACCGAAATCAATCATCCACTCCGAAAGGCGGATGGCCTGCTCCATCTGAGCAGGTTTTACAATACAACCGATTTGGATTTGAGCCGGAAATATGCCCATGAAGCACTCGAAATCGGGCAACATCATCATTCGTTAAACACTATTCTCGAGGCATCCTCGATTCTTAATCAGATTTTTCTTTCAAAAGGAGATACATCCCGGGCATATTTTTATTCAGATTTACAGCATAATGTAAGAGACAGCCTTTACGCACTTCAAAACCAAAAGGCCATGTTCAAGCTCGAGTTTCAGTATAATCAGGAGAAAATTGAAGGGGAACGACGGCACATCCAACAACGAAATGGGATTATTTATGGGTTTGTCTTTTTTGGCCTTGTAACGGGCATTGTAATCGTATTACTGATCAATTCGAGGCAACGGATTAAAATGACAAACACCAGGCTCGAAAAAGATCAGATGGAATCAATGCTCAGTTTTAAAAATAAAGAGCTTACAATAAACCTGATGGCACTCCTGAAAAAGAATGAAATGTTGGAAGAAATAACTGAACGACTCATCTCCATCGAAAAAAAAGGCGATAAAAAAGATGCAAGAGAGGCTGTAGCGTTGTTAAATAAAGAACTGAAGCAAAATATTGACGACAAAATCTGGAAAGAATTTTCTGCCCGCTTCAACGAAACCAACCATATCTTTTACGATAAACTACTCCAACAATTTCCGCAGCTTACACAAAGTGAGCTTAAGCTTTGTGCCTATCTTCGCCTGAATATGTCAACCAAAGACATTTCCGAACTTACAGGGCAACGGACCGATACAATTGATGTTGCACGGTACCGGTTGAGAAAGAAACTCGGAATATCTAATTCCGACAGTAATCTGGTTACATTTCTCACACAGATTTAATCTTGCCTCACAAACTTTTCTGATCAGAGAAACACCACCGAACCGAAATAACAGAGTTGCTTTCATTACCGTGTCATTTTTCCATTAAATCATACATCATTGTGCCTGTGAGTTTTAGCTCCATTTGTATTGATTTTGTATGGACAGTTAAAGTTTGAAGTTTGGATTTTGTATTGCCGGTTTATTTGCATTAGGCCATCAATCAGGTTGATCTTTGTCAGGTCAATTTCATCAATCATTTTTTTTATCATAATGAAAAAACATTCGCACAAAGACACTCCAACGAAACCGGTTTCGGCGCCCGAAA
>CAYOWJ010000457.1:0-2612 GCA_964407625.1 uncultured Lentimicrobiaceae bacterium
CAAAACCTGGCTTATCAGCAGAATTGAATTTATTGATTGACTGCTGCAAAATCAAACTCAAGACCCAGTCGGTTGAACTTTTGGATTTTGAAAACATCAGTCAAATCAACTGGAATAAATTTGTTGAACTGACTTCAAAACATCGGCTCTTCCCATTGGTTAATAAGGTTTTAGGTAATCACACTGATATTTTACCAGCAGAAATAAAAGAGGAAATAAGCCAAAAATCCGGTAATAATCTCAGGTTGATGATGAGGCTTGCCGGAGAACTTAAACTTGTTCATGCACTTTTCAACAGCAGCAACATCAAATTTATCAGTCTTAAAGGGCCTTTGATGGTCATACAGTTTTATGGTGATTTTTCGGAAAGGCAAACCCGTGATCTCGACGTTCTGGTTTCGAAAAACGATGTTGATTCCGCCATTCAGGCTCTCCTAAACATTGGTTATAAGTTACAGGATTCCTACTTTTTAAAAAATCCTGAAAAAAAAGCCCTCTATTTTATCAGGGAAAATCATGTCAGACTGTTCCATCGCGAGAAAAAAAGTTTGATTGAGCTACACTGGGCAGTATCAAAATATTTTACGACTATAAAAACAGAAAGCCTTTTGGAGAACAGCATCAACCTTGATTTTTCCGGAAACCAACTCCTAACGCTAAACCCGGATGATTACCTGGTTTACCTTTCGACACATGGCGTTTACCACAAGTTTGAATTACTGTTCTGGTTGGTTGATATTGCCCAGGTATTATCAAACCGCGAAATTGGTGTTGATGAAATCCTTGCCAAAGCTGCCGCAGCGAAGTGCAAAAGCGCCGTTAACGTCAGTCTTGCGCTTGCCTGCCAGGTTTTTGATATTGATTTAAAGGAAAAGAATCCTGGAATTTTGACGCTGACAGCTAAAGAGCAATTTCTCTATGATGAATGCCTCGCTTCGATGACAGATTCGGTGCCTGAGCACAAATCATCAAACCGGTCAGCACTGTTTACAACACTGAAAAAGAGATATAATCATCTGAAGTTTACCTTTAAAATGACTGATGATTTTAAAAGTAAGATCAGAATAGCAAATTCTGTTTTTATAAAACCATATGTTTGGGATGAGGATGAAAAATTACCCCGAAATAACTTCATTTATCTGGCTTTAACGCAAATCAAATGGATTAAATTGGTACTGACTGGCAGGATGAAAACAGATGGAAAAATCAGGCATTGATTTTTTTCACAAGAGAATTATCAGTTTTTATCCTTTAATTAATCATGAGGCTGAAAAGACAAATGTGAAAATCCAAGCCTTCAACTTGTGTTGGATTTATTTTTTTAGTTCGAAAGATCTACCAAACCGATCATTTAATTTTACTCATTACTTCCTGATATTCAGCATGCCAGTCGATGATGAATTTTGCGAAATAAGCATCAATCATTAATTCATCCAATTTGTGTGAGGCTTCCCAGGGTTTGTATTTGCCGGTAAAATGTAAAATTTTAATTTCATCCGGGCTTAGTTTTTCATTTTCAATCAGTTCCGGCGATTGTGAAAGAATCAGATTATAACCAGCCGGAAGAAAAGTGACCTTGTTGTCGAAATGAAGGTTTAGTACAACCTGATCGGTATTATGAGTTCGGATATTGCCAAAAATTTCAATGCTGATCAGTTGTTTTAAGGATTCATAGCTTTCATTATTCAGAAATACTTTATCAACCACCATAAACCCGGCATTGAAGGTCTTGGCAAGACTATGAGGGTTTCCGGCTATTTCATTGGGAGACAAACGTTTAAAGGTTACCTTGTCGCGTATTCTGTCCTGTTTATCGTAAGGATTGTCGGAACAAGCCATTAATTCATGCGGCAGATTGATGATTTCAGATAAATCGCTGGTAACCAGCATGTCGCTATCGAAAAACAATAGCTTGTCGTAACCTTCCAGATTGAAGACTTCGATTGAGTAAAACCGTTTTCGTTTAGGTAAAAGTTTGGGTAAATTCCTGCAAAGGTGCCCAATTCGTAAAAGCAAGTCATCGCCCGGGTTTCTAAAAATTACATTTTGAAAGATTTGAAAAAGCCGCCTCTGATCAGCTTCCAGGGAATCGCAAATAATCACAATGTCGCCATCGAACCAGGGATTGTGTTTTAAAAATGAATGGATCAAAACCAATGTGCCAGGCACAAAATCCCGACTTGTAACAGTGGCGATGGCTAATTTTGTTTGCTTTTCCATGAATGCTCAATTTAGGTCCAGCCAAAATCACGACCGGTCAATTTGTACAATTCCTGGTTAAAAGGCTCAAAATATTCCTGAAGTTGTTTTCTGGTATCAGGTTTCATGGGTGGATAATCCGAAACACTATGCTCTTTTTTTAAAACAATATCAAACGGCGAAAGTCCAAGAAATTCAAATACTTGCTGAAAAGTACCGGTTGGATCTTTAAAATAATCTTCGCTTTTAATGATCAAAATTTGTTCACGGCTGAAATGCTGGTACCACAATGGAAGTTGCTCTGAATACCGGCTTCGTGCCAAAAATGAAAACCGCCGGTAAATTAAATCCGAGTGATTTTCTTCATCAAAATAGGCTTCCTTCTTCTGTTTAAGAATTTCAGGCTCAAGATG
>CAYOWJ010000458.1:0-2605 GCA_964407625.1 uncultured Lentimicrobiaceae bacterium
TTAAAAAATCAACATACTGTTGCTGGCTGATTTCGTATTTCATACAGTAAAAGGCACCAAAGCCTTTGGGGAAAGCTGCGGCCAGTGTTCCGGCGCCACCAATGGTGTTGTCACCACTGGAAGATGTTCCCCAAAGATTGCCTGCTGATTGGCCAATGGTTAATGCACTTTCGGAAGAAATTGATAATGGAATGGTAACCCCGCTGGCCCAGGAGCCATTGGTAAAACTACCCGATTCCGTCCCTCCGCTGCCGACTTTAAACTCGCCCTGCGGCACATATACCATTTCAATGGCAAAAACTTTTATTTCAACCAGGTCTCCGTCGGCCACATTGTTGGCGCCATAATTCCAGCGGAGTTGCACGCCGGTTTTGGTAAAGGTACTCGCTGCGCCATCGGCAGAGCGGTAAATAAATGCGCCAAGTCCAGGGTTGGTGGTGGCGTTGAATACTTCACACGGGCTTAGCATTCCGGGAGTGATAGTGCTCCCGGCGGGAGCCGTGTGGCCGCTTTCATCCAGCCAGGCATGGTTCCATTCGCCGCCAGCTTTGCGATACTTCACAAACACCCAGGCGGCATCCCAGTTGCTTTCGGCAGTTGAGGTGCGCCAGGAATTTTCCCAGGAAATGTCGAACTGAACCAGGTAGTAATCGCTGGAGGTGTTTTTGCCGGTGAGGCTTAGGTTGCTGATGGAAATGTCGTTGGCCATCAGGCTGCTGCCTGCAAGCAAGGCGAGCATAAAGCCGAGGAGTTTGTAGATGTGTTTTTTCATCATTTTAAAATTATAGTTAGTGAATAAGATTTCGACAAAATCTTAAAACTGAATGAATGCTGTTCTTCACATAAATCTTCACAAACCGCCACCCTAAATCCCTCATCCGAAAAGAAAAGGGACTTAAAACCTACATTGAACTATTATCCTCTGATTTAAAAAAAAGGTCTGGTTATGAGGTGGTTGATGGATTCGTGAATATTTCATGTAACAGTTTTTTCATCAGTTTAAATGGTAGTGTTTATCGTTAGAAATTTTTGAGTTAAATGATTATCGGATTTTCCGGATATGAGAATTTTTAATACCTGCGAATTTCGACCCTTAAAATGAGTTTTACGGTAATCCCAAAAGGAAATCACTTCAGGATTTTAAATTCCTGAAGTACTTTTTGAAAAAAATGAGGAAATCATGAAACTAAGCTACATCATGCAGGCTCTTGACGTATTCGGTAGGTGTGAGACCGGTTTCTTTCTTGAATTCAGTAAAAAAGCTGGTACTTGAAGTGAAACCTGCCTGGCGGCCAATGCCTTCGATGCTAAACTTATCAAATTCGTTACCACAAAGGATGGTTTTAGCGTAGTTAATCCGTAGCCTGTTTTTGAAAATGGTAAATGATGACCCATTCCTGGTGAAATAAAACCTGATGTGGTGCACAGGAATACTTAATTCGACAGCCAGCTTGTAAATGGTAAAATCCTGATCCAGATAGGTTCTGGAATTAAGAATGACTTTTTCAATTTTCTGATCAATCTCTGGAAACAGTAAACCTTTGGGTTGCATAATAATTTCCTTAGCCAAGGTTACCTCAGCTTCACAATCCACGTCAATTTTCAGTAGAGGTTCCTGATCATCACTTACAACAGTGGCTTTGATTCTTGGAATGCCATACATGATTTCAGGAAAAGATAACAATCCGCCAATGATTATCAAAAGAACAATAGCAGTGTATTTGACAAAACCAGGCTGGCTTGCCATAAATTCACTCCGGGAAGGTGTAAATAGTTGACCTATTGTTATAAAAGTCGCATTCAGGAGTAAAATTACTGCCGTAAAAAAGAATAAAACAAGCCAACGTTCGGTGTATTTAAACGAAAGGTTGTTGAAGGATTTTATTTCGTGGCTTTTGTTAATTTTCAACCAGGTGTAAGCTGTCCAGGTCAAATAACCGGATAAATGCAGGATAGCGAGGTATGAATTGATAAAATCGGGAATCAGGGAGAGATTTAAGGTAAGGTACCTGGCATCGCCATCCTGAAAAATCTGAGCTACCGATAATTTATGCTCCCATGATGTGAGATAAAAGGGCATCATTAATAGGACCTGAATTAAAAATGGGACAAAATGCAGGTAGTCGTTAGGTTGGAGCTTTGCACGATCAGTCAGTACACTCCGGACATATAAAAAGGCTAAGGGTCCGCATAAAAAATAGAAAGGTAATCCATTACCCATCAGCAAGGCAGTCCAAAATAATGAATCACCTTTAAAACCAAAACTAAAAACCAGCACCAAAAATGATATCACCATGAAGTAAGCACCCAAAAACAGGTTCGCTTTGTTGAACCAACTTCCGCGCACAATGATGACTGCTGACAAAACCATTCCAGCTAAAGCTGTGTAAACATGAAAAACATCCATGAAAGTTAAATTAAGCAGAATTTTACCACGCCAAAAGTATGATTTATTAACACGCCAAAAATGAATTACAGCCACAAAAAAAACCCGGCAGTTTTGCCAGAAGACAAACTGTCGGGTTAAATCATTTTATTGGAAACTGCTATTGTATCACCAACCTTTTGATGACAACGTTTTCAGCGTTTTCAAACTTCAGAATGT
>CAYOWJ010000459.1:0-2568 GCA_964407625.1 uncultured Lentimicrobiaceae bacterium
GAAGCTGTTTTTAAAAGAAATATTGCGGATAATTTTGTCAACATGGTCAATAATCGCTGCATCAACAGCTTGCTTTTGCAAAAATTCCTTTGCAGTTTTTGGCCCGATTTCTTCATTGCCATCATAAAATTTGGGATCGGCAATATCGTGTAAAAGTGCTGCAAGTTCAACAACAAAAAAGTCTGCACCTTCTTCGGCACCAATTTTCTTAGCCAGTTTCCACACACGGTAAATGTGCCACCAATCGTGGCCACCTTCGGCTCCGGCAAGGGTTTGGCGAACATATTCCGAAGTTTTTTCAATAATTTCTTTCCGGAAATCTGATATAATCATAGGCTCAGGTTAATGTTTTTTTTGGCAGAAATCACAAAAATCAAATCTCAAATGACAAATTAAATCAAGGAATTATTTGAGTTTTGTTTTTTGTTGTTAAGCCAGATTAGGTTTCAGAAGTTTTTACCTGATCTCGCTCCCATTTACGAAACCTTCCGGAGGCGACATAAAACCCAGGGTTCCATCCGAATTTTCGGCCATCAGGATCATGCCCTGCGATTCGATGCCTTTTAACTGTTTTGGAGCCAGATTTACAAGAATCGATACCTTTTTCCCGATGATGGCTTCCGGCTCAAAATATTCGGCAATGCCCGAAACAACGGTTCTTTTGTCGATTCCGGTATCTATTTTCAGTTTCAGAAGTTTTTTTGTTTTCGCCACTTTTTCGGCTTCGATGATGGTTCCCACGCGGATATCCAGCTTTGCGAAATCGTCGAACTCAATATTTTCGCGTGAAGGCTTTGCTTTAAATGCGTTTGCCGCATTATTTATTTTGGTGTCCAAAAGTTTTTGAACCTGCGCTGCGATGGTTTCGTCTTCAATTTTCTCAAACAGATATTCAGGATTTTTGAGCAAAGTCCCTGTTTTTAGGATTTCTGCATTTCCGGCATCTTTCCATTTCAGGGTTTCGATATTCAGCAAATCAGCAAGCCGGTGAGCTGTAAAAGGCAGGAATGGCTCTGCCACAATAGTGAGATTGGCGCAAATCTGAAGCGAAATATTCAAAATGGTTTTCACCCGCTCTTCATCAGTTTTGATGATTTTCCAGGGTTCATTGTCGGTGAGATATTTGTTGCCGAGGCGTGCCAGATTCATCATTTCGGCAAGGGCTTCACGGAAACGGAACAAATCGAGGCTGCGGCTGATTTTCGCCGGAAATTGTCCGATCTCAGCAATTACTTTTTTATCCTCCTCAGTAAGGCCGGTGATTTCGGGAACTTTCCCTTCAAAATATTTTTGAGTCAAAACCAGGGCACGGTTTACAAAATTCCCGAAAATGGCGAGCAACTCGTTGTTGTTTTTACTCTGGAAATCTTTCCAGGTAAAGTCGTTATCCTTTGTTTCCGGGGCATTTGAGGTGAGCACGTAACGCAGCACGTCCTGCTTTCCGGGAAATTCCTCTAAGTATTCATGAAGCCAGACAGCCCAGTTGCGGCTGGTCGAGATTTTATCGTTTTCAAGGTTCAAAAACTCGAAGGCCGGGACATTTTCGGGAAGGATGAAGCTTCCTTCGGCCTTGAGCATGGCCGGGAAAATGATGCAATGAAAAACAATGTTGTCTTTGCCAATAAAATGGAGCAGCCGGGTTTCGGGGTCTTTCCACCAGGTTTCCCAGTTGTTGCCGGTTTGTCCGGCCCATTCGCGGGTTGCCGAAATGTAGCCGATGGGCGCATCAAACCACACATAAAGCACTTTTCCTTCGGTGCCGGGCAGCGGAACGTTCACGCCCCAGTCGAGGTCGCGGGTAACGGCGCGTGGCTGCAAACCGTGGTCAATCCACGATTTCACCTGCCCGTAAACATTGGGTTTCCAGTCGTCCTTGTGGCCTTCGATGATCCATTCTTTAAGCCAGTTTTCGTATTTATCCAAAGGCAAAAACCAGTGTTTGGTTTCTTTTAACACCGGTACATTTCCGCTGAGTGCCGATTTTGGGTTGATGAGGTCGGTGGCGTTGAGGGTGGTTCCGCAATTTTCGCATTGGTCGCCGTAAGCCCGCTCGTTGCTGCAATGCGGACAGGTTCCGGTGATGTAGCGGTCGGCCAGGAACTGGTTGTTTTCCTCATCAAAATATTGCTCGGAAGTTTTCTCGATAAAATCGCCCTGATCGAACAGCTTTTTAAAAAACGCAGAAGCCGTCTCGTGATGAATTTTATTGGAAGTCCGGGAATAAACGTCGAATGAAATTCCAAAATCATTGAAGGATTTTTTGATGATTTCGTGATATTTATCCACGATATCCTGTGGTGAAACGCCCTGCTGGCGGGCTTTTATGGTGATTGGCACGCCGTGTTCATCGGAGCCTCCGATAAAAACCACTTCTTCGCCTTTGGAGCGGAGGTAGCGCACAAAAATGTCGGCAGGAATGTAAACACCGGCCAGGTGGCCGATATGAATTGGCCCGTTTGCGTAAGGCAAAGCCGAAGTTACGGTGGTGCGTTTAAATTGTTTTGGCGTTGTGCTATTTGTTTCCATCAGTAAAAAGTTACAGAAAATTTTGGCAAAGATAGATAAATC
>CAYOWJ010000460.1:0-2564 GCA_964407625.1 uncultured Lentimicrobiaceae bacterium
ATCCAGATAATATCATCAATCCGCTCTAACATGTTTCGCGCGCCCAACCCGATTTCGGCAACCATTTTAGCTGGTCTTCCGGTTTCGACTTGTCGGCTTAAAATATCGCTCAAAATCGAAATACTGCTTAATGTCGAACTCACTTCGTCGTGCAAATCGGTGGCAATGCGGCGGCGCAGCCTTTCTATTTTGATAATTTGCCTCACCCGGTATTGGTAAGCCAGAAAACTTAAAGTCATGATTGTTAAGATAACAAGCGAAACAAACCACCAGGTTTTCCAGAAAAACTGATGAATGATAATTTTTAAGGATGTTTCCTGATCCAGCCAGATTCCTCTGCCGGAAACCTTTACAACAAAAGCATATTCGCCGGGCGGAAGGTTGGTATATCTGGCTTCCCTGATGGTTCCTGCCATGTTCCAATCGTGGTCATATCCTTCCATTTTGTACTTAAACCGGATTTGCTCCACTTCACGGAAACATATCCCGGTGTACCGGAACAGGAAATTATTCTGATCGGCTTTTAAAATCACCGGTTGGTCTGAATTTATTACTTTTTCAAAAGCAATATTGTTCCCGTTTATTTCCACCGATTCGAGCAGCAGTTTAATGGTCGAAGGAGAAAAATCCAGATCACGGATGTTCATTGTTTCGAATTTGTTTTCATTACCGAGATAAATATTTCCATCCTGATCAATATAAAGGCTTTCACCATAACTTAACGGGAAATTCAGGCCATTGTGTTCATCAAAAAGGTGCATGGATTCGTCATAAGGATTGATGTACAGCAATCCATAGTTGATCATCCAAAAATTGCCATTGGAATCTTTAACCATTTTACCCATGGTCGGATTATTCAGGCCGTTGGTGGTGCTCAGCAGCTTAAATTTGAAATGCCCGTTTTCGTTTTCTTCGATTCTTAGAAGTCCTTCAGCATCAATCGAAACCCACATTCTTCCAAGGGTATCCATTTCGATATCATCAATCCATTGCTTGGTTATTCCAAAATTCAGTATCGAATCCATAATATCATTCCGGAAACGGTTTTTGTCAGGTTCAAAAATGCTTAAACCTTTGTCGCTGCCTATCCAAATCCGTTTATGATTATCCTGACAATGTGCTCGCATCCACCTGCCATCGTTAATGCTGTAAGGATTACCAGGATCGTGCTGATAATGCGTGATTCCGGTGCGGGAGGAATCAATTTTTATAATACCCTCGATGCGCGTGCCAACCCATAAATTGCATTGGTCATCCTCCATTATCGAAAAAATCCGTTTATCCTCCAATGGCAAGGGTTTTCTATCCGGTGTACGAAATAGTTTCAATTTATTACTAACAGTGTCAACATACCAGAGGTTGTTCCGTGTTCCGACCCAGACGACTGATCGTGAATCTTGTTTTATTACAATAATATTGATGCTGTTATCACTGGTCTGTTCACCAGGGACAATAATGTTCCAGGATTTTTTCTTTTCATCCCAGTCGAACAGGCCTTTACAATTCACTGCTCCAACATATAAATGTTGCCGTTTTTTATCGCGGTAAAATGTTCTGATAAAAGTATTTGGAAAAGGAACTTCTACCGGCTGAAATGATTTAATGTCAAGGTTAAGAATATTGATTCCCACATCGCTGGTAATCCACAAATCCTTCTTATCGTTAATAAACAATAATTTATTTAAAGTATTGGATAACAATGATTTACTATCTCCTGGAATTGTTTTGCAGAATGTAACCGAATGATCACGTTTATTAAATATCCCCAATCCGGAATCAACGGTGGCAATCCAGAATTCGTCGCGGCTTTTTTCCAAGATCGAAAGTATGCTCACAGGGTTTTGCCGGTTTAAAGGAAATTCCAGCCATTTTTTGGTTTTCAGGTCTAAACAATTCAAACCAATGCCCCATCCGCAGTTCCATAAATAGCGGTCATCTTCGAGGTAAAGCCCAATAATTCCGTTGTTGTTATTGATGGTTTTTATAAAATCACCTGTGATGTTATGAGATACTTTATCAAATTGCACCAGACCTCCAATCGTAGAAATGAGCAATTTAGTGCTGTCAGTCGGATCCTGAATAATAGTCGTAATATGGTTGAATGAATATTCCCTGTCGCTTTTGATATCGCTTTTTCGAAGCGTAAAAAGTGTAAACCTGACCGGTTCCTTTTCCATAAGGATAAGTCCATTTTCGCTGCCTATCCAGATTTTATCGTGGTCTTCATAAAAACAGACAACACCTTTCACCGGAAAATGCTTCGGCCCCAGGTCGTAAAATGAGTAATTCGTGAATTTTTTCGACAAGGAATTGTAAATGGAGAGGCCGTCAATGGTTCCGATAACAAGTGATGAATCACTGGTTTGGATGAACCCGTTGATGATGTTATCGATAATTGAGGCCGGGTTATCCTTGTCGTGTTGGAACAGGGTTGTGTTATGCCCGTCGAACCTGACAAGACCATTATCCGTCCCTATCCAGACAAATCCCTGAAAATCCTGAATTACGCACCGGACCCTGTTAGATGGCAGACCATTTTCGCGGGTAAGATGGGAGAAATTCAG
>CAYOWJ010000461.1:0-2557 GCA_964407625.1 uncultured Lentimicrobiaceae bacterium
TTCTCTTCATAAGTGAATTTATTATGCACATAATTGAATGTATTGAATTAAAAAATTAGTATTAAATTTTATGATGATTACTGATGAAATTAAATTTTAAATCAAAGCAAAGTAAAGAAAATAAATAATGTGAATAAAAAGGTTTTTTTCATTTGTATTCCGGAACATACATTTTACTTTTTAGAAAGGCCAGATTCAGGCCAGTTTTAATGCCCTTGATTGGCTCCAAAAGTTCAATTTTCATTTTCTAAAGGCAACTCCCCATTTATTATACCTGATCTGAAAAAATCCAGATCAATTTTGGAACATTTTGATGATTAAGAATTTTCGAGAATAACCACCGATACCGAAACGAAAAACCCAAGTACAGTAAATACGCCGGCAAGTTTACCTCCGTGTTCAAAGGCTTCGGGCATCATCGAGTTGGCCAGAACCATTAGAATTGCACCTCCTGCATAAGCCTGAATAAATGACATCCATTGAGGTGACGCTCCACTGAAAAGACTGAAACCGGCAACCGTTGAAAAGGCACACACTAAAGCAATTCCCAACCACAACAAAATTATTTTCGATTTACTCCAGCCATTTGCCTTCATTCCGGTAGAACCTGCAATGGATTCGGGAAGGTTGGATATAAAAACTGCTACCAACATGGCAAGGCTTACTTTTCCTCCTTCAAAAATCCCCAATCCAATAACAATTGATTCAGGAACTCCGTCGAGTATTATAGCCAGTACCATCGGAATTACCAAACTTGAATGTTTAGATGCTTCAATAGCCATGTGATTATTGGCGCCTAATTTCCCGATGAGTTTGTCGGCGAAAAAAAAGGTAAATGCACCGGCAAAGAATCCAAAGGCTGGAAACCCCGTTCCTTTGGCTTGCCTGACTGATTCAAAAATTAATTCATACGAAACAGCCGAAATTAGTGTGCCGGCACCAAACGCCATAATAATCCCAAGTGTTCGTTTACTCAACGAAAACCTCGATGCAATTATTCCTCCGATGACTAAAGAGGAAGTCGCAATTAAACCGATAAAAAATGCATTTAACATGTCAATAATTTTTTAATGAATTTAGAAATCTTAATCTTTATGAAAGGCTTACCCATAAACAGGTTCATACATCTTACTTTTAATAAAAGCACTGATATCTGCCGGCTTATCAACCCCGGCTAATCCACTTACAAATATCTGTTCTGCAACACGCACGGCAACATTAAATGATACTTCCAGAATATCTTTTACCTGCGGATAGATTAATCCCTTTTCAAAATCACCGGGAGTAACCTGTTCAGCAACTGCTTCGGCAGCGGTAATAAACATTTCATCCGTTACCCTTTTGGCTTCTGTGGCAAAAATGGCCAAACCCATGGCCGGGAAAATAAAAACGTTGTTGCCTTGTCCGGGAGTGAAAGTTCTTCCTTGGTAAGTAACCGGAGCAAACGGACTGCCACTGGCAAAAACCGCTTTTCCTTTACTCCAGGTATAGGCTTGTTCGGCTGTGCATTCGGCGTGAGAGGTTGGATTTGAATAGGGAAAAATTATCGGTCTTTCGTTTACCAGGCTCATATTTTCGATAACCTGCTGGTTGAATGCGCCACCAACTGTGCTTACGCCAATAATTGCAGTTGGTCTTACCTGAAGGACAGCATCAGCAAAATTATTGGTAAAATCCCCATTATGCGCAAATGGTTTTTGATAATCGGCAAGGTCGTTTCGCGAATTGACGAGTAATCCGTTAACATCAAACATCCAGATATGTTCCAGCGCCTCAGTCCTGCTTAATCCATCTTTCTGAAATTTTTGAACAAGCAAATCTGCAATTCCGAATGCAGCAGCTCCTGCACCCAGGAAAAGGAATTTTTGTTCAACGAATGGTCTTTTCATTAACCTGCTTATCGAAATAAAACCGGCAGTTGCAATGGCAGCCGTACCCTGGATATCATCGTTGTAAGTACATACTTTATCGCGGAACTTATTTAAAATACGGATGGCATCAACACCTTTGAAGTCTTCCCATTGAATGCATATTTTTGGGAATATCTCATTAATTGCCACCACAAATGCTTCAATAAATTCATCATATTCTTTACCAACAATTCTTTTATGCTTTAATCCGGGATAGAGCGGATCATTGAGATACACTTCATTATTGGTCCCGGTATCCAACACTATTGGCAATGTGCATTCAGACGGAACACCGGCGCAGCCAGTATATAATGCCAGTTTGCCAATTGGAATTCCTAATCCACAAACGCCGAGGTCACCCAGTCCCAAAATTCTGCCACCATCGGTCACTACCGTAAAACGCACATCTTCCACCGGCCAGTTTCTGAGAATTTCCTTAATCCGGTCTTTTTGGTTTATAGAGATGAATAGTCCTTTAACCCGACGGGAAATATGACCGAATTTCTCACAGGCTTCTCCCACAGTTGGCGTGTAAACCAATGGCAGAAACTTTGCAGGATCATTCATGATCAGGTTAAAAAACAATGTTTCATTGGTTTCGAGTAAATTTGACAAATAACTATATTTATGAATCGGAAGATCAATCT
>CAYOWJ010000462.1:0-2556 GCA_964407625.1 uncultured Lentimicrobiaceae bacterium
TCATCCAGGGCTTTGACAAGGTTGTTCAGCCCCAGTTCGGCCCAGCTTTTATCGGATTTCACCTTCAACAGTTTATCGGCTTCAGTCCAGATTTCTGCAAAGCGATCTTTTTGCGTTTTCAGGTTGGCATCCACCTCTTTCAATGCATTGCTATAAGCGGCCAAAATTTCTGTAAACTCCAGCTGGCCGGTGTTGTCGGTTGGCAAATCCAACTGCCAGCCGAATGACGGCAATGCAACCTCCTGGAAAGCGAGGTCTTCGAGTTTATGCATAAAACCGCTTTCAGCCAATTTTCGCTGTTCTTCGGCTTTGCGTTTGCTTTTGCTTTCGGCGGCGTATTGTTTTAAAACAACAAGCCCGTTTGAGAGTTTACGATGAAAGTCATCAAAACAGACCGGTAATTGCTGGATGCATTGTACAGCCTGCTGATCGTAATGGGTAACCAATTCAAGATACCGGTTGGTTTCACCGCGATACAGGCGTACGATGGCAGTAAGATTTTGAATGTGTTCCTCCGTCCATTCGCGCTGGGCGCGGTTTATCTGGTGATAGGTGTTCCGGGCATCGATAAAAAGGATTTTGTCGCTGCGGGAGGAGTTCATCTTTTGCTTGTCGAAAAACCACAAAGTTGCAGGCAGAGTAACCGTAAAAAACATGTTGGAGGGCATCGAGACCATGCAGTCGACCATGCCGCTGTCCACTATTTTTTTCCTGATCTGGTATTCCGAGTTCCCGGCATCGGAGGCCGAGTTGGCCATCACGAAACCGGCCCGGCCGTTTTCATTCAGCGATGTGGCAAACAGTGAAATCCAAAGGTAATTAGCATCGGTGATGCTGTCGTCGGTGTTTTTTCCCTTGTTTTTGGGTAATCCATATTTGTAAAAGCGTTCATCGTTTTTTACAGTGCTCTCCTTCACCGATTTGACGTTAAATGGCGGATTGGCCATTACAAAATCGAACTTTTCAAGGCTGCCGTAAGGGTCGCCTTCATAGGAATTTACCTCCGTTATTTCCCCGCGGATGTTGTTCACCATCAGGTTCATCTTGGCCAGGCGGGCGGTTTCGCCCATGTACTCCTGGCCATAAACGTATATATCGCTGAGGTCGTGGTTGGCTTCCTGAACAAACTTGGCGCTTTGCACAAACATGCCGCCCGAACCACAGGCCGGGTCATAGATTTTACCGGCATAAGGCTCGATTACTTCAACAATAAACCGTACAACAGAGGTCGGCGTGAAGAACTCACCACCTTTTTGCCCTTCGCTCATCGCGAATTCACCCAGGAAATATTCATAAATCTTTCCAAACACGTCACCGGTAGCGTCTTTGGGGATATCAGAGAACGACTTGAGCAGTTGGGGAAGAATGTCGGCTTTCTTTTTTTCAATATCGAAATAGGCCTCCTTTGGCAACACATTTTTAAACTTTTCATCCTGGTGTTCCTCGATACCTTCCATCGCTTTACGCAGTGCTTTTGCCAGGCTCTGATCTCCCGGTAAATTCAACAGGTAATCGTAGCGCGCATAATCAGGCAGATAGAACCCGCAGTTGGCCAGGGCAATAGATTGAATCGTCCGTTCAAGGCGGGTACCTTTATCGGTTTTGTGATCTTTCAGAATTTTTGTTTCGAACTGGCTGTACTTATTGTCGGCAAACCGGAGAAAGATTAAACCCAGAACCGGAACTGCATAATCGGCAGCCTTCAGGCCGCCGTAAGCCCTCAGGGAGTTGGCTGAAGCCCACAGGTCGTTTTCGAGCTTTTTGAGTTGGTCGTTGGTCATTGTTACCAGTATCTGTAATTTAAGTAGTTAATAAATAAAACATTTTAGTTGAACAAATAATGTATTGACTGGATGAAACTTCTAAACGTTCATTTTCAATATTTATAAGTTGAACTGATTCAATCGGTGTTAGATTTTACCAAGATTCATTTCTTGCTGGCTTTGCCATGGAATTAGCCTATTTACACAAAAATTTAACCTGCCTTTCATAGTTTTGGATGATGTAAAGGCCTTTAGTCATGTAGCGTTTGTAAATTTAGGTTTTTTTTCGAGCCGATTATTGTAAAGTAAAATTAATGAATGGTTGATATAGCCATGGAAGACCTAAGCTTATCAATGGTTTCCAGCTATCGAATTATTTTGCCTATACGACCATAAAAAAAGCGCTCAGGCCTAAGCCTGAACGCCCTAATCATAGAGTAAACCAGAGGCAACAACCTCCATTCAATCTACTCAACCTATCCCAAAACTACCGTGCCCTCTCCGGTATGGCGGGGAATGTCGGTGGCAATACATTTTCTCTTGAATTTGACATTTTTTTAAGGTTTTAAAAGGTTAATAACTACGATCGTGGCCGCGATCTGGTTTTATTTGTACAAATAGTTTCCGACTCTCTCCGGATGTCCGGGTTTTAAAAAGTCTGAGGCAAAAATACATCGGCCGGAAAGCTGAAAACAGTGTAAAACGGTGTATACACTCCCCCAGCCTCAATCCTGGTAACCCCATTATTCCCATATTCCTCATTCCCATATTCCTCATTCCCATATTCGTCATT
>CAYOWJ010000463.1:0-2543 GCA_964407625.1 uncultured Lentimicrobiaceae bacterium
AAACTAAATTCTCAACAAGTTAGAATATATATTCAGAGCGGTTTTCATAAGGCATGTCCGGCAGCAGCCGGGGCCCCGCCGCTTGAGATGGCGTAAAAAAGAAAACTGTTTGAAGGAGCGAAGCGACTGAGTTTTTTCTTTTTAGCCATCGAATGCGTAGCGGGTCGGCGAGCCGGCAAGCCTTGATTTTTGCTTCTTTGGATCAAGCCAAAGAAGAGTAAAAAAATAAGTAACCGCAAATTCTTTAAACTGATTTGCAAATAAAGTTAATATGTGAATTAAGCTTCAGAAAACAAAATATATAGGATCAGACTTCCATGACCATCGCAGTTTAAAGAGCGACAGATTTATAAATCAGCCTTAAATTTGTATTGGGGAATTGGGTTTGGGTCTGGTTTAGAAATTCACATAGTTTTATTACTGCTTGGTTAGCTCTTGGTGTAGAAAGTGAATGCAATCTGATGGTTAACGTATTGTTTTGATAATCAGGAATCATGTCGGCATCAGTAGTAAATATTTCTTTGAGTATTTGACGGCCTTCCTTTTCGGTGGCTTTGTAGTATTGTGATAAAATAGTGTACAGGGCTGATTCTGCGCGGTATGCAATCATGATTATTGCGTTTTTGAGTTTTTTACCTTCCTGTTTGAGTTTGTTATATCGTTTTCCCTCAGGCATTTGAGCAATTGTGATGCGTGATGGGGTTTGTTTCCTTTGAGCTACAAGGGTTTTGGCCTGATCGTTATAGTCATTAATTTGCTCTATGAGCAATGGATTTTTTGTCATCACTTTGATGAGATTGTCAGTGCCTTGACCACCGTCGTCCAATTTTTTAAAAACCCTGGCTTCGATCCTTGCTTTTTTCTCCCTTACTTTTTTCAGATTGTAAGTCAGCGTTTTATATTCAGGATTGGGGATGGTGCATTTTTGATTGACGGGTTCGGTTCCATATTCGATTATCCGGTCAAAATCAAAGTTTTCAATCAGGTATTTGAAGAAGTTTTCCTGTTTCCATCTTGAAAACATTTTTATGGCTGTTTCCACTGAGAGTAAGCCCGGATGTGTTGTCATGATAGATGCCTGATGGCCGTTTTCCGAAAGTTCACGAATTTCTCTGAACCAATGCCCGTTTAAAAATGTTCCCATTTCGCAAATCTGCATTGTAACAGTATTATTATAAATCTGTGTATCTGCACGATAAAACAATGACTCATCCCATTTGTCGGCAACATTTTTACGGTAGGTAATCACAGCCACACGGTATTCTTCCCACAGTTTGATAAACCATTTGGGTTCATAAGCTTCGCGATCGAACACAAGGGTAAAAACGGGCTGGCCTGGTTGAGGCCTTGTGGTTATTTGATTGAGTATTTTGGGGATGACTTGTTCGATGGCTACTTTCAGCTTTTCATTTAATTCGCCTGTTAAAACCATCAGCGGAAGTCCATTCTGATCGTTGACCCAGAATTCGGTGGTGCCACTGAGACAAAGTTTTTGCCGTGATACGAAATGCTTTGGCAGACGGGCTTTTTTGCCGTAATAGACCCTGATGTGGCCATCAATATAAAAAAACATCTCCGGCAATTCTTCTAACCACGACTGAAATAGTTTGATGTGCAATTCATCTGCCTTTGCCTGGTCGATGATTTGAGCAAGTTTCGTTCTGAAATAATTTACTTCGGGGATACGATCCAACCCAAGCAATTTGCCAAATTCTCCAGGGGAATGTTTCTTTAGCTGTTCCACATTTTTTATACGGCATAAAGCCATGAAACAGAGAATGATAATAATATGATGCAAACCATAAAATCCGGGTGGCAATGGCTTGAATACCTTAAATGTTTTATCGAGGCCCTGAGATATTAACGCCGGTATGGAAAACAAAACTCCCGCATTGAGTACACTTTCCTGATGCTCAAACAAATCGCAGGCATACGCCTGAGTTCCCGTTACGGCCAAGCCCCGTTCTTCTAAACGTGTGGCCGCTATGCCTATGCCCTGGGCTGCTTTAGCATCTTCATGACTTCGCTCGCTTCGTGTCTTGGCTGATTCTAACTCAGATTGGACTTTTTTTTAAACGCCCATGTTTGAAAGCATAGCGAATACTGCCTTCGCTTATTCCTTCTGCTTTTGCTATGGAGTAAGCACTTTGGCCTTCATCCAGCTTTCTTTGAATGCGATCCAATACTTGAGGTAGAAGTTTATGACTTCGACCATGCCGGGTCTCAGGTTTAAAAAAGGCTTTCTCGCCTTCTACCGATAGCTTCTTCTTCCAACGACTCACACTATCTACCGAAACATGAAAGGTGTCTACAATGTCCTGATTATTACAAAGTCCCTGCAAAATGAGATTTGATGTAATGTAGCGAAACATAGTCAAATCGCCTGATTCATGCGAAAATATTGGCACTCCGCTGTGCAAATAATATACGGTTCCATTTGATTCCCTCACTCCCAAGGTCTGGGTTATCATACGGCTGTCTGGCGGAAATAACGGTAATAATAATTGTCCCATGTCGCAAAATTATTACTTTTTTATTTTACG
>CAYOWJ010000464.1:0-2526 GCA_964407625.1 uncultured Lentimicrobiaceae bacterium
TCATCGCCAATATTGTCATCGAAAATATCGAGCTTGAAGGCGAGGTTAAAAGTGTGACGCTGAGCGATGGCCGCCGGTTTACTGCTGAAAGCATCATTCTTACTCCCGGTGGCCGGTCACGAACCCTGGGAATGCCGGGTGAAGACATCTTTAAAGGAAAAGGAATTTCGTACTGCGCAACCTGCGATGGTGATTTTTTTACCGATAAGGAAATTGTAGTTGTCGGAGGAGGAAATTCAGCCCTCGAAGAGGCTGTTTCGCTCACCAAATATGCCAGCAAAGTCACCCTCGTTCATCAGTTCGACAACTTCCAGGCTTTTGAATTTGCCATCGAAGAAGCCCGCAATCATCCAAAAATCAACTTTATGATGGAATCGGCCATCACTGCTTTTTATGGTAACGAAAATTTAGAAAGTGTTGACATCAAAAACCTGAAAACCGGCCTGACCTCCAATTTCAAAACTGATGGTGTGTTTATTTTTATCGGATACATCCCAAACACCGAATTCATCGGTGGCCTGATCGAAATGAACAAATGGGGTGAAATTCTGGTTAAACCGGATATGTCGACAAATATCGAAGGAGTTTATGCCGCCGGTGACAGCATTGCAAAACGCTATCGCCAGGTTACCACAGCCGTCGCCGATGGAACCGTGGCAGCACTCGCGGCTTCTAACTATGTTCACGAAATAAAAACTAAACGTAAAAATTTAATACCCGCATAACATGGAAATCGTATTTATGGTAATTGGTGGTGTGCTGATAGGCTTTGTGGCTTTATTGTTTATCGCAAGGGCAAAGATGAAAAGTACCCCGATGGTTGATGACAACGAAAAAATCCTGACACTGACCGACAAAAACTTCCAGCAACTCACAAAAAACAAACTTGTACTCGTCGACTTCTGGGCAAGCTGGTGCGCACCCTGCCGCATGATGGCACCAGTACTTAATGATGTTGCTGCCGAATTATCCGGCAATTCACAAGTAGGGAAAGTGAACATCGAAGAGTTTCAATCGCTTGCGCAGAAATACCAGGTGCGAAGCATTCCGACCTTAATTTTGTTTAAAAACGGCGTTGAGGTCAACCGCTTTGTAGGTATAAAGCCGAAAGAATTTTTGCTCAAACAAATTCAGAATTACCGGTAAATTGTCGTTTTTAACCCGGTTTCGGATTAAAAAATTCATTTGTAATAACTGATCGATTTAAAACCTAATCTTGCTTTTGCATGCTTAGGTTTTTGCTTTTTTGGGGGAACCGCTTTATTCAGGTCTGTCAACAGTTTTACCAGAAGTCTCCAATAGAATATTTTGAGCTAAAATGTAACCGTTCCTTCCGAAGAAAAGCATTCCTTTATTCAAACCTCCTGCAATCTTAAAACTGTTTCATCAATTTCCTGCTATACTTGAAATAGCCCCATCATCCCGGATATGTAAAATTTTGTAATACAGGAATCCGGTTTTCCAGCATTATAAATTTCTACTTTTACGGCAAAAAGTATTTCTATACAAAACTTGGAGTCCGGAAACCATCAAAAACGGGGCGTATTCCGAAAAGCCTGAAGAGTAGGAGAAAAATCAAAAAAAAGCATTTTATGAAAAAATTAGTTTTTGTTTTGTTTACAGTGCTGGCAATTACTGCCGGAAGTTATGCACAGGAGTTTAAAGTTGTAACGATTGTCGAATCCATTGTTCCGGGCGGAGCAGGCCGTTCACGGATTATCGAAAACCAAACCGACATTAATGCTGCCGACTTCACCACCGAACGCACCGATGGCAAGGATAGCAAGCAAAAAGAGGTTGACCGGTCGGATGCCAAGGTTGAAGCTTTTGCCGAAACCAAGTTACTTAACTTTTATAGCATGGCAGGTATTAATTTTCAAAACATCGCATCAAACGATGCCTTAATCGAATCGAAAATTAATGAACTTCTCAAAGGGGGCTGGAAATTAACCTTCGTTACAAGTGGTGTGGAGAGCGATGCAGGAAGAGAAGACGGCCAGGGAATTTTCATTACCCGCCTGTTTTTCTTAAAATAAATTGCCGGCAAGCCAGAGCGTGGCGTAGCTCAGTTTTAACTCTTAAACGCTGACAGGTCCTGCGGACGCTGTCAGGTTTTATCGTAATTGAATGAAATCAACTTGTTGTTGTTTTTCTATCAATATGACGGTGCGATGCACCTGTTATTCAAGGTTTAATTCTTCCGAAAGGCAAGCCACAGCGTGGCGTAATATTGATAGCCAAAAATGATAATCGTGGTATTAGAGGTGCAGCGCACCAAAATATGAAATGGAATTGCTGGTATTTGGAAAGAAATGAATAATCCGGATTTTAAAGGTAACGAATTCGTTACCTTTAAAACTCAAGCCTTGTACAACCCCGGCTAAGCGGCATTTGTAATGCCGCTTTGTACTTTGTTGATTTTGTAATTCAACAAAATACATTATGTTTCGTCAGTCAAGTATTTTTTGGACAATTGCAAATTGCTCAAGGTTTCAGGCGGCATTGCAAATGCCGCTCAGCGCATGG
>CAYOWJ010000465.1:0-2512 GCA_964407625.1 uncultured Lentimicrobiaceae bacterium
CATTCGACCAGAGCTGATAAAAATATACCCCGGCAGGCAAGCCAATTGCATTAAAAATAACCTGGTGCTCTCCTTTTACCATTTCACAATCCACAAGAGTTGTCACTTCGCGGCCTGTAAAATCGTAAACTTTTAACCCGATATGGGCATCTTCTTGCAGTTGCCAGGAGATGGTTGTGGTTTCGGTAAATGGGTTGGGATAGTTTTGGTGAAGCGCAAAATCTCCCTCATAAGGTGCTGGTTCATTTTCAGCACCTGTAATCCCCGCAAAGTATAACTTCAATCCCCAGGCCTGCAGAACACCTGTGTTACCGGCAGTGCCATCAAAGATGCTCAATTTCCATTCGCCGTTCGGATCGAGGCCGAGGAAGGATTTTAATGGGCTGTCCGGTTTAAAGTCACCGCTAAACGGTGCGCTTCCGGATGAGATGGGATTACTTGCAGCATCGGATAATCTGGTGGAAATAAAATTATCGCCAACGCCTCCTCTCCTGTTAACAAGTGTATCCGTTATTCCTGAATGACTGAGTGTAATTATGAGATCGGAATCAGAAGAATGAATAATTGTATCCAGCAACACTTCTACTTCGGCCAGTTTAAAATAATCGAGGTATTCATTCTGATAAAATGCAAAGATTACATCTTCGGTAGTATTAAAATCAGTGATGGCTTTATTTAAATTATGGTGCGACAGGTTACCAATATTTATTTCTTCTCCGTATTTTAATATTGTCCCGCCTGTGCCGGAAGCCCACGCCGTGGATCCATCCGTACAATAAACCGAATTCAATTGGATTTGAGTGGGCGTTTCGTCCTGTGTCCAGGTTACCCCTCCATTGGTTGTTTTCATTATTAATCCATACGATCCACAAGCCCAGCCATTATCCTGGTCACAAAAATATACCGAGGTGAAGCCGTTCGAAGTTGATGGGGCTACTATCTGATCGGTCCATGTTGCACCCCCGTCGGTTGTTTTTAATAACCTGCCCGCCCCCCCGGGAATCCAGCCATTATTTTCATCGTGAAAAAAAACATCTGTAAATAAGAAATTAAATCCGCATGCCTGAGGGTCCCAACTATCGCCCCCATCTGTTGTTTTTATAATACATCCGTCAGTACCAACTGCCCAGCCTGTGTTTTCATCAACAAAATAAACCGCCCATAAACTTGCATTCGTGCCACTGGATTTAGCGGTCCAGGTCGTTCCTGAATCAGTGGTTTTATAGATGGCACCCAATGAACCAACTACCCAACCCATGTTTTCGTTAATAAAGAACACTTCGTATAGCCATGTTTGGTAGTTTGTTAAGTGAGCTGACCAGGTATTTCCGCCGTCGGTAGTCTTAAAAATCAAACCCTCAGCGCCAACAGCCCAACCTGTATTTTCGTTCACAAAATCGATCCCAAAGAGCATATTGTCCTGGGGAAGAATAATGGGAATCCAATGGATACCACCGTTTGTGGTTTTAAAAATTGTAGGGCCTGAAAAAGGGTTTCCTTTCCCTCCTGCAACCCAGCCGTTATTCTGATCGACAAAACAAATATCCAGGATATCATCAGTTGATCCGGTTGAAACAGGATCCAGATATAAAAAACCCCCGGTTGATTTAAAAATATCGCCAAACTCACCAACCATCCACACAGAAAATTCATCAGCTGCAGATACTGCTTCAAGGTGATTATAGGCTCCGTTACCTGGTTCATACACCCATGAAAGCCCCCCATTGTCAGTATAAGCATATGCCCTGCCCAGTCCTACTGCCCAACCTTTTCCGCTGGCGAGCAGGCAAACAGAATTTAAAGAAGGTGCGTTCTGAACCAATTCCCAGGTTGTGCCTCCATCTGTTGTACGGGCAATATATCCGGTTCCAACGGCAACTCCTTTTGAGTTATCGGAAAAAGACAGTGAGTAAAAGTTATCAATGGCACTTACAGCAACCGGGGTCCAGTTCAGTCCACCATCAGCCGTTTTCAAAATGGAACCAAACCAGCCGCAGATCCACCCGTTGTTTTCATCAGCAAAGAAAACTGAGCTAAAAACATTTGATCCAAAACTTGTTGTTGCCCAGGTGGAACCGCCAGTGGTGGTTTTAAGGATTTTGCCAAATGTTCCGACTGCCCAACCGGTATTTGCATCGGCAAAATGAATGGAGTAAAGCGTGTATGTGGGGTTGCTGTTTTGAAGAACCCAGGTTTCGCCACCATCATTGGTTTTGAGTATGATTCCTTCTTTCCCTGCAACCCAGCCGGTTTGACTGTCAACAAAAAAAACATCGAATAACCATTCGTCTGTGCCACTGTTTTTGGAATCCCAACTGCATCCGCCATCGGTGGTTTTAATTATTGTTCCGGCAGCACCTACAGCAATAGCCGTGGTTTGGCTAAAAGAATGAACACTTTCAAGGTCATTGCCCTGTGGCAGGGGATTCTGCCAATGCCAGGATTGCTGGGCCTTTATGGAAGAAAGCGTTAGTGTGCATAATACGATCAAAAAACTCAAGTACCTTTTCAT
>CAYOWJ010000466.1:0-2510 GCA_964407625.1 uncultured Lentimicrobiaceae bacterium
CTTCCCAAGCTAAGGGTCGAGGGTTCGAATCCCTTTTACCGCTCGCTGATTTTCAAAAGGTTACAGTTGACTGTAGCCTTTTTTTATTTCAATGTTAACACTTTTGTAAAGTCTTTTCTCCAAATTAAAGTTATCAATCATCATTTTTGCTGACAGATTCCTTTGCTGTGAGTTGTGGATTCGAATCCCTTTTACTATCCCAAACAATAATCTGATCGGATATCTTCATCAGAATCTGCCTTTTAAATCTTTTGCCATATTACAAAGAATTCGATTTGTAACCGTAAGGATAATTGATATCACATTTGAATTAAAGTACCATCCATCTACAAATCAAAACATAAAAAAAACCGGATTCCTCCCGATAACTATCGAAAGGAATCCGGGCGATGTCGTCGATGAAGCTTCCTGTTCAAATATTGGCTTTATATGAGCTACACCTTCGACAAATGAATTGGCAACATTTTCCTTCAATATCCCTGGTGGCTTTTCGATAAGTTATTTATCGGACATCGAAGGAATTACTGTCGCTGGTGCTTAACCAGGCAAAAAGTGAATTGTTAGCGTTACCTTTTAGTTTAATCGGCTTGAGTTCTGATTGCATTGATTACATGAAAATGACCTTTACCAGGATCATCCCAACAATAACAACCAGGAAAAAGGTGAAAATGAACCAGCCGCCTTCTATTTTAATTTTTTTCATCATATTAATTTTTTAGTTTGAATAAATATTTATAGAAATGTAAAATCCGCTTTAAAAGATAAGTTCACGCGATTTTCTACTTCGTCCAAATACCAGTGAATTTGCAGGATAATAAATTAACCGGCTAACCATTTCAGATAAGAATGAATGATGCAGAGATTGCGACTCAGTAGCTCGAGAAAATGCATGAGAAGATCATCTGCACTTCCCAAAGGAGATGCAAAAGCGGAAAATTGCAGTGAAATATTTCTATAAAATCGGCGGTGGGCGTATCAGATTACTGCTTCCTGACCAGGAAGAATATTTAACAAATGCCAAATGGGCAATAAAAGTTATTTTATTGATGGGATATCCCAAAAACATTGCAGAAAAAGGAAAAATTGCTGATTCAGGACACCTGTTCAGGTTTCCGCTACGCTTTTCCTTTAAAGTGGTTTGGTCAGAAGGTGGCTTTGGGTATGCATTATTTGTATTGTGCTTAAGGATTAGGGAAGGTTGACCGAGTGTCTGGTCATTGGTAAAATCCCCTTTTAAAAACAAGGAATTAAAATTTATAGGATCAACTTTAGCGAGTTCAAACCTGGCAGTAAATACCTCAGAAATACAATCGGTCTTTGATTCAGGAAAGAAAATTATTCCAAAATAAAATATTACCGCGAACAGAAAGCTCTTTTTTAACATACACCAGGAAATATCCTTGTTAAGTGGGGTTAACGTATTTTGTTGAGAAAAAAGTATCTGTACCTCATTACAAAATCCAAAATCACAACCCGGTATCTGATGTTGTGTACCAAACTCAAAAAAATGGGTCGTTAAACCTGTGTTTTCCAAACCTGGAGCATTTTGTTTTAATATCAGATAATTGACATTTAAAATCAGATTTTTGCTTTAAAAAACGGACATTCATGAATCAAAGCCAAAACATTCTCGCACAACCGTCAAAATTCTCTGCCAAAAGATTTTTTGACAATATGGTCAAAAACCCAAAGCATGCATACTAATCACATACAACCTCTTTTCAAAACTTATAGATAAAACAAGACTTTGTTGGGATGCTAAATTGCCAGGAAATTATAGTTTACAGCAACAAAATCCCATGTTTCTTGTTTGAATGGCTAAATTTTTAACCACAGTAAAACGAGGAGTATTATGAAAAACTGTGTTTACGACACTGCGTTCTTCCCGATGAATCATCGTGCGCCCGATGTCACTGTGATATTTAATCATTAAAATTCGTAACAATTATGTCGATCATCAAAACAGTTAAACCAGAAGAAGCAACTGGCAAAGTTGCAGCCATTTATCAAAATTTTACCAATATGATGGGATTTGTTCCCAACGCATTTTTACTCCGGTCGTCAAGCCCCGAATTGCTGCAGGGACAGGCAAACGCGCTGGGCTATTATTGGAATCACGAATCGCTGAGTAGTAAATTACAGGCATTTATCCGTCTTACCACCTCGGTAACACACAAATGCGAGTACTGTGTAAACATGAATACAGGCCTGTTGATGCGTGCAGGTGTTAAACCCGAAGAAATTGAAGCTACCAAAGCCGATCCATCCAAAGCCCCGCTCGACGAAAAAGATGCTGCGATGCTGGCTTTTGTAGTAAAAGTTATCAAAGATTCACATTCGACAAATGCTGAAGATATGGAAAGCCTGCGGAATTTGGGCTGGACTGACAAAGATATCCTCGACGCCACCTGGCATGCCACTTCACAAGTAGCTTCGGATATGCTCTTTAATGCATTTAAAATTGACGCTGATTAGATTTATAAACCCCCGATATTCGGACAACCGTCAGA
>CAYOWJ010000467.1:0-2507 GCA_964407625.1 uncultured Lentimicrobiaceae bacterium
TTTGAGATTTGAGTTTTGTTAATTTTCTCCAAAGAGGTCAAAAATCAGCCTAACAAATACGTAAGTATCCATGGTAAAGTCGGTGTAGTTAGTCAGATTCTGCTTTTTGTAGGTAAACTGGACGCCCGGGTCAATAGAAATTTTATCGCTAACTATAAATTTCACACCACCGGCAAGTAAAATCCCAAAACCGATACCACCCTGGTAAATCGAGTATTCCTGGGTATTACCGCCAGGACCGGGAATGTAACTTCCATTAAGATAAATATCTACGATCGAATATTCCTTTGCGCCAATCTGGATGCGGTTTTCGAGGGCTTCGGTGCTGTTCATGTGTAATCCCATTTCGATAAAAACATGGGTGATTTCGCCAACCCGGTAAAATTTGCTGATTCCCAGGTCAACACTAATCCTTTCTTCGATTCCACGAATGTAGCCTTCGCGAAGCGCAGGATCGCTCAAATAATTAACTGAGTCGATCACCATCTGAAAAACCCCCGAAGTTTTGAGCTTCACATAATTTGATTGCAGGAATATTCCTGTGCTGTTGTTGAAATTATACTTTACATAAAAACCAGGCGAAATGGCTGCATTGTATTTCAGGCCTTCGGGATAATAAATCCACCAATCGGTCGATTTGTCAGTGGCGGGCATTGCCACTGGGTTTCCTTGTGTGTCGAGAATCCGGTGGCTGTTGAGTTCCTGTTTGATTTCTTCGTACCAATATTTATTATCCAAAACATATTTAATATTGTTTTCATTTGTTGGAATTCCGCTATAAAAATCTGCAGTTTCTTTATTGGCAAAATACATCCCCATATTTATCCCGAAACGCCAGCCTGCAGTGTTAAAAGTTTGTTCGTAAACCTCATCAGGCGGGACGATTGACGGCATGTTATCATTAAAAATATCCTGACAAAAAGCTGGATTTATCCAAAAAACACAAAGCAGGTTGAGTGTTATTATTTTGAAAATCGAAATCAGTATTTTCATTGGCTATCTGAATATTTTGATCTGAAAGTTTTAAAATCTTTGAAAACAAAAGTAGGGATATTTTGGAATGTACGATGATTTTCGAAAAAGGTAGAGGCGCCTTCATTAACAAAAGGAAAGTAGTCATCATTAACCCGACAATGCTTTCAATTTTTCCGGTCATTCATAGTATTGTGCACCTTTAGCCTGGAAAAGGATTTCGGCACTATTGATAAATTTTTGTTGCGGGTAGGAGTTTTTAGAATAAATTTTCATTTTTTCGCTGCCATTAAAAAATAATGTAGTTTAGTGAGGTCAAAAAAAATAAAAAAATAGCTTATGAATATTCAATCGTTAAAGAATCTTTTTCGCGGTATTTACGGTCAGCATGACACTGAACCAGAAGTGTTTTTCGCTCCCGGAAGAGTTAATTTAATTGGTGAGCATACCGATTACAACGGGGGTTTTGTTCTGCCGTGCGCTCTGACTTTCGGAACACACCTCTTAATCAGGAAAAATAATGGAAAAGTGATCCGGATGGCATCGTCAAATTTTGATTATTCTGCCGAGATTTCGCTCACCTCCGTTCAGGATAAACGACCCGGAAAATGGTATAATTATCCGCTGGGCGTGATCAATCAACTGATCGAAAGAGGTCTTAAACCCGAAGGTATGGATTTGCTGTTTTCTGGAAATATTCCCAACAGTGCAGGTTTATCATCCTCGGCATCCATCGAAATGGTGACTGCTAAAGCGCTGGTTGATATGTTTGGTCTTGATGTTGATTTGCTCGAAATGATCAAACTGGCTAAAAAGGCCGAAAACGAATTTATCGGGGTGAACTGCGGTATTATGGACATGTTTGTAGTTGGTGCCGGGAAGAAAAACCAGGCATTATTTCTAAACTGCAACACGCTTGATTTTGAGTTAATCCCGCTCGAACTTGGCGAATATAAAATTGTCATTGCAAATACCAACAAAAGCCGCGGTCTTGCCGATTCAAAATACAACGAGCGTGTGGCCGAATGCAGTGCTGCTGTCAGACAGCTGTCGAAACATAAAAAGATTACACAGCTTGGCGAATTATCCTATCAGGAGTTTGTTGATCTGAGCCATCATATTCCTGAAATTACGGTCAGGAAGCGGGCAAAGCATGTTATTTCTGAGAACCAGCGTGTTTTGGATGCCGTCACCGCCCTGAAAAAAGGAAATCTTGCACTATTTGGAAAATTGATGAACGCCTCTCACAATTCGTTACGACACGATTACGAAGTTACCGGAAATGAACTGGATGTGATGGTCGAAGAAGCCCGTCAGTGTGAAGGCGTTCTTGGCGCGCGGATGACTGGCGCTGGTTTTGGAGGTTGTGCTGTAGCATTGGTAAAAGCAGATGCTGTCGAAAAATTTATTAGCAGGGTAGGGGAGCGCTACCAGGAAAGAACCGGGCTTCAACCTCTTTTTTATGTCTCAGAAGCCGGGGATGGGGTGAGGAAGATTGGGTGAGGAAGAATGTGGCAATTCGACAATTCGACAAT
>CAYOWJ010000468.1:0-2490 GCA_964407625.1 uncultured Lentimicrobiaceae bacterium
TAGTTTTGTGTTTTTTTAATTCAAGGATCAAATCAATCCCCGACATTTCGGGCATATCCCAGTCGGTAAGAATAATATCCGGCAAAATCCTAAGGGCTAAATCCAAAGCCATTTTCCCGCTGTTAGCCTGATAAATGACCAAATCGGGGCGGTTTTGCTCAAACATCGAAACGATAACCTGAAGGTTCTCCACAAGGTCATCAACAATTAGTATGGTTTTGTTTTGCATTTTTAGTGGTTTATTAGCGAATGATAGCTTTTACTGTTCATTGTGTTTACGGCGTGGTAAACCTCATCTTTCCAACGCTGTACTTCAACATTTTTTGCGGGGATTGTTTTGAGGCAGGCATGTATCTCGCTTACCGCATAAATCTCAAGTTCCCGGAGTTTTGCCAGGTAAGTAGCGATTTCTTCGATGGCTGTTTGGCTTAACTGCATTTTTTCTTTTTGGGTCGGAATCTGTTGGCTCTCTACCGAAAAATCAGCGGCTTCAATTTTTTTTAGCAAAGGCAGGGTAAACCAAAATACAGAACCAGCACCTTTTTCGGAAGTCGCACCAATGTTTCCACCGTGCGCCTCGACAACCATTTTACAAAAAGCCAGGCCTAATCCGGTTGATCCGGCAATTCCTGATTTTTTCTTTACGGTAATGGCGAATTTATCAAAAATTACAGGCAAAATACTGGCATCAATGCCTTCGCCTTTATCGGTAACTTCAACTTTTAACCAGCCGGGTTCAGCTTCCATGATGGTGATATCAATATCTTCGCTGCTTTTCGAGAACTTGATGGCATTGTTAAGAAGATTGGAAAATACTCGTTGCAACAGCTCGCTGTCGGCATTGATGGTAAAGCCGGCATTTGCAATAATATTAATAGTCAGGTTTTTTTCCTGAGCCAGCAACCGCACATCGTTGCAGGCGTCCGCGATTATTTTCCGGATATCTGCTACTGTTTCACTGATTTTTAAGGCGGTGTTTTCGTATTTGTAAACATCCAGGATGTTCATCACCATGTTGAGCATCGCCCGGCTATTTTTTTCGATGATAATCCGGGCTTTTTCAGGATTTTTTTCGATATGTCCGAGGTTAATCATCGTATTCAACGGGTTTTTCAGGTCGTGAATGATCATTCCGGTCATAGCCTCTTTAAAGCCTGACAATACATGCAATTTTTGATTTTTGGATTCCAACTCTGCTGATTGCCTGTTGATTTCCTCATTTTTAAGAAACATCAGGCGATTGATTTTTTTTAGTTTCAACTGTGTAATAACAACATACGCCAAAATCAGAACAACCAATACGATTCCGGCCAAAAGGAAATTATTCTCTCTTTTCTCCTGACTGATCATGAAGTTTTGCTCGGCAATGCGTGTCTCTTTTTTTTCTGATTCATACCGGGCATTCATGTCGGCAACAAGATTATCGCGGTCTACTGCATACCGCTGCCACTTCAGGTCTTCCTTAATTTCGAGATATTTATAGGCTTGCTGGTAATTGCCTGTCGCGGAATATGCCTTTGCCAGACATTCGGCTGCGGATTCGAGCTGAATAATACTTTGGGCTTTCGCGGCAGCCTCGTTCGACTTCAGCGCACACGAAAGCGCATTTGGGAAATCATTCATAGCCATGTATGTCTTTGAAAGATTGTTATAGAGGTTAGCCTCAATTAAAATGAAACTTTCATCCGTAATTTTTTTCAACGCTTCCTCAAAGAAACCAATCGCCTTTTGGTAATGACCCTGTTTGCGTTGTGAAGCCCCCATGATTTCGAGGTTGCCGATCGAAATATGCTCGTCTCTCCCTGGCTTTAATACCCTTTGCGATGAATCAATGTAAGCCTCGGCTAATTGATATTTTTCTAATTCGAACCAGACAGCAGCCATCCTGCTAAAAATGTATGACTCCATATTTTCCATATCTGAAATATCCCCGCAATGGGCTGCCTCTCCGAAATACCTGATAGCAGCTTCATAGTGACCAAAAATCCTGCTTTTTTCAGCAACCAAAACCAACAGGTTTACCTTGTGTGCCTTGTCTTCTTTTTTATCGAAATAAGCAATTGCATTTTGCGCCTGAACAAGAGCTTCTTCCCTTCTGTCGGTTTCATAAAGCACCGAAACCAGGTTGTAACATCCCTGGAAATAGCCTTCGGTATCCCGGGCTTCCAGGGAGGCTTGCTGAAGCTTTTCGGAATAATAAATGGCCGAATCTGCGTTGTTGGCTATCCAGTATTGTGAAAGCAAAATCAGCGCAGGAATTTTATCCTTCGCCGTTACCGCTTTCTCCATCGAAATGCGTAAACTGTCGGGGTTTTGACTTCTAATTTGGTCGGTCAAAAGCAACAAACATACAAGCCACAAAAATCTGAACATCGTAGTTACTAATCTTTTGCAAAAATAGAATAATCCAGATATCTTGAAACTGTTTGATTTAGAGAAATCACTGGCTGAAAAATTCAATGTAAAAGCCAATCATACTGTTGCAAAAAA
>CAYOWJ010000469.1:0-2489 GCA_964407625.1 uncultured Lentimicrobiaceae bacterium
GATGAAAAACTATTTTAAACTGGCCTGGCGGAATTTGTGGCGCAACAAACGCCGCACGATGATTACGGTTTCATCGGTGCTTTTTGCCATTTTTCTGGCACTTTTAATGCGTTCGATGCAGTTTGGAAGTTACGAACTTTTGGAACGCGACGCCATCCGCAACTCGACAGGTTTTATCCAGATTCACGGCCAGGGTTATTGGGAAGATAAAATTATTGATAATACCCTGGAAGTCACCCCGGAACTTGATAAAATCATCAAATCCGACCCAAATGTCACTGATGCAATCCCACGCCTCGAATCGTTTGCTTTGGCATCTTCAGGAAATCTCACCAAAGGAGTTGCACTGATAGGCACTTTGCCCGAGATGGAAGATAAAATCACCAATCTTAAAAGCCGGGTTTTAAAGGGCAATTATTTCGAAAATGAGTCCGATCAAGGGCTTTTGGTTGCCGAAGACCTTGCAAAATTCCTACAGTTGGATATTGGAGATACGGTGGTTTTGATTTCGCAGGGATACCATGGATTGTCGGCTGCCGGCGAATTTCAGGTTCGGGGGTTGCTTCACTTTCCGTTTCCGGAGATGAACAAACAATTGATTTATATGACATTGGAGGCATCGCAGTATTTTTTTGCAGCCGAAAACCGGCTTACTTCATATTCGCTCATGCTCAACAAGCCGGATGATCTTGATAAAACTTTTGCAAAATTAAACGCCGCACTTGGTCAGCAATACGAAATTATGACCTGGAAAGAAATGTTGGTCGAGCTACAGCAACAGATTCAAAGCGACAATATCAGCGGTATTTTTATGCTTGGGATTTTATATGTGGTGGTTGCCTTTGGGATTTTTGGAACAATCCTGATGATGACCCTGGAGCGCCGTAAAGAGTTTTCGGTGATGATTGCCGTTGGGATGCAGCGGTACAAATTAGCTTTTGTCGTTTTCCTCGAAACCCTTTACATGGGCTTTATCGGAGTGATTGCAGGGGCAATTGTCAGCCTGCCGGTTATCAATTATTTCCACAATCATCCCATCCCTTTAACCGGCGAAACGGCAACTGCAATGCTCGAATTCAACCAGCAGCCAATTATCCCGTTTGCCTTCAGGCTCGACATTTATGTTGCCCAGGCCATCATCGTTTTCATTCTTACTTTCGTTATTGCTTTTTACCCACTTTTGTCGATTTCCCGTTTTAATCTTATTTCAGGATTACACAGCTAACTTAACATTCAGGTTTATGATTTGGAGAATTTCATGGAGAAATATCTGGCGCAACAAGGTCCGAAGCCTCACCGTAATGATGGCCATCGCGATCGGGCTGACCGGTGGGATTTTTCTGACAGGGCTGATGAACGGAATGTCAGCCCAGCAAACGGATGACGCCATCAGCGTCGAAATATCGCATGTCCAGATTCATCATCCGCTGTTTGTTGATAATCTTTCGGCACAGTTTTTAATTGAAGATGTTGCCGGAAAGCTGGAAATTATCCGGAAAGATGAACGTGTTATCGCTTTTTGTTACCGCACAAAAGCCCAGGCCATCGCCAGCACAGCAACAACCGGTGCCGGGATTATTATTTCAGGAATCGTCCCTGAAATGGAGAAAGAGGTCACAACCATTTACAGCAAAATTGTGGAGGGCAGCTATTTTGAAAAAGTGAATAAAGCTGCTTCCATCGTGATTGGGCAGAAGTTAGCCCACAAGCTCAAGGCAGGTCTCGGAAATAAGATTGTGGTCACCCTTCAATCGCTGAATGGCGAAATGAGTTACGCACTTTTCAGGGTTGGCGGGATTTACAAAACTTCAAATAGCCGGTTTGATGAAATGAATGTATTTGTGAAATCTGACGATTTAAACCCGGTTCTTGGAATTGACCCCTCACAAACCAACGAAATTGCCATGCTTACTGCCAGCCACGAAGCTGCAATTCCGGTGGCTGCTTCACTCAAATCTTCTTTTGATAGGTTAAGTGTAGAAAACTGGCTCGAACTGAGGCCTTTGCTCGTGGTTATTTCGGCAATGACCGACCAGTTTGGGTTCTGGCTGATTGTGATCATCCTCTTGGCGCTGATTTTCGGCATCATCAACACCATGCTGATGGTTATCCTCGAACGGAAACATGAATTGGGCATGTTGATGGCCATCGGCATGAATAAGAAAAGGGTCTTCAAAATGATTCTGCTCGAAACTACAATGCTTTCACTTTCCGGCGGAGTTGCCGGGCTTTGCATCAGCATCACCTTGATGGGAATCTTTGGGAATACCGGGATTAATTTTGCCGCATGGGCTGAAGGTCTCGAAGCGATTGGCTACAGTTCTTTTGTTTACCCCTTTGTGAGTGCCCGGTTTTATCTTATTATCACCATTTTGGTAATTGTTACAGCCATCATAGCTTCGCTTTGGCCAACCCGCAAAGCGCTAAAACTCAATCCTGCTGAGGCGGTGAGATCGGAATGAAAGATTGGAATGATGGAAAAATTCGAC
>CAYOWJ010000470.1:0-2482 GCA_964407625.1 uncultured Lentimicrobiaceae bacterium
CTTATCGAAGCCAGCCTCGATCCGTTGATTACCATTAGTGCCAAAGGCAAAATTACGGATATGAACAAAGCATTTGCGAACATTACGGAGGTTTCGAGAGAAAAGCTCACTGGCACCGATTTTTTTGATTATTTCACCGAGCATCAAAAGGCACGCGAAGTTTATGAGGAAATATTTGCCAACGGCTCTGTAAGCGATTATCCGCTTACAATCAAAGATGGTAAGCTCACGGATGTTTTGTTTAACGGCTCGGTTTATAAAGATGAAAATGGAAAAGTACTCGGTGCAGTGGTGGTAGCAAGAGATATCACCGAACAAAAAATTATCGAAAAAGAACTGATCGAAGCAAAAGTGTTTGCCGAACTGGCAACGGCAATTGCCGAAGACGAAAAAAGTAAAGCCGAAAGTGCCACCCGAACCGCAGTAACCGCAGTAAAAGCAAAGCAACAGTTTTTGTCGAACATGAGCCACGAAATCCGGACGCCCATGAATGCGATTATCGGTTTTACCAAAGTGTTGTTAAAAACCGATTTATCGGCCAAGCAAAACGAATATCTGCATGCCATCAAAATGAGTGGCGACGCTTTGATTGTGCTTATTAACGATATCCTCGACCTTGCAAAAGTGGATGCCGGCAAGATGACTTTTGAGCAAATTCCTTTTAAGCTGGCCTTATCCATTTCGGCCATGCTCCATCTGTTTGAAACTAAAATCCAGGAAAGAAATTTAGAATTAGTTAAAGAATACGACAGCCGGATTCCCGAGGTGTTGGTTGGCGACCCGGTGCGTTTGCATCAGATTATCTTAAACCTGGTGAGTAATGCTGTAAAATTTACTTCGAAAGGAAAAATTACCGTAAGCGTACGTTTGCTGAGCGAAGACGACGAAAAAGCAACCATCGAATTTGCCGTGTCGGATACCGGGATTGGCATTGCCGAAGATAAGATTGAAAAGATTTTCGAGAACTTTGCACAAGGTTCCAGCGGTACATCGAGGATTTATGGCGGAACCGGTCTTGGATTGGCCATCGTACGGCAGCTTGTTGAGCCGCAGGGTGGAAGTATCCGCGTTATAAGCAAGGTTGACGAAGGTTCTACTTTTAGCTTTATCCTCACCTTTTCGAAAACCAATATCGAAGTCGAAAACGAAATCGAAGCCGAGGAATTAAACACCGAAATTATGAGCATCAAAGTACTGGTGGCCGAGGATATCCCGCTAAACCAGCTATTGATGAAGACGCTTCTGGATGATTTTGGCTTTGAATGTAACATTGCCTCCAACGGTAAAATTGCCATCGAAAAACTTGAAACCAAATCGTTTGATGTTATTTTGATGGACCTGCAAATGCCCGAAATGAATGGTTTTGAAACTACCGCTTACATTCGCAACAAGATGAATCTGGAAATCCCCATCATTGCCCTCACTGCCGATGTTACAACTGTTGACCTGGCAAAATGCAAAGCCGTTGGCATGAACGATTATATTGCAAAACCTGTCGACGAAAAGCTGTTGTACAGCAAAATTCTGGGACTCGTTAAGAAACCCCCGACCGATAAATTTGCAATAGTCAAGTATGAGCCGTGCATCGAAAGTAAAAAACCGCGATGCATCGACCTCAATTATCTGCTTCAGCGCACCAAATCGAATCCAACATTAATGATGGAAATGATATCTGCTTATCTTAAACAATCGCCGCCATTAATCATTGCCATGAAGCACAGTTTTAAAACTCAGGACTGGAGTTCGCTGCATGCAGCAGTGCATAAAATGATCCCATCCTTATCAATCATGGGCATTCATAACGATTATGTTGATATGGCCAAAAAAATTCAGGAATATGCAACCACCCTGGAGCAGTCCGAAGGAATACAAGACCTTGTAATGCAGCTCGGTACTGTGTGTACGCAGGCCTGCAGTGAATTAGAAGAAGAGTTCGACCGGATAAAAAAGCTTACTGGTGTGTTTCTTTAATAATAAATTATCCATAAAGCCGCGAAAACCTTGTATCTTACCAAAAAAAAACTTGAACAATTATAAAATGAAAACCGAAAATAAAATAAAGCTGTTTCTGGTGGATGATGACGCCGTTTTCTTAAAATCATTGGAAATCGAATTCCTTCAGAGCGCCGATTTTACTATCGAAACCTTTGCTACCGGCGAACTTTGTGTGGCAAATCTGCAGCATACCCCCGATGTAATCATTTTGGATTACATGCTCGATGGTATTAATAAAACGGCCATGAATGGAATCGAAACCCTGGATAAGATAAAAGCCTTCAATCCGGATATTCCGGTGGTGATACTTTCGGCACAGGATAAAATTGATGTTGCCATAAGCTGCATGCACCACAAGGCTTTCGACTATGTTGTAAAAAGCGAAACAGCTTTCATCCGTTTACAAAAAATCATCACAACCATTTTCAGGTTCAGGAAAATTGAAAAGGAACTGAGCTGGTATATGGAACACATGTAATAATAATAT
>CAYOWJ010000471.1:0-2470 GCA_964407625.1 uncultured Lentimicrobiaceae bacterium
GACAACTGGCTTTACTGGACCAACCAGGCACAAAACTGGAACAGCATGTGCGCTGAGTGTCATTCGACAAATCTTCAAAAAAACTTTGACATCGAAACCAAATCTTACAATACCACCTGGGTTGACATTAACGTAAACTGCGAAGCCTGCCACGGCCCCGGTTCGGCGCACATCGAATGGGCGCGGTTGCCCGAAATGGCCCGGCCGCAGGACAATAATACCGCGCTTCTTATCAAAACCAGCAAAATTCCTTCACGGCAATATGTCGAATCGTGTGCTCCATGCCATGCACGCCGGAGTTCGCAGGGGGCTCTCGATCACACGCACACCGATTTTTTGAGCTACGCCATTCCGCAATTGCCAACCCCGCCATATTATCATATTGATGGGCAGTTTCTGGAGGAAGATTACGAATACGGCTCTTTTACCCAAAGCAAAATGTACATGAAAGATGTGCGTTGCGGCGATTGCCACGATCCACACAGCCTTCAGCGAAAGTTTGAAGGCAATGCTTTATGTACCCAATGCCACCGTGAAGATGAATACGACACTTACAATCATCATCTGCATAAATCAAAAGGTGAAGCAGGTAATCCTTTTTATAACAAACGGGGCGAAAAAGTTGAAGTTGGCGCCGGTGCGCTCTGCCGCGATTGCCACATGCCAGGTAGTTATTTTATGGGTGTTGATAAGCGCTTCGATCACAGCATGCGCATTCCGCGGCCAGATCTCTCGATTGAACTTGGAACCCCAAACGCCTGCACCCACTGCCACGACGATAAAACCAATCAATGGGCACTCGAATACGTAAATAAATGGTACGGTGAAAGGCAAAAACCGCATTATGCAACCATTCTGGCCGATGGATTTCAAGAAAAGCCAGGAGCCGATTCTGACCTGCTCAAACTCATCAACAGCAACCTTTATCCCGAAATTATCAGGGCTACGGCTATCGGATATTTGTCGTCATTCCAGAGTGAGCAGGCAAAAGATGCATTGCGAAAAGCTTTGAATGACCCTGACCCATTGCTGCGATACACTGCAGTTGAGAATTTTATTGCCGCCGATTCGGCTGAACTATTCCGGGTGCTGGTGCCGATGCTTAACGACCCGATAAAATCGGTGCGCATCGAGGCTGCTTCAAGACTTTCGGGCTTCGGTAAAAAAGCCTTTAACGAAATTCAATTTGGTTTGTTCCAAATAGCGCTTGACGAATATAAAAAGTCGCAGGAATATGTTGCCGATTTCCCGATGGGACGGCATAACCTGGGAAATTATTATTCAAAATTAAATGATATTGCAAAGGCTGAGGAAAATTACCGCGAGGCTATCGCCATTGATAATTTGTTTTATCCGGCAAAAATGAACCTGGCGCTCATTTATTATCAGCAGGGCAAAACTGAGGATGCATCCAAACTTTACAAAGAAGTAATTGCCAATCATCCCGAAATCATTGACGGATATTATTATCTGGCTTTGCTTTATGGTGAAGAGAAAAAATACGCCGAAGCAATTTCTTTGCTCGAAACTGCCTCTTCTAAAGACCAGACTAATTCCAGGATTTTGTACAATCTGGGCTTGCTTTACCAGATGACTAATCAGAACGAAAAGTGCGAAGCCACCCTGATTAAAGGTCTTATACCGGAACCTTGCAATTACGATTTGTTGTATGCCCTGTTTGCTTTTTACATGAATAATAATGAGCGCGTAAAGGCTGTACCATACATCGAAAAGCTGAAAAATTGTTATCCCTACGAAAAGCAAATTCAGGATATGTACAATAATTTTATGGCCAGGAAATAGCATGCTATTTTAATGATTGAAATCCGGATTTTTGATTTTTTAAATATGAAAATCAATAAACTACCCAACAATAAGTAGTTTTAATAAATGAGATTTTTCTATCTTTGCCGCCTTAAAGTTATAACAGGAGCAACCTGAAATTTAAATCTAATAATTAATTAAATCTTAAAGTATTATGAAAAAGATCATTTTTTTTGCTGTATTTGTGATGTTTGGAATGGCATCGTTTGCACAATCGAATGCTGATGAAATTGGTTTGTTGCAAAGCGTTTACGGGATGGAGAAAAAACAAATTGTGGCCGACCACATGAAAATTACCGACGCTGAAGCCACTGCTTTCTGGCAGATTTACGATGAATACGAAGTTGCCCGCAAAGCTATTGGAACCAAACGTGCAAATGGCATTACCGAATATGCCAAAAACTACACCACACTTACCAACGAAAAAGCATCAGAATTAGTAAATGGCGCAATAAGCCTTAACAACGAATTTCTTAAGCTTCAGAAATCAACATTCAAAAAAATGGCAAAAGCCATCACTCCACTGAGGGCAGCACAGTTTTTTCAACTGGAAACTTTTCTGGAAAATGTTATTCGTGTAGAACTTGCAAGCCAAATCCCATTTGTTGGCGAATTTGACGTAAAAAAATCCAAATAATTCAGTTTA
>CAYOWJ010000472.1:0-2470 GCA_964407625.1 uncultured Lentimicrobiaceae bacterium
GGCAGTTTGCGGAATACCTCGCCGTTGGGGTTGGTGTTGAGCAAAGCATATTTTTTGTTTTCGATAATTTCTCTGAATTCGGTGTCGGTGATGTAGCTTTTGAAGAAGTTTTTAGCATGGTTAAAATAAATTTGTTCCGGCAAATAGCGGGTATCAAATTTATCAAACTCATCTTCGAGAAGTTCGTCTTTGCTTTTGAAATAAGGAATGTAGCCCAGCATTTTCTCGATGATTTCGCGAAGCACCAGCCGGCGGTCAACTTTGATGGATTTCCGCAGTTTGTCGAGGTTGTAGAATTCCTCGGGTTTCTCAAAAATGTTGGTCAGGATGTATTGCTCAATTCCGTCGAGGTTACGCTGTTCGATCAACTTTTGAATTTCCTCATCTTCTTTAACAGCCTCTTCAAACTTATCAAAATACATGCGGTCAATTTTCATCCCTTCGAGGCCGATTTCGTTAACAACCATTGATTTTAACGGGTCGGGATTTGTGCTGTCGTAATCGTCGGGAGTAACGTAAACTGTACCACCAGGGCCAGGCTCTTTTGCAGGATTGACGGGGAGTTTCAGTATTTCGTCATAATTGAATTTCTTCTCGAAATATTCGCAGGTAGCGAAGAAGTCGAACAGTTTAAAACTCTTTTTGTCGGGTTTCTGGATTTCTTTAGCCAAATCTTTATCCAACAAATTATCGGTAAAATTATGTTTCCGGGTTCCACGGCCTTTAATCTGGATAAAGTCGGTAGGCGAAAAGATGGGGCGCATCAGGCAAACATTGAGCAAATCGGGGCAATCGTAGCCGGTGGTCATCATTCCAACCGTAACACAAACCCTTGTTTTACTCGATTTATAAAGTGGGTTAAAGTTTCCTGAACCATTCAGATTGTTGTTTGTAAAGTTGAGGGTAAACTGTTGCGCATCCTGCACCTGCGAAGTAACCTGCAAGGCAAAATCGGAGTTGTATTTCCCGGGGAATTTCTGGTCGGCAAATTCGTTGAGAATCTGGGCAATTTTGGAAGCGTGATTCTGGCTTACACAAAACACGATGGTTTTACCCATTTCGTTGGTTATTGGGTCACGGTATGCATTTTCGATAATCGTTTTGCAGAATATCCGATTCGTGTTATCGCTAAAAAATTTCCTTTCAAAATCCTTCTGATAAAATGATTGTTCTTCTTCGTTTCCCTCATCGTTGGTGGTGAGTACGCTGTAACCTTCGTCGGAGAGCAACTGCGTGGTAATTTCGGTGCGGGCATCCACCACCACCGGATTAACCAGAAAACCATCTTTTACACCATCGAGCAAACTGTATTGGAAAGTTGGCCTGCCATCGGCGCAGCCAAAGGTTTTGTATGTGTCGAGCAACATACGTCTTTCCAATTCGCGCGGGTCTTTTTCGCTCAATTGTTCGGCATCAATTTTTTTGAGATAATCCTTTGGAGTTGCCGTCAATCCTAATTTGTAGCCCATAAAATATTCAAAAACCGCGCGGCTGTTGCCGCCAATGCTGCGGTGGGCTTCGTCCGAAATCACCAGATCGAAGTCGGTTGGGGCGAAAAGGCGTTTGTATTTGTTTTTGATTAAAAACGATTGAACTGTCGAAACCACAATCTCCGCTTTTCGCCAGTCGTCGCGGTTTTCCTTGTAGATGCTGCATTTGTAATCGTTGCGCAAATATCTTTTAAAAGCTTTGTCGGCCTGGTCTTCCAACTCCAGCCGGTCAACAAGGAAAAGAACCCTGCGGGCGTTTCCAGTCCGTAAAAATAATTTGATAACGGCAGCAGCAGTGAGCGTTTTTCCGGTGCCGGTGGCCATTTCAAAAAGGAAGCGGTCGTTGCCGTCTTTTACTTCTTCCTGAATCCGTTCGATGGCTCTGATCTGGTATTTTCGGAGAAAACTGAGTTTGTTTTCAAAAATGTAGGCTTTGCGCTGATTTTCGTCAGAATATCGGGGGTCGTTGGAATAGTCGGGTTTTTGCGTTAAGGTGATATAATCATCTTTAACCGTTTCATTTATCAAAGCCTGCGGATTTGGCCTGAAAGTGCTGTAACCAACCACGGTTTCGGGCGTAGGAAACCGGGAAATGATGTTGGGGTTTCCACTCAATAAATCCCAGAAATAATGCTGGTTTCCATTTGAAAGAATTATAAAACGGCAGTTTTGGGATTGGGCATATTTCCTGGCCTGCTCTTTGGCCGACAGCGGATTTACTTCTTCTTTCTTTGCTTCAAGAACGATGAATGGAAAGCCCTTGTCGTCGAGGAGCAAATAATCAATAAAACCGTTTTTGGTTTTCTCAAAGTCATCTCCAAAATCGTTTAAGGTGTTGATTGTCAGTTTAGCATTATTCTCTAAAATGATGTTTGCTTTTGATTTCCCATCATCAAAAAACCGCCAGCCAGCTTCTTCGAGCAGCTTGTTAATCTTGATTCTTGCTTTTGCTTCTTTTGCCATTTTTCAAATTAATTGCA
>CAYOWJ010000473.1:0-2435 GCA_964407625.1 uncultured Lentimicrobiaceae bacterium
TTCCGTTTGTGGTGATTATTGGCCAGGATGAAATCGAAAAAGACGTGCTTTCGGTTAAAAACATGAAAACCGGCGAACAGGAAGAAATGCGGCTAACCGATTTTATCATGAAGGTGAAGGCGTTTTAATGGAAAAAGGACAAAATCGTGTTGAATGTGCAAAATGGATAGTGAGGTTGATTTTATGTATTGAAATTTAGGGATTTATGAAAATGTTCAGTTTTTTTCGGCTCACCAATTTATTTCTTTTTCTTATCCTTTCTGCCAGCCTTGTTTCGGGTTGTAAAAAGCAAGAAACCAATAATGATGGGATAGTTAATTATGTTTGGGAATATGCCACCCGGCATCCCGATGGTTTTACTTTGGATATCGAAAAAAAAGCGCCGGTTACCTCGGGGATCGCTGTTGCATACCTTGAAACTCAGAATAGTTTTGGTAAGGAAAGTTTAGACAAGGTTGTGGAACATTCGTTAAAACATGAATCAATTGTAGGTGGCTGGTTTAATGGGGAAGATTCGCTTTACTATTTCGATAGCGATCGGATTTTTGCTGAAGGAGCTTATGATGAAGCCATTGCCTTTGCCAAAGAAAACCTCCAGCTTTCGATTTACGACCTTACCAACGACAGTTTAATCTGGATCGAATATCCAAAATTAGACAGCATTTACATTTTTAGCAAGCCTGGAAATCGGGGTTCAATACATGCTGTTTTTGATTCCGTTCACTAAAAAAAAAACATCTTCAAATTTAAGCCAAAGAAATGTTTTCTGATAGAAAACTATTTTTACTTTTGCATCATGTTTAACATAATCACCAGAAAAACATTGTTAGATTATTGTCAAAAGTATCCTTTGGCATCGAACGCTTTGCAAGAGTGGTATCATGAGCTGATTCGATGCGATTTTAGTAACTTTAATGAGCTGAAAATAAAGTATGGAAATGCCAGCCTGGTGTCTGATGACAGAGTGGTTTTCAATATAATGGGCAATAAATACCGATTAGTTGTGAGGATTGTTTTTCGATTCAGAGTTATCCAGGTAAAGTGGTTTGGCACTCATTCTGAATACGATACGATAGATGCAACCAGTACAATTTTTAAAAAGAAAAAATCATGAATTTAAAGATAATCGAAACAAATGAAGAATATCAGCAATATCTTGACTGGGCTGATGAAATGTTTGATAAAAATATTTTACCCGAAACACTTGAAGGGCAAGAACTTCAGATTGTGCTTTTGTTGATTAAACATTATGAAGATCAAAACTACCCTATCCCAAAACCAAACCCTATTGATGCCGTAAAAAGTAAAATGGCTGATTTGGGATTAAAAAACCAGTATTTTGTTGGTAAAATAGGTTCAAAAGGATACGTTTCGGCAATTTTGAACAAACGCAAGCCGCTAACACTTGAGGTAGCCAGATTGTTTTACAATGAGTTAGGAATTCCGGCTGATGTTTTATTGTCATAATAATTTCAGATTTTTCATTGAAATGGGTGTTCTCCAAAAATCTGTCTATCAGCATCTAAACCGGTAATTAACGATTGTACAAATATTTTTAAATCATGTTATGGAATCCCTCAAAAAAACCTGGAAAGACGAGTATTTTATCCATTGGCAGGAAGCCGATTTCAGAGGCTTTGCCACGATGACGACTATCTGCAACTATTTGCAGGAAACGGCATGGCAACATGCAAACCATCATGGTTTTGGCTATGATGATGCCGGGCAGTTGAACCAGTTTTGGGTGATTCTGCGTTGGTTTGTAAAAATGGATCGTTACCCCAAATGGCGCGATAAGATATTGGTCGAAACCTGGCCACGTCCGCCCGAAGGCATTTTTGCCTATCGCGATTATGTAATCACTACCCTCGAAGGCGAAAAAATCGGTGCGGCAAGTTCAACCTGGCTCATCCTGGATGCCAAAACCAGGCGGCCTCAGAAATTAGACCTCGTTAAAAACACGGCGCATCTCACCACCGATAAAATGGCGCTTGGCGAAAATGCTTCAAAAATCACGGTTCCGGCGGGAATTGAATACAGAGAAACCATCCTAACCAAATATTCTGATATGGATTTTAACAACCATGTCAACAACACGCGCTATGTCGAATGGTGTCTCAACCTTTTTGATAACGATTTTCATCAGGCAAACCAGCTTGCTTCATTTCAGGTAAATTTTATGCACGAATCAAAATCAGGCGAAGAAATTGAGCTGTTGATTCACGAAAACCATCCTGAAAGCCACGTTATTCTTGCCAGAAGCAAAACCAATGGGAAAGATGTTTTTGCGGCGGATTTAGTGTGGAGAAAAATTGGGTAATCTATTATTAGAACCGGATTATCAGTTTACGACTCACATAAAATCTATATCAACATCAAGCAGATACTATGATTAAAAACAAGTTTTTTTTAAATTATTTTTCATTATTTTTGAT
>CAYOWJ010000474.1:0-2428 GCA_964407625.1 uncultured Lentimicrobiaceae bacterium
GTTTTTCACGGAGGCCATCGAAAGTCTTGTTAAACAAATCAACATAAAGCGAATAGACGATGGCATCTTTGTACCATTCAGGCTCCTGTGGTTGAATGACTTGCCGGTTTTTAAAATCTTTTAGATATTTCAGAAAGTCATCAAGCAAAGGATTGTTATCGTGGCCGTACAATTCGTGCCAGGCGGTTCTGATTACGTCAAATTCTTTCATAACAAATTTATTTTCATGTTGATGCGCTCCGGATTCATTGCCGGTAGTTGGTCAGCAAAATTATCTGAAAATTTGGAAAAAAGCACTACTTGTTGAAGAAAAAGCGATTTGAGGCTGGTGTTGAAAATCTTTTGTTCAAAGTTTTCTGTTAGGCCATTTTTCAAGATGGCTGCGAATATTCCGGTAATTACAATTTTTTCAATTCCTGTTGAATAAATCGTTCAAGTTGTTTTTTATCAGGTAGTTGCAACTGATATTTACTTACAAATATTTCGAGGTCTGAATCAGCAATGGCGTATTCGACAAGTGTTTTATTTTTATCTGTAACCAGCAGAATTCCTACCGGCGGGTTATCGTCCAAAGCCATTTCTTTCAATTTGTAATGCTGCAAATACACTTTCAACTGGCCAAAATGTTCATATTTTGCTTTTTCGGTTTTGAGTTCAATAAGTACGTGGCATTTCAATATCCGGTGATAAAAGACCAGGTCTATGAAAAAATATTCGTCATCTATCAAAATTCGCTTTTGCCGTGCTTCAAAGCAAAAACCATTTCCCAATTCGATTATAAAATCCTGCAAATGAGTAATGAGGGCTTGCTCCAATTCTGTTTCTTCGACAAGTTGAGGTTGATTTATTTTTAGAAATTCAAAGAAGTAGTGTGATTTTACCAAATCGGTGCTGCTTGCAGGTACAATTTTTTGTTGCAATTGCTCAAAAGCCAAATCCTTATTGCCCGAAAGGCCAAATCTCTCATAGGTAAGCGAATGAATTTGTCGCCTTAATTCGGTTACAGAAGGCTGGTTTTTTAGAATAATTAACTCATAAAACCGTCTTTTAGTCGGGTCTTCAATTTTAAGTAATTCGATAAAATGAGAATAGGATACTTGTGTAATAAGATTACTGGAGTATTGTGAATCAGTAATTTGTAAACCTATTTCTGATTCTTGGGATGGCATCCCAAGAATCCCAGGAATGTTTGTATGGTGAGTTTTGGTCAATTCTTGGGACGCCGTCCCAAGAATTGGCAACTGTTTACCTTTTAGAAATTGAGGGGGTAAAAAATCACCGAAAATGCTTGCCAGAGAATTTTGGGTTGCCAACCCAAGAATTTCAGCATAGGTTTGATAAAACTGTCTGCAGCGTGATAGTTCAGGAGCCGAAAGACCTTTAATCGCCAATTCTTCGGCGAGGTTTTGTAACAATTTTTTTCCATATTTAGCCCTGTCTTCGCCATTCTGTTCAAATTCGACAATATAAAAACCAAACAGCCAGTTGCGCATGGTGAGGCTTAAATTTATGGCTTTAACAGCTTTTTGATACAGCCTCTCGTTGGTTTGCTTTAATATTTCCGATAATTGACTGAAATTCATAAATTTATTTATTATCAAACATCAACTATATTCAAAATGTTTTCCTGTCATCATCACTCATTTTCTTCCCAAAAATAATAAAATTTAAACCATTTTAGTACTTGTAAAATAATCCTGTAATTTTGGTAAAAATTCTGTTTTCAAACTTTTCTAATTTAACAAATCCTCCCCATGAAAAAATCAATTTACACATTTTTCGTTTTAGCATTGCTCACTATCTCAAATGCTTTTGGGCAGAGACCCTTTATCCAACTCACCTATACAGCTACATACGGCGGCCAGGCTGTGACCCTCGACAGCATCAACATCCATAACCTGACACAGGGAGGCGACACAACGCTCTTTGCTCCGAATACAGTGTTGGTGCTAAATTATGTAACTGGTATTGGCGATAATATCGAAACCGGAATAAACCTATTTTCGGTTTCGCAGAATTTTCCCAATCCTTTCGATGGAAAAACATCATTTATGCTGAACGTTCCTGAAAAAGATCTGATTAAAATCAGCGTTTTTGATTTGATTGGGCGCGAGGTGGCCAATTTTGCCGATATTTTGGATGCTGGCAGCCATTCGTTCACTTTTGATGCCGGGAATGAAAAATACTACCTGCTAACGGCAACAAGCAGCACAGCAAGCCAATCTATCAAAATGATGAACTTCGGTAATGACCGACATCAGATAAAATTAGATTATCAGGGAAAGGCTGAAAGTGCAGATTTTAAATCCCAAAAAGCAATCAGCAGTTTTGATTATGCACTGGGTGACCAGTTACAGTTTATCGGCTATGCCGCGACAACTTACGGAGTTGGAAGTGACGTGCTGGAAGATGCACCACAAATCAGCAA
>CAYOWJ010000475.1:0-2419 GCA_964407625.1 uncultured Lentimicrobiaceae bacterium
CAACCTCAAAAAAATTTAATTTGCCTTTGATGGGCACGGGTTTTACAGGCTGAATATTTCTCAGGCACCAGGCAAACGAGTCACCCCAGCCGGAAGCTAAGTGTGCTCCTTTTTCATGCTTTCTGGCGAATGGCTCGATTTCGTATAACTCGCAAATGCAGATAGCACGGCCAAAGTGCAAAAACTTTAAATCATCAAAAAGTTCATCCTCAACTTTGTGGCGTCCTTCACTGTCGGTTTCTTTAAACTTCTTAAGTCCTTCGAAAGGATTCAAACTCGAAACGATTAACAGCGGCCCTCGGTATTTTGTTTGCCAGCTTCGTACTTCAATGGTTTTAACCCCTTGCCCGATGAGTTCAGCCCAGGGCTGCTTGATTGAAATTGCTTTCATCATGAATAATTTTAATGGAACATAATTGTCAACCCAAAAGTATCATAAAATGAATTCAAACATCGGTACCCTCAAAGAAAAGGCTTTATTATTTTTTATTTAAGTGATCGGAGACTACCCACTGAAATGATAACTACCACTTGAGTGAATGATAACTACCACTTGAGTAAATGATAACTATCGTTTTTACCACAAATAATTTTCCCACCAAAGGTAGTCGTCAAATAAGTTTTATAATCAGGTAAATATGAAGGTTCAATCTTAAATTCAGACTACCTGACCTCTAGCAAATTAAACTGTCGCATTTGTGTTCAGATTATTAGCCTGATCTTTTGGACAATTTGCTTTACTTTCTTTTGTCTTGCCACAAAAGAAAGTAACAAAGAAAAAGTCAAGACTTCATGAAAATTTCCTGTTTTCTACGGTTTGGCTCATCCACGCGATACAAGCCGCGCCATCGCACAAGCCAGCCTGTGCTTCTGTATCGCTTCCAAAGGCCCTCGCAATGAGCCTTCCCTCGAAAACAACGGAAATTTTCATAAGGTCATCCTGAAAAAGGTTTGTAAAAAACTCAGACTTTCTTATCTTTCACTAAGTTCTCCAAAGCATTATTCGCAAATACACGGCAATCTATTGGTTTATCCTTCAAAATTCATGAGCTTAATAAATCAAATACAACAATATTACGATTTAAACAACAATCGATTTTGCGATACCTGATTTTCTAAGTATCTTTAAATGACTTTGTTCATAAAGTGAAATCAGGAAGTCTCAATTTATTGAAGTAAAAAGGCTAATTTTGGAAGCATGAAAACTTTTACAAATTCGTTAATTTAATCAAACAAAACAATGAAAAAGATATTACAATTATCGCTGTTTGCAGCGTTACTGGCAGGTTTAACAACTTCCTGCTACCGCGTTCAGCCCGATCCTGGCATCGAAAGTGTGCTGGTGTACAAACCTTATATTTTCGGGCATGGAGGCGTTGATGATAAACCTGTTTCAACCGGCTCGACCTGGTGTGTTTTTACAACCGAACACAAAGAATTCCCGATTACACCGATTACCATTACGGAGGATTTCGCCAACATGATACCCTCCGACAACACCCCTGTTTCGTTTAGTGTTTATCTGAAATGTCAGATCAGAAAAGGAGAAACCCCGGTTTTGTACAAAAACTTCGGGGCCGAATGGTACGCTAATAACCTTCAGGCAAGTTTCAGGACGATGGTCAGAGACAAGGCCAGTGCTTTTAAAATGTTTGAGCTGGCCAGTAAACGGGAGATTTCATCACAGCTCGAAAAAGACATCTTTAAAGACATTTCGGAATACACTGCAAAAATCAACCTGCCGGTAACCATCATGCAGGTTTCGATTGGCGCGGTAACTCCTCCCGAACAGGTGCTGACAGAAACCAAAAATACTGCCGCTCAGAATCAAAGCATCCTTACTCAAAAAGCCAGAGCCGATGCTGAACTCTCGCGTAAGCAGGCCGAAATCAACAAAGCCATCGCCGATATGGCCTATCAGAAAGAGATGAAAATGACCATCGCCGAATACCTCCACCTGCGTCAGCTAGAAATCGAAAAGGAAAAGGTCGAACTGATCAAGGACAACAAAGATGTTACGATCATTTTTGGAGGTAACTCATTGCCGGTAACTTATCCGGTAAAATAAGACAGTTTTCAGGTAGCTTTTGGTACAAATTGATAGGGAATTAGCTTAAACCATGAGGTTTTATCTTCAGTTTTGCTGATTTAAAAAACGGGATAGACTCCTGAAAAACAATGATTTTAAAAATTAAACAGAAAAAAATATGAAAAATCCAATAAACGTTTTACAGGTAATTTTGATGGTAGGTTTATTAACGTCCTGCGGTGAGATGAGCAAAAGAGTCGAGGAAAAGCTTAACGAATTGAACGACAAAGCCGAACAATTGGATTCGTTGGTAACTAAAGAAGTTGATAAAGTTTTGGTGCTCGATTCGTTGATAAATATGGAAAGCAAAAAAGTTAAAGAACTTGATTC
>CAYOWJ010000476.1:0-2417 GCA_964407625.1 uncultured Lentimicrobiaceae bacterium
AGAAGTATTTCAGGCGGGTTTGACAGGCAGATTCAAAAAGGACAAAATGACGATTTAACTGATGAAAAAACAAGTATTTCAGGCGGCTTTATTTGGTGGTTTTATAGGACAATTCCCATGTTTTTGTGACGAAATATTTTCATAGGACAAAACGTACGATTAACTGATGAAATAATTTCAATAGGACAATTTGGTTAAATAACTGACGAAATGTTTTGATAGGACAAAATCCGCATGGAAATGAGGTGAATAATTTCGTGGGACAAATTGGTTAAATAACTGACGAATTTTTGATAGGATAATAGGCACGAATTGGTGATGGAATTTTACATAGGACAAATTGCGTGATTTGGTGACGAAATATTTTCATAGGACAAAATCGGCAATTAACTGAGGAATTATTTTGATAGGACAATAGGCACGTTTTTGTGACGGAATATTTCATAGGACTAATTAATCATTTATGTGATGAATATTTTCATAGGACAATTCATACGTTTTTGTGACGGAATTTTTCTAAAGACAAATTAATCGTTTTACTGACGTGAATAAAAAAAGCCCTGCATTGCTGCAAGGCTTTGTGCAAAAATCATGGCCAAATGAATTAAGCACCATTGGAAATGTTGTTATCGTATTGCTCAAATTTTGCCATTTCAGAAAGTTTCTGTTTGTCGAGTATTTTGTAATAAATTCTAAGCATCTCATCACTGCTTTGGCCTGTAAGGTCTTTTACTACTTCGCCTGGCATACCTAAGAAAATAGCATTTGTTATAAAGGTTTGCCGGCCAACGTGCGAAGTTAGCCGCTCCCATTTTTTGAACGTGCTTTCGATTCGTTTGTTGCCGCTAAAATTTACTGAGGGTATTTCCTCATTAAATTCTGCAAGTTTCCCAAGCTCCCTTAAAAGATTGTTGTATTTTATCTGATAGCAAACAGGCAAAGCCAACTTAGAAAAGGTGTTTTCATAATTCGATAGGATTTCCCTGGCAAATTTAACCAAAGGAATTAACAGCGGCTCACTGGTTTTTATGGTGATTAGTTTTATGAATTCTTTATTTTCGGAAATATCAGCCTTTTTAAGGTTTTTCAAATCTGAATACCGTAATCCGGTGAAGCACGAAAAACAAAACACATCGCGCACCTGCGACAGCTCTATATTTTGTATTGGCATTCTGTAAAGGCTTAATAGCTGTTCCATCGTTAGCGGCCTGATATTAGTCCCTGCCTTTGGTGTTTTGCCTCTAAATTTGAATTGTGAATAATCATAAGGAAATTCTATTCCTTTTGTCCGGCACCAATTAAAAAACCAAAAGGTTAGCTTTAATGTTTTTTTGATGTAGCTGTTTTTTAAATTCTTTTCGAGCAAAAACTCAAGGTAGGTTTGTAAAAAATCTTCATCAATTTTTGAGATTTCAATTTTGTAGTTTTTCTTCTGCCTTGATTCAAATTCGATGAATTTATTTTTAAGGACACTCCATAAATTTATGGTTCCGATTGCCCAGGAGTTTTTTATTTTTTGTTCAGTAACGAACCTATCGAATAAATCGTAAAATGATTCTGGTGAGGTTTCTGCTTCTTTCTGCTGCTGTTTTTCAAGTAGTGCCGTCCTCAAATATTCCAGGTTAAACTTTATGCCTGCTTTTTTTGCATCGAGATAAATTTTTTCGATACTTTTGGCAAAATCCTCCAGACTTTTATTTTTGGCGGATGCGTTGGCGACACTTGCTTTATAGTTGCGGCCTATTTTACTCCACTGGTTTATGTTATCAAGTTTTTGGCCTGTGGTGGACATTATCCTGATTCCATCACCAGTAAATGAAAATCTGATAGGTACATTTTTAACCTTTGGGTTTCCTGTACTATCTTTGCGCATGTCGGTATAAAAACGGATCGAATAAGCCATAAAATTAGTATTAGTGTGAATGAATTTGCGCACAAAATTACGCACACAATTTGAAATAGCAAGTTAATTTTGTTATTAATTTGCTTTACATGGATTATTTTTAAATGTATCTAAAAGGCCTGTTAATATTGGGTTTTGGAAATGATTTAAGAAACTTATTTAAGGTTGTTTAATGTTGTTATTAAGTATTAATATTATCCCGTAGGGACGAAATATTATGAAGCTATTCAGCTAATTGATGTTTTTTTTCGGTCAGTATTGATAAAGATATTAATGGGGAAAATATTTGTTGGAGAGCTTACGACTCCCGTCTTCTGGCTTCCGACAAAATACTTTTTCCCACTAAATTAGTAATAGAACCGGTTCTTAAAGTATTAAATAATGAAAGCCTACAAAGCTGATTTACATATTCACACGGTCCTCTCTCCTTGTGGTGACCTGGAGATGAGTCCGAAAAATATTGTAAACCAGGCTTTGATTAAAAACCTCGGCATCATCGGGATTACCGATCACA
>CAYOWJ010000477.1:0-2415 GCA_964407625.1 uncultured Lentimicrobiaceae bacterium
AGCAGGCCTTTCAACCTGATCGAAATCCGTTTCTAATTTCCCTCTTACGCCTAATGCAATCTGCCGATTGCAGGCTACAAACCGGCGACTGACAGATTCCCGACTGGCGACTGCCAACTGCCGACTTCTTACTCCCGCCTTCCCAGGAAAATCATCACATAATACATCAGCGTGGCAAGCGAAGCTAAAGCTGCAATTACGTAGGTCATGGCTGCCCAATGAAGTCCGTCTTTTGCCATTTCGTGTTGTTCTCCCCTGATCATTCCGGTGCTGCTCAACCAGGCCAATGCGCGGTTTGAAGCATCAAATTCGACAGGCAGTGTAATAAAACTGAAAAGTGTGGTCAATCCAAACAAGATAATTCCGATGAGTAAAAGTGATGGGAAAATATTGATCATCAGAATTCCTGCCAGCAAAATCCACTGCACCCAACGTGAACTGATGCTTACGATCGGAACCAGTTGCGAGCGCATCTGCAGCCACATGTAAGCCGTTGCATGTTGCAGGGCGTGGCCGGTTTCGTGGGCTGCCACCGAGGCTGCCATCACACTGCGTCCGTTGTAAACATTGGGGCTAAGATTAATGGTTCTGTCCAAAGGATTATAATGATCGGTAAGCTGGCCTTCAACCGACATAATCCGGACATCGGTAATGCCATTCTGGCGAAGCATGGCTTCGGCAATGTCCTTTCCGCTCATTCCATTCATCAGCGGCACCTTTGAATATTTATCAAATTTCGATTTCATGCGCATCTGAACCAACCAGCTCAACAGCATGAAAACCCCAAAAATCAATAAGTAGGTCATATTTTTAAATTTTTAAATTTCGATAACATAAACAAAAAATCTGCCGAACAGTTTAAATGTACAAATTGTCATTTCAGAATGTGTTAATGCTTTTAAAAATGTTTATTGTGTACTTTTGAAGCCTGACAAAAACGACAAAAGTGAATATTTTAATTTTATCAGCCACTAAACATGAAGTCTTTCCGCTTGTTGAAGCGCTTGGGAAACCATTCTTTACTGATGGAAAACTAAGCTCGTTTCAATTTGGAAAGTTAAAAACCGACCTTCTGATCAGTGGCATCGGGATGGTGGCAAAGGCTTTCTGGTTAGGAAAATACCTTTCGAAAAAAAAATATGACTTTGCGTTAAATATTGGGATTGCAGGTAGCTTCAAACCGGAAATTCCAATCGGAGAAGTTGTTAATGTGATTAAAGATCAGTTTTCTGAAATTGGGGCATTGACTTCGGCTGGCTTTTTAACTGCGTCCGATCTTCAATTCAGCGATTTTGACACTTTTCCTTTTCGTTCCGGTTTGCTAATAAATCAAATCGATTTTACAAAATCCGGCATTCAAAATTTAAAGCAGGTAACCGGAATAACTGCCAACACTGTTCATGGTGAAATTAATTCGATTTTACAGATAAAAGAGCAGCTTCACCCTGATATCGAAACCATGGGCGGCGCTGCTTTTCTTTATGGCTGCCTTATCGAAAAAATTCCATGTGCACAGATACGGGCGATTTCCAACTTTGTCGAAGAACGCGACAAATCCCGCTGGAATATTCCGCTCGCCGTAAAAAACCTAACCTCAACCACACTTAAAATTCTTGATGATCTGAATAAATCAACTCTCGAAAATGAATAAAAAAACAAATATTTCCCTCGGCTTTTCTCCCTGCCCCAACGACACCTTTATTTTTGATGCGATGGTGCATCAGAAAATTGATACGCAAGGCCTCACCTTCAACTATGTTTTGGGAGATGTGGAAGAATTGAACCGTCAGGCATTTGCCAGGAATATCGAAATGACGAAAATTTCGTTTAATGCATTTTTTTCGTTGGCCGAAGATTATGTTTTGCTCAATTCAGGAGCGGCGCTTGGCGAAAATAACGGGCCGCTGCTCATCAGCAAAAAGTCTTTCACAATTAATGAAATTCCAGATTTAAAAATTGCGATCCCAGGCAAAAATACAACCGCCAACCTGCTTTTCAGCATTGCTTTTCCAAATGCCACAAACAAAGTTGAGATGCTTTTTTCGGATATCGAAAACGCCGTTTTAGGCGGACAGGCCGATGCCGGACTCATCATTCACGAAAACCGTTTTACTTACGCTTCGCGAGGTTTGCACAAGATTGTTGATCTTGGCGAATTTTGGGAAACCTTGACAGGGATGCCCGTTCCTCTTGGCGGAATTATTGTCAGACGCGATTTGGGTGAATCCCTGATCCGGGAAATTGATGGCGTTTTAAAACGAAGCATCGAACACGCTTTCGCAGATCCACAATCAGCTTATGATTTTATTCGGACAAATGCCCAGGAAATGGAGGAAGAGGTGATGTACAAACACATCGGACTTTATGTGAACAATTTTACACTGGAACTTGGTGAAAAAGGCAAAAATGCCATCA
>CAYOWJ010000478.1:0-2411 GCA_964407625.1 uncultured Lentimicrobiaceae bacterium
GGCGTTGATATTTATCCACTCAAAAAGTCTGGCGTTCCTTTGGTGGCCTACGTTACCGATCCGCAGCGCTATTTTGATATGCATCATTCCGGCAACGACACTTTCGACAAAATCAACTATCGCGAACTAAACATGGGAACCGGCTGCGTTACCACATTAATTTACCTGATTGATAAATACGGGGTTGAGTGATGATTTTCGTTTCAAAGGATACAGACTGTCTCAAAAAAAACTCTAACCGCAGAGAACCACAGAGTTAAAACGCAGAGAGCCGCAAAGATTTTATTTCAACGTGTTACCTCTGCGGCCCTCTGTGTCTTTCTTTGTGTACTTTGCGTTTAAATATCATTTGAATCGGCTTCTCACATTCAGTTTTCTATTCCTTCATCCCCCAAACAGCGCCATCTTTGGTATCTTTAACTTCGATGTTGAGGCTGGTGAGATGCTCGCGGATTTTATCGGCAGTTGGCCAGTCTTTTTTAAGTTTGGCTTCTTTACGGATATCTAAAATAGTCTGCATGAGGCCTTCCACCAGTTCGTCGTTTCCACCGGATGATTTCTCTTCATCTTTTAAGCCAGGAATGTCGAAAATGAAATCATTAAAGGTTTTCCAAAACAAACGGCAGGATTAATGCGGCTTGCGCGGGATAATCCTGCCGGAATTCATCAAAATCAAAATTATTATTAATCCACAATTTATGATTCAAAAAGTATTTTAAGCATCTCATATTAACCTGTTTAGTATCAATCCCGCAAACAGATGTTTTATTTCATTTTCAAACCTTTGATTCTTTGAAAATGCTTTTTATTGGCCGTCATTATTGGTAAATTGTGAATAAGGCAGGTAGAAGCGATAAAAATATCCCGAAATTCGATCATCGTATTCGATTTCCTTAAATCATGGTAAATTTCAGATGCCTGAATACTAACTTCTTCATCAAATGGAAGAATAATCGTATCGTCAATTAATAAATGGACATCTTTAATTTTTTGCCGATCAGTTGCACCCATTAAAAGTTCGTACAGTGTAACTGAAGAAATGTAAATCCTTTGATTGTCAGGAATTCCAAATAAAACAGTATTTCTTTTATCCTTTGCTCTCAGATAATCAATAAAAATACTGGTGTCAACTACCACTCCTGAGTTTTCCATTGATTAAACTGTTGCTGGTTTTGAATCATTAAATCAATATCTTTATCGCTCCAAACGGAAACCTTTAATATTTTCTTTTTATAATCCGTTTTAACAGGCTCTTCTGATTTCATTGCTTTTGATAACAAAAACTCCATGAAATCAAGAACTTGCTTCCTTGCAGCCGGTTCCAATAAATTAAACTTTAATGTCAAATCGTTCATAATATTTTTTTTACAAAAATACCGAAAATATCAGAAAAGCAATACAAACCTACCAGCCAAATAACTTCCGGTTGAGTCTGCCGTAAAACAAACAGCAGGATTAATGCGGCTTGCGCCGGATAATCCTGCCGGAATGATGTATGTGGACAATTCCATTTTTATCATTTTCATAGCACCTGCTTCATTTCCAGTTTTATTTGATAGAAATACATGAGTCAATTTAAAAAAAGGCGGTTTATTGTCCTTTATGTTTTCGTAACCTGACAGGTTTCTTTCCTTTAATTATTCCTTCATCCCCCAAACAGCGCCATCTTTGGTATCTTTAACTTCGATGTTGAGGCTGGTGAGATGCTCGCGGATTTTATCGGCAGTTGGCCAGTCTTTTTTAAGTTTGGCTTCTTTACGGATATCTAAAATAGTCTGCATGAGGCCTTCCACCAATTCATCGTTTCCAGCGGATGATTTCTCTTCATCTTTTAAGCCAAGAATGTCAAAAATGAAATCGTTAAAAGTTTTACGAAGCAAATCGAGATCCGTGGCCGAAATGGTTTCTTTTCCATCTTTAACCGAATTAATCATCCTCACACCATCAAAAAGATGGGCCATCAGAATCGGACTGTTGAAGTCGTCGTTCATGGCATCGTAGCATTTCTGGCGCAAGCCCGAAATATCCAAAGTTGAATTTGCTGCATGAGTTAACGATTTGAGTGTTTCGGCAGCAGCGAGCAAACGTTTCAACCCTTTTTCGGCAGCTTTGAGTGCTTCGTTCGAGAAATCCAGCGTGCTGCGATATTGTGCCTGAAGGATGAAAAACCTTATCGTGATTGGCGAGTAGGCTTGTTCGAGCGATGCCTGTTTCCCGCTGAAAAATTCGCCGAGTGTTATAAAATTATTGAGCGACTTGCCCATTTTCTGACCGTTGATGGTGATCATGTTGTTGTGCATCCAGTAACGGACGTGGTCGCGACCATTGGCTGCCACGGCTTGTGCAATCTCCGATTCGTGGTGCGGGAAAATCAAATCCATGCCGCCGCCGTGAATATCGAAAGTTTCGCC
>CAYOWJ010000479.1:0-2410 GCA_964407625.1 uncultured Lentimicrobiaceae bacterium
CACAATGTTAATCCCTGAATCGGTTAAATCTTTAAAGAAAAATGGTTCCGGATTCCATTTTTTTATCACAATCATAACCTGGTAACCACGCCTGCTGCATTCGATTGCGGCAAGCCTCCATAATTGTTCACTTCCCCCGTTTGCACTGCTGTCGTTGGTTGTAATGAAGACCAGCCTTTTATTTTTCCGGGCAGCGGATATTGCGGAAACGATCTTTGCTCTGGTTGAAGTGTGGGCATAATATTGATCGAAGGTTTCGGTGGTTGCCGCTGGATAAAAGGCATTGATTTGCTCGGTTATGTAAAAATCCCAGCGTTTCAGGTAATCCGGAAATAACGCACATTCACCGGCAATTTTGTTGTGGATGATTTCGGCTTCTTTCAGGAGTACGTCTCCTTTATCGGCATTAAATTTTGAGGTGATGGCTGTTTGATGTCTGCGGTGGAAATTTAATGTTTCAGCATGAAATTCGATGGACCTTTTTTTGATGACCTGCAGGTAGAAATGCCAGTCGCCTGAAAGCTGGAATTGAAATAATTCTTGAAATAAACTTTCGGTGAGGCAGCTTTTTCGTACCAAAACCGCGCTGGCATTTGGAATTGTATTTTTGACACCCAGGCCATAATTTATTTCTTCAATACCGCTTGCTTTGTAAGATGAACGCCAATGAAGGGGATCAACTTTATGATGATAATCGGCGTAATCGCCTGTAATCATATCATTTTCGTCGATAATTACGGAGTTACAATAAGCCAGGGCGACGCTGTAATCGCTGAAAGATGGCAGCATGGTCTGCAAAAATTCAGGGTTACAAAAATCATCTGCCTCAGCAAACCACAAAATTTCTCCTTTCGCCTCCTGAAATCCTTTGTACCATTGTTTAAAAGGATTACCGCTGTTGGCTTCATTTTTTATGAATTTTACGTTGGGATAGCTGAGATATTTTGTAATAATTTCGACACTGTTGTCGGTAGAAGCATCATCAAGAATAATGACCTCAAAATCCCTGAATGTCTGATTCATGATACTTTCGAGCCTTTTTCCGATGAATTTCCCGTAATTATAACTAGGCACGATGATCGAAACAGCAGGATTGATATTTCCAATTTCCCGGCAGTAATTAAATATTTGTTGTGCTCCAATAGTTAAGCTGTGCCTTTGCAGGAATTTTTGCCTGGCAGTTTGGCCCATCTCTTTCAGGACGGCAGGATTTTTACTCAGAAAACGAATTTTTTCGGCAGCTTCGTTAACATCTTCAAACGGAATAACGAACCCTGCATCATTTTCGACAAACTCAGGCATTCCGCCAGCATCTTTAAAACAAATTACAGGTAGGCTGCATTGGGCTGCTTCCAGGCATACCAGCGGAAAAGGGTCTTCTCTCGAGGTGAGGTAAAACACATCGCTGGCCAGATAATAATCAAAAACATTTTCTTTAATGCCGAGGAATGTAATCTTGCCGTTTAAGCCATGTTCGTCAATTTTATGTTGAAGTTTCTTCATCGAGCTGATCGAAAGTGAAGGCGGATCATAATCCCAGAAAAGATCGCCAATCCAGTAAAAGTGAAAACTGGTCATGCCTTTTTCCTGCAATTTGATAGCTGTTTCGATAAAAAGATCGCCACCTTTACGCCAATACATGGTACCACAGTTTATCACGATAAAACCATCCTCACTCAGCCCCAGCTTTTTTCGGATTTCCTTTTTGGGCTGGGTAAAATCTAACTGTTTTTCTTCGACAAATTCATGAATCACGATCATCTTATCTTTTTCGATCTGGTGATTGTCGGTTAAATTCCTGGCGACAGGATTTGAGCATGCGATAACAGCCGATGAGAAGGTTTGCATTTTTTGTACCGTTGAAGCATCAATATATAATTGAATGGTTTTTTCGAGCTCATGGATGTGTGAAATAAAAGGAACATTCAAAAATGCGAGTTCATCAAAAACCGAAGGGGTTACGATGGTATTTCCATAAACCAGATCCACTTTACCGATGAAATTTGTCAAAATCGTTTTTCTTTTTTCGGCATCGGGACATGAATTGATCAGATCCTGCCACACCAGGGTGGGAGCTAAATTGCTGAACCGCTCAAATAAGTGCCCGTCACGCAATAAGATAATTTTAACGGTAATTCCTGTGTGCTCAATCATCCATCCGATCAGGCTGAGAAGCAGTGTTTGCGCCCCGGCCAGCAAGGCATCGTGACCGATAAACAGAATACCCGTTTTACTGTTGAATCTGGATTGTTCGTTGCCTGTCCTTGATTTCAGTAAACTTAACGACAGTAATTGCTGGTAGTCGGCAGCTCTTCTATACCTGATGTCAGAAATTGTCTCGGACCGATGGGCAAGATTTGCGTATTTTTTAAGCCTGAGTAACACGCCGGGGATGCCATCTTTCCGGATT